>DASYKK010000151.1:0-4192 GCA_035995565.1 Candidatus Angelobacter sp.
CCACAAGGGGGTGGCTGATATTTCGAAATTAGCGATTAGATATGTCTTGTACTCCGAACCAACACATTTGTCAAACAAGAACAGAACCACAACTCTCGCCCTGCGACGAAGCGACAATCCCAGATGTTGAGCCAGAATTGGGGTCCCAGCATCGGCGAGCACACTGGTGCCCAATCTGCACTGACTGATGAGCCTTCTCTGGCGATGCATCACCATTGGCTGGCTGCGGGAGAATCATTCCGCAATCATGTGGTTTTGGAACGACGACAGGGGCGAAATAAGATCACTGCTCATCAATGGTTTACCGTGCCCTTGTGTTGAAGCTTTTTGGAACGCGGATGGTGTGTCAAAATGCCGGAGAGCTCCGGGGTTTTCAGTGGGAGAACTACGACGGCGAGCAGATCCGGATTACCCAGTCGGTTTGGCGGGGTCATATCGGTGAGCCCAAGACCGCCAAGAGTTCGGCACCCATCCCGGTGATTGCGCTTTAGCACGGTTTCTCGAGCAGAAGCGGCAGGCCGCCGGGAGTCCGACAAGCGGCCTAATGTTTCCGAACAGTCTTGGACGCCCGATGAACTTTGACACGCTGGCGTTTGAGATCATCAAACCATCACTGGCGAAAGCCGGCATCCAGTGGCACGGCTGGCATGCATTCCGCAGGGGGCTGGCAACCAATCTTTACCGGCTTGGCGTGAAAGACAAAATCATTCAGGCCATTCTGCGGCATTCGAATCTCAGCACCACCATGAATGCCTATGTAAAGTCGGTCAGTTTGGATGCCACGGCGGCAATGCGCACGCTGGAAGCGATTTATGCAACCAGTATGCAACCGGCGGCCGAATTGCCACCAGTCGTGCTGCAGTAAAGAAAACTTGGCACTTCGAGAAAGTGCTCTGCTGGAAGGACTTACAGATTCTGGCGGAGAGGGGGGGATTCGAACCCCCGATAGAAGTGTTAGCCCCTATAACGGTTTAGCAAACCGCCGCCTTCAGCCACTCGGCCACCTCTCCGTAAAAACGGGACGGGAAAAATCAGGTTGAGGTCCTTCGACTTCTCTCAGGATTTCGGCTGCGGACTCGCTTCCGCATACCGCCTCAATTTGAGGCTTCAGATATTGTATCAGTGTACGAGCATTTTGCAGCAGCTTGCTTTCACTATCGTTTCCGCACAACTTAACTCCATCCACTTCGCCTCAGCCCTTGGCCGAAGTTCCTGTTTGCGACTCCGGTGCCATGGCTCTCTCAGTTACGGCCATGGTTGGCGGGAAACTCCGAGCCTCATGACTTTCTCCCGGCAGTATCTCATTCAGCGCCCATTGAATCCGGTTGACTGACTGCTGGATCAACAGCATCTGATTCGCCTGCTCGGTGTAAGGCACGTAAGAAATCGTCTGCAGCGCATTCCGGACATGATGGTTCATGGCGGAAATCACCGCCAGCTTCCGCCGTATTTCTCGCGAACGGCGCTGCTCGTAAGCAAACACCACCAACCCCGAAACGACTCCCATGATCAGATCGTCGAGGTAGCTGCTGATGCCCGAATCCCCTTCGTGCATCACACCTTCCAGAACTGCACCAAGCATGAACAGTCCAAAACCCAGCAGGAAGCTGAACCCAAGGCGGCGAAACAGAGATGGAACCTTGAGCATTCTCGACATTCCCGCGCTATTCATGCACTCTTATTCTCTAATACTTTCTTATGCAGGCGGATCATGCCCCAAAGGGAGCCAGAATGATAGCAAAATCGGTTATTGCGATCCTGTTTTTCCTTTCAGTTTTGGCCGGCATCGGACAGACAACGCCAGCCGCTCCCCCGCCGGCTGCACCAACTTTCCCGACCGCTCCCCCGCCTGCGTATGAAGTCTTTGCCATCCGCTACGCCTCCATTCCAGACTTTCCCGTCAACGCGCTCATTGCCGGCGCCGATCCGCAACGCAAGCTGTCGATCGCCATGACGGTCTGGCTTATCCGCGGCAACGGCCGCAACATCCTTGTCGACTCCGGTTTCTATCGCCCGCAGTTCTTCAAAGAATTCAAGGTTGACGGCTTCATCAAAGCATCTGAAGCCGTGAGCCAGTCTGGAATCATGCCCGCCGGCCAGCCTGCGCTCACGCCAGAAGACGTCACTGACGTGGTCATCACGCACATGCATTGGGACCACGCGGACGGCATGGACCTTTTCCCTCGCGCGCGCATCTGGCTGCAAGAAGATGAATACACCTATTACACCGGTGAAGCCTGGCAGAGCCCGCGCACCCACGGCGGTATTGAGCCGGACGACGTGCTTGCCGCGGTAAAACTCAATCTGGCCGGGCGCGTGAGCCTGGTGAACGGCGACGCCCAGGAAATTCTTCCCGGCATTATCTGTTACACCGGCGGCAAACATACCTTCCAGTCGCAATACGTAGGCGTCAAAACCAAGGCCGGTACGGTGATCCTGGCCAGCGACAATATGTATCTCTACGAGAATCTGGAGAAGCATGTCCCCATCGCCCAGACCCTGGATGCCGCATCCAACCTGCGCGCCCAGGACCGCATGAGGCAACTCGCTGCTTCGCCAAGATTGATCATCCCCGGTCACGATCCCGCAGTGTTCGATAAATTTCCCAAGGTAAGCGAGCGGGTGGTGAGGATCGAGTAAGGACGGGTAACGAAGCCGCGCTTTCGCGCCGCCCTCCCCCCTCTACCACCCCAGATTGGCGTAGCTTTCAGCGATATCATTCCAAGTCATCCCAGATTGGCTTAGCTTTCAGCAATCAACCGTCAATTGGCGGGGGTTCACAGATTTCCTTCCCGGTCCTTTGTGGTTAACGGACTTGCAGCCCTCTGCCTATGTACCCAGCCCATGACCCCACCCCCCATAAAACATTTTCTTGAAAACAAACGCCAAACCTCAATTCGACCGAGCGGTTGACCGAACGGTCGAAGCCTTTTTTTATGCTTTTCAGCGGTCAAACTCGGCCCAATTTCAGTCTTGTTTTCTCGTTTCCGCTGTTCGGTCGGCAGACGGTCACAAGCCACTGCGGATTTGACTAAAGGCTAAGGATTAAGAGCTTATAGTTTCTGTTGTCAAAGACCACCCTCCAGGCACACTTCCACCCAGAGGCGAATGCTAGACTCTACCATTTGTTCGCCTTATTGTCAATAGAAAATGAGCGGGTTATTTGTTTCCCGCCGCAAGGATAGGGCGTCCGACGAATGCGGGATCTCAGTTCCTCTCCGGGCAGAGTAGTTTAATTCAGGTGCTTACAACCAAAAGCAACTCGCAATACTCTAATTCTGAGCCATGTCGTCTAAGGGTAAGCTGCGCCTTGTTCCCAGGGAGCAGGTGTTGTCAACGCCTCAACACACCTGCTCAACCTTGGCAATTACGTCGCAATATAACGAGTTTCAAATGCCTAAGAAAGACAAGCAAGGCAACACGGCCAGGGACGGCAAGAACACTTATAGTAAGGGCGGCTTGTGGATTGCTCCGTCCTTTAGCTTCAAACAGATCACGCGCCAAAACGATTGGAAACTTCCGCTGGTTGAGCCAAATGAGCGCAATAAGTTCCTGAAGTTGGCAGATGTTGCCCTTGGTTTGAGTGCGACTGAGAAGCGCAAAAAGAAATGGACCCTATAAACGAGCGGGAAAAATGCAAATTTCAAGAGACGCTGATGGGATAAGGTTTATGGGTGAGTATGCTCCCGAAAGCGGTTTTGTCGCCGGGGACATCCGATGCCTTGTGTGCGGCCGCCGTATTGATCCGCACCTTGACTCCCGTGACATTTCACTGGTCTGTACCGGATGTGGCTTCAAAAAAGCCTTCTGGGCAGAGGTCGACATGCTGGTTTATCTGGCCGAAAACTGGACCCGCTTGAGACAGGCGTGTACTCATCCCTCGGTAGCGTTGCATCAATCGCCTTGAAGCTAGTTCAACCGGCTGCGTCCTGGACCTTGTAACCCCTGCGTCCTCCGATTGATCGCCTGGACTAATCGCTGCTGGAGATCGTTCACAGACTCACACAACGCCTGCATTCCATCCGTCCGCACATTGATTAGCCCTCGTTCAATGTCCCCGCACAGGCTTTTCACCAACTGCTCAAACCTTCTCAGCCGCTCGGCGGAGAGGAAGGCCAGCACGGTATCAGGATTCTTTTTGATGCGCTCCGCGTTGATGAGTTCGCTGACGCTCCAGGCCGTTAAACGGGCA
>DASYKK010000152.1:0-4492 GCA_035995565.1 Candidatus Angelobacter sp.
CTGATCGCTCTTCAATACTTCCTGATCAAAATTGCCATCAGTAATTTCCAGAATTCCCACACTCTCCATGAAGTCCTGCCTTGATTAAGAATTTATCAGCCGGTTGTACGACGTACCATCCTAGCAAATGTATTAGATGAAGCTGCTCCATTTTAGTTGCGACCTAGGCTAAACAATTGTGAAGAAAAGAGATATTGGTAATGCCGCACCAGTTGTTACTAAAGTGACGTGGACGAACGGACAGGGTGGTTCTAGACTTTCCCTCGGTGGTAAGGCAGTTCTGGGGGAGGGCTGCCGGGCGTCCTGCGATTCGTCGCGGGACGCTTGTTTTTTGCACGAAAAAGAGCGGCCGCCTCGGGCCGCCCTTCTTCATTCTGGATTTAACTAGCGCCGGTCCCTATCCCGGTCATGATCGCCGTCTTTGTCGTGATTGCGATTCCTCACTTGATGGCGGTCCTTGTCGTCGCGGTGGCGATCTCTGTCCCCGTTACGTGTGTGAGCATAGTCTCTGCCACGTCGATCTTCAGCGTCATGATCATTCCGATAGACACGCTGGTTGTCCCTATAGACCCGTTGATTGTCGTGGAAACGCTGGTCCTGGCGGAAGCGCGCATTGTTCTGATTTCTCCATTCCCAATACTCCCGCCGGCGCTCGCGATTCAGGCGGTTGTACTCGACATAGTTATATCGGCGCTCCGTGAGCCATTGCCGGTAATAGGAGTCCTCACCTCCGTAGTAGCTGCCGTAGCCAGAATTGCCGTAGCCGTTGTATGGATCGTATGCCCGAGACCTGTGCTCCGCGCATCCTGTGGTCACGATTGTCCCCAACGCCAGAGTCGAAATTAAAAGTCCTGAAAATAGGCGCATGAACCTGTTCCTCCTTATCCCCAAGTGAGTGCTGTTAAAAGATTAGATGTAGAGGGCTTAAGCTGCGCGCGCGCACTGTTCTGAGAGGTTTAACAAAAATTAACGGAAGATGATTGGGCAACCTGAGCAGAGTTGCTCCCTCGCATGAACTGGCAAATCTAACAGACGTCCGGAGGATTGGCCCGCAGCGCGGCACTTAAACTTCCTCCGCGCAAAGTGTTATGCTCAAGAGTTAGGAATCTTCAGGAACTACCGCTAGAGCGGTGCCCATATCAGTCTGGATCACACACGAGATGAGCAGCAAAAGCGCACAGTTATCGACGAGCGAAATTTCCCTTGAACGCGAACAGGTTTTCGACACCTTCCGCCGCTGGGGATACCTGGATGCCAACCTGAATCCGTTGGGCGGAACGATTGGCGGTGGCTATGCTGATCTGCCCACAGGTAACAATGACGCGAAAGAAGCCCGGCGGATTTATTGCGGGACCATTGGCGCGGAGTTCATGCATCTGCCACAGCGCGATCGCCGTGAGTGGGTCCAGAATCGAATGGAAAATTCGGCTCCGCTGCAGGTGGATCGTCGCTGGCTGGCTGAGCGCCTGCTTCAGGCTGACCTGTTCGAGCAGATTCTGCAAACCCGTTACCTTGGCACCAAGCGGTATTCCGGCGAGGGCGCCACCGCCCAAATCCCACTGCTTGATGTGGTCCTCGAAACCGGCGCCGAACTGGGAGCAACGACCACGGTAATGGCGATGAGCCATCGTGGACGCCTCACGGTGATGAACCTGGTTGTGGGCATTCCCCCGGAAAATGTTTTTGCCGGCTTTGAAGACGTTGATCCGCGCAGCGTGCTGGGCGGCGGTGACGTGAAGTATCACCAGGGCGCTACCGGCGAATTTCGCACTCGCAAAGGCAAGGTTATCCGCACGCACCTTGTTTCCAACCCCAGCCACCTTGAGGCTGTCGACCCTGTGGCCCTGGGACGCACACTGGCCAAGCAAAAACATATTGGTGAAAACGGCGTAAAGGAAATTCTTCCCATCATCATGCATGGAGACGCGGCATTTGCCGGCCAGGGCATTTTTGCGGAAACACTGAATTTTGCGGGACTGAAAGGCTATTCGGTTGGCGGCGCGATTCAGGTGATCGTAAACAACCTGATCGGCTTCACCACGAATCCGGGCGAGCTGCACACCTCACGATTCTCGTCCGATCTGGCCAAGCGCCAGCCGATTCCCATTTTTCACGTGAACGCGGAGGATCCGGAAGCGGTGCTGCGTGTTGCGCGCATGGCCACTGAGTACCGTTACCAGTTCGGCAGCGATGTGGTCATCGATCTCATCGGCTACCGTCGCCATGGCCACAGCGAGGTTGACGATCCTACCATCACGCAGCCGCTGCTTTACAAAAAGATCAATGCTCACCGTCCGCTGTTTGAGATCTATGCCGAGCAGAACAAGATCGATACGGCCGAGATGGCACAGAATTTTCGCGCCCAGGTAGACTCAGCTTACGATCATGCGGCGCAGATGCAAAAATCTCCAGTGTTGCGCAAACTTCCTGCCTACTGGGACAAATATCGGGGTGGCCGCTACAAGGCAGAGTATGAAGTACCCACGGCTGTGGATGCAGGCAGACTTCAGGAGATCACGGAGAGGCTAACGACGTATCCGCAGGATTTTGCCATTCACCCCAAGGTTAAGAAGTTACTGGAGCAGCGCGAGAAAATGGGCACAGGCAAACTGCCGCTGGATTTCGGCATGGCCGAGGCGCTGGCTTTTGGGTCTCTTCTCATCGAGGGCGTTCCAGTACGGCTTTCCGGACAGGATGCTCGCCGCGGCACGTTCAATCATCGCCATTCCGTTCTGATTGACACAGAGAACGAGCAGGAGTACGTGCCTCTGAGTCATATTCGCCCTGGCCAGGCATGGTTTGAAGCCTACAATTCGATTCTTTCCGAAGCCGGGGTCTTGGGCTTTGAGTATGGCTTTAGCCGTGACTATCCTGACGGCCTCACTTTGTGGGAAGCGCAGTTTGGCGATTTTGCCAACGGCGCGCAGGTAATTATCGACCAGTTCATTGTGGCTGGTGAAGACAAATGGGGATTGCTTTCAGGGCTGGTGATGTTGCTGCCGCACGGCTATGAAGGACAGGGACCGGAACATTCCAGCGGTCGCATTGAGCGTTACCTGCAACTCGCTGCCAAAGACAACATTCAGGTCGCTCAGCCATCTACAGCCGCACAATATTTCCACCTGCTGCGGCGACAGGCGTTGCGCAACTGGCGCAAGCCGTTGGTCGTGTTTACGCCCAAAGGCATGTTGCGGCACCCTGACGCGGCCAGTCCATTGAATGAACTAACCGATGGAAAGTTCCAAACCGTGATTCAGGACCGCGAAATCACCAATGGCGAGCGCGTCATTGTTTGTACAGGAAAAGTTGGTCATGAACTGCGCCGTGAACGCAAGCGGCGCAACGATACCAAGACGGCCATTATTTTCCTGGAACAGCTTTTTCCGTTGCTTGAAGCCGAATTGGAAGCGGCCTTCGCACAGCACACGAACGCGCGAGAATTTCTCTGGGTTCAGGAAGAGCCTGCAAACATGGGCGCCCTCAACTTTCTGACGCCGCAATTGGAGCGTCTGGCCCACGGTACACCGTTCCGCTCGGTCAAGCGTTCGCCATCATCGAGCCCATCCACTGGATCGCATACCGCGCATGAGATGGAGCAGAAAACTTTGCTGGAGTTGGCGTTCAAGGCCTTTTAGTACTGCAATGCAGCATCGCAGGCAAGGGCAAGATCATCCAAGATTATGAGTCCGGTACTTATAAATGAAAGGTGGTTGAAATGGCACAAGGAACTATAACGGCACATGAGGTCCCGGCGCTGCAATACGCGTACAACGCGCTGGAACCGCACATTGACGAGCAAACCATGCACTTGCACCATGACAAGCACCATGCGGCTTATGTAACCAAGCTGAACGGTGCAATTGAGAAACATCCTGAACTGGGAAGCAAAAGTCCGGAAGACTTGCTGCGCAACCTGAGTGCGCTGCCGGAAGATGTTCGCGGCGTGATTCGTAACAACGGCGGCGGACATGTGAACCATACCATGTTCTGGCAGATCATGGGCCCATCGAAAGGCGGCAACCCAACCGGCGCCGTTGCCGATGCCATCAACAAAACCTTTGGCAGCTTTGACGCATTTAAAGAGAAGTTTGAAGCCGCCGGCGTAAATCAGTTCGGCAGCGGCTGGGCCTGGCTGGTCCGCACCAAGACTGGCGAATTCAAGATCACCTCAACTCCCAACCAGGATAATCCGATTTCAAACGGAGAATTTCCCGTATTCGGCAATGACGTTTGGGAGCATGCCTACTACCTGAAATACCAGAACCGGCGTCCTGACTACTTGAAAGCCTGGTGGAACGTGGTGAACTGGGATGAAGTCAACAAGCGTCTGGCGCAAGCGGACGGGTTCTTCAAGTAAAAGTCTTTTAGCTAATCAGGCCGCCCCATGGGCGGCTTTTTTCCATTCAGCTATGCCGCAACGTTCCTGCCAGCCATGCCGCCCAGCCAGTCAGGACCGCCAGCACAGCAGAAAATATAATTGGCGGGGGAACAA
>DASYKK010000153.1:0-3659 GCA_035995565.1 Candidatus Angelobacter sp.
AAACGTCCAGCTTTCATATGCGGCGGGCTACCCGAGTGTGCCCCTTGACCTGAAGCAGGCAGCGATTGAGGCATTTGCGTTGACCTATCGCCAGCGTGTACGCATTGGCGAAAAATCTAACAGCATGAGCGGCCAGGTAAATGTCTCGTTCGATATGGGAGACGTTCCGCCGCGTTCGATGGCCATTTTTAGCCGGTATAGGAGGTTAGCGCTGTGATTAGCGTAAAGATTGACGATTCAGCCGTACAACAGCTTCAGCAGCGGCTGGACGGGCTCGCGCCTCGTCTGGTGGCCGACGTTTACAAGGCGCTCCAGCCGCTCATTTATCAATCGCTGCAGACTGCGGTGCCAAAATATTTTGCTGGATCAGGGGGCAAAGGCGGTTCCAGTGATGTGCTTACCTCCCGGAGCGGCAAACTGCTGAATTCGGTCCTGCAATCGATTGAGACCAAGACTGACGGTCAGACTCTCACTGTGAGCATTGGATCGAAGCTTCCCTACGCTCGTATTCACGAATACGGCGGCTTCACCGGGCGTAAAGGGCCATTCAAGAAAAAAGACGGACATCGCCCCTACATTCATCCGCGGCCGTATCTGCGCCCAGCAATCAATGATCTTCAACAGGTATTGCCAAGATCTGCTTGAGCAGGCAATCCAGCAAGTTCAGGTGTCACAGTGATTTTTCCCCGTGAACAGATTTATTCCGCGTTGTTCTCCGTGTTGCAGGGCGCGCTTCTTACGCCGGCTGGTCCGTTCAAAACGGTCAGCCGGCGCTGGCAGGATCCCTCGCAACTGTCGCCGGCAGACCGCCCGTCGTTGTATCAGGTGCAGAAAGACGAGTTGACCGGCACAAGCGTGAATGGTCTTCCCATCCATGCAAGACTCGCGGTCGATCTTGTTCTTTACACCGCGGGAGACAGCGAACCGAATTCAGTCCCTTCTACCGAACTCAATTTGCTGTTGGACGCTGTGGAAGCAGCCATTCGCGGCGCGACGCCGGGAATCGCGCAGTCTCTCGGCGGCAAGGTGTCGCACTGCCGCATTGAGGGAAAGATAGAGATCGTGGAAAACGTTGTCGGCGCCATGGCGCTGGCAGTCGTGCCGGTAGAAATTCTCACCACCGCTTAGAAACCACCTTCATTAAGAGCCGCAATCGGCTCAGCGGCCGTAGCCGCTTCATTTCTGGGAGTGCGGGGCTGACTCCCCAAAAGGAGAAACAAAAAATGTTTGAATTTGGCGCAGGCACTTTTGTGGGGCTTTCCCGTAGGCGGCAATACCGCCGCGAACCCCACTCCCATGAAATTCGGAACGCTGCAGGATGTCACGCTCGATATCTCGGGCGACGTCAAGCAGCTTTACGGGCAAAAGCAGTTCCCTGAGGCTGTGGCCCGCGGAAAATGCAAGATCACCGGGAAGTCAAAGTTTGCCGCAATCAACGGCAAAATGCTCAACGACTTGTTTTTCGGCCAACCGTTGGGCACCGGTATGGTCAAGACAGCCCTGGATGAGATCGCCACGGTTCCGACAACGCCGTTTACGATCACCGTTTCCAATGCTGCGCAATTCAAGCAGGATTGGGGCGTGCGATATACAAATACCGGCATTCCTCTTACCCGCGTGGCTTCAGCTCCGGTGCTGGGTCAATACAGCGTGAACACCGGTACCGGCGTTTACACTTTTGCGGCTGCAGACACGGGTGCGGCGGCCCTGATCTCATACACCTTCACCGCTGCGGCGGCCGGAACACAGCTCAATATCACCAACCAGCTCATGGGCTTCGCGCCGACCATCCAGGTGCTATTGGAAAACGTGTACAACGGAAACCAGTTCAACGTGCTGCTGTATTCGGTGGTGGCATCCAAGCTCAGCTTTGCCACCAAGCAGGAAGACTTCATCATTCCTGAATTTGACTTTGAGGCCTTTGCCAACGCCGCCGGCCAGGTCATCGACATGTATTCCAACGAATAGCTCTCTCCAAGTGCGGGCCGGGCCTTGCCGCGCCCGCTTTTTTATACAACGGTTTTGCCAATTTCTATCAGGAGGAAATCATGCTTAAGCAGCAAACGGTTCCGACTTCGCTCGGAGAACTGACTGTTTCGTCCCTTACGCTCGGTGAATTGCGGCAACTGGATGTTCTGTTTCAAGACAAAGCTTCGTCTGAAAACTCTGGTCTCAGCTCTTTGCTGAGATACCTGCCTGTGATCCTGAATGCAGTGAGAAAAGTGCATCAGGACCTCACCGCGGAGCAGCTTGAGAACGGCCTTACCTTTGACGATTTCAATGTTCTGTTCAATGCCATGCTTGAAGTGTCGGGTCTCAAAAAGGCGGCCGCGGGGGAACCGACTCCGGTACCGGTATAGCGGACTGGCCGTTTGTCTTTGGCCACGTCGCCACCGCTACCGGATGGACGTTCTCCGAGATCGAGAAGCTTACTTTGTGGGAACTGAACGATCTCATGGCGTACTGGAAGGATTATCCGCCGACTCACGTGCTCGTGGCCGCTTATGTGATGGGCGGAAAGCGGAAAACAGTCGGCAAAACCCGAAACTTTACTGATGGACACTTCAATGAGCTGACGCAGGCTGTTTCTTTCGCCGGAGGAAGTGTAGTCAAAAAACTTCCGCAGTTCTATAAGACATAACTTTTTAAAGCATAACGCGCTGGCTGCACGATCGAGATCTTTAGAATATTCGTTTTTCTGGGGTAGTTAATTTTGATCTTTACAACCAGCGAAACTTTCCAATAGTATCTCGGGTTCCCAGGGAGAGTAGCTCATGCGCAAAGCAGGCGTCCTGTTGCTGCTATTATGTTGGTCGCTTTAATGGACTCAGAGTAGGCATCCCATTTCTTTTATTTGTCCAGGAAGAAAAACATGAATAAGTTTTGGCTTGTATTCGTTCTTGTTCAGTTGGTTTCTTGTTCCGCTAAGCGTTCCGCGGATCTTCCTCCCGACAAGGACCAGGCCCTGCAGGAAATCAACGGTCGATACGTCACTTTTGCGCAAGTCCTGAGCTTCGATATCGGCCGGACAGGAACGGAATGTTTCTTCCTGAGCGCTGGGCAACCTATTGATGTCGGGTACAGGCCGGAAACCGATCTGCAAACGATCGTGGCTGTGAAGGGAGGTCTGGTGACAGTCAAGCCTGCGGAAAAGAACCGCTGGGAAGTGAGCTTAACCGAAAAAGGGAAGTCGATCTTGAGCGCTGATGGTAGCAAGCCGATATATCACCGGGTTGGTAACGGATGTGACGAATATCAGGTCAGCTTTCCCATCGCAAAAGCGCACGCCTTTAATGTGGCTGGTCCTAAGCAAGAACTCGATACTTACGAATATACCTATTCGTGGAAGTGGGATGTCACCCCATTGGGCCAGGCGTTGCATCAGGACGGCGAGGTGTATTCCACGCTGACTCCATCCCAAAAGGATGGCCTGCGGATATTTTGGAGCGAGCCGCACGGATTGAATAATGGTCCGGCCCTGCCAATTCCCGTACCCTCTGAAGCCAATAATCCGCCGCGCCCAGGTACCGCGATTTTTAAGAAAGAAAAGGACCGTTGGGTATTCAATGTACGTCAGTGATTGCAATTTGGGGACGCGAGCTTCGCCAGAGCTGGATTTCGTATTCGCCGACGAAAACAACCTTGAGGTCGATTATTTT
>DASYKK010000154.1:0-2755 GCA_035995565.1 Candidatus Angelobacter sp.
CCATCCGCTCTGCTTGCACACCGCGCAGCCGTTGCCGCCGCAGATCAGGCACTGGATGTCGAGCTCAAAGCCGGGTTCCACAAAAGGGAAGTAGCCGGGGCGCAGGCGCACCGTCACCTTGCGGCCGAAGACCGAGCTGAGCAGCGTCTGCATGAAATAAATCAGGTGGCTGACGGAAACATCGCGGTCCACCATCATGCCTTCTACCTGATAGAACGTGTGCTCGTGCGAGGCGTCCACTTCTTCATTGCGGAAGACGCGGCCGGGCGCGATCATCCGCATCGGCGCGCCGTATTTCTGCAACGCTCGCACCTGCACTGGCGAGGTATGCGTGCGCAGCAAATGGCCATCGGTCATCCAGAAGGTGTCCTGCATGTCGCGTGCAGGATGGTCAGGCGGAATGTTCAGGGCGTCAAAGTTGTAGTAGCCAGTTTCGACTTCGGGTCCATCGAGCACGCGAAATCCCATGGACGTGAAGAGCTGCTCAATCTCGTCCTGTACCTGCGTAACGGGATGAATGTGGCCGGGCGCAATGCCCTGCGGCGGAACGGTGAGGTCAATCCATTCTGACTTGAAGCGCTGGTCGGATTCCGAGCCTTCGAGCGACGCCTTGCGATCTTCCAACGACTTTTCCAGCGTGGCTTTGGCTTCGTTCAGAAGCTGTCCAGCCCTGGCACGATCTTCCGGAGCCATAG
Source organism: Candidatus Angelobacter sp. (assembly GCA_035995565.1). Classification (GTDB taxonomy): domain Bacteria; phylum Acidobacteriota; class Terriglobia; order Terriglobales; family Acidobacteriaceae; genus Angelobacter. Next base: position 696 of record DASYKK010000154.1, read on the forward strand.
CGCCGAAGGTCTTGCTGATGCCGGCGAGTTCGCCCTTGCGACCCAGCACCGCGACGCGGACCTTCTCGAGTTCGGCCAGCGTGGCGGCGGCGTGGATGTCGCCCAGCGCCGATTGCGTGAGGTCTTTGATGGTCTGTATCGGGTTCGTCATCGCAAGCGGGTAATCCTAAACTATAGAGGGCACTGGGGATGGGGTCAAGGAATCGCCGGGATCGCCGACATCGCGAGTCATCGCCGAAATCGGAAACCAAATCTTTACCACGGAGGCACGGAGACACGGAGAAAAGCAAAAGCTCAAACAGAGCGAATCTTGGCTAATTCGCAACTGAGAGTTGCTCATTTCGCCTACATTCGCCGCAAAATCCTGATCCGCGATCATCCGCGCAAATCCGCGGTAAACATTGCGAACATGCTAAAATAAACTCTGCAGCTGCGTTCCCGCCGCGTAAGCCGGAATCCCCTTCGCAGTTCCCGAAAACCTAATGATTTCAGTCAGTAACGTGTCCATGCGCTACGGCGCAAAAATATTGTTTGAAGAGGTTTCGACGGCGTTTACGCCGGGCAAGCGCTATGGCCTTACCGGTCCCAACGGCGCGGGAAAAACTACCTTCATGAACCTGCTCTCCGGCGAGCTTGAGCCGCAGAAGGGCAGCGTTGTCCGTCCTAAAAAGCTCAGCGTGCTCAGTCAGGACCAGTTCGCCTTTGACGCTTATCGCGTGATCGACACCGTCATCATGGGCAACAAACGCCTGTGGGCCGCCATGGAAGAGCGCAATCACATCTACGAAAAGCCCGAAATGAGCAATGAAGATGGCATGCGCCTGGGCGAGTTGGAAGGCGTGGTCGGCGAAGAAGACGGATACTCCGCCGAGACCGATGCGGCCATTCTGCTCCAAGGCCTTGATATTCCTGACAGCGTCCATGAGCGCAAGATGGGAGAGATGCCCAGCGGACAAAAAATGCGCGTGCTGCTGGCTCAGGCCCTCTTCGGACATCCACAGGCTCTGCTGCTGGACGAGCCGACGAACCATCTTGATCTTGATTCGATTCACTGGCTCCAGGATTTTCTTAACCGCTATGACGGCGTGCTGATCACGATCTCGCACGATCGCCATTTCCTGAACAGCATCTGCACCCACATCGCCGACATTGATTACGAAACCATCATCACTTATACCGGCGGTTACGACGATATGGTGATGGCCAAGACGCAGGTCCGCTCACAGATCGAAGGCCAGAACGCGCAGCGCGAAAAGAAGATCGCGCAGCTTCAAGAATTCATTCAGCGGTTTTCCGCCGGCACGCGTTCCAGCCAGGTGCAGTCGCGCCGCAAGGAAGTTGAGCGGTTGCAGGTGACGGAGCTGGCGCGATCCAACATCGCCCGTCCGTTCATCAAGTTTGAAATGAAGCGGCCTTCAGGCAAACACATTCTTGAACTCGAAGGTGTGACAAAATCCTACGGTGACAACCACGTCATTCAGGACTTTACCGCCAGCGTAACGCGTGGAGAAAAAATCGCGCTCATGGGGCGCAACGGCGCGGGCAAGACCACGTTGCTGAACGCGCTGCTAGCCAATTCGCCCAATACGCCTGAAACTGAGCTGCGGCAGACCTCCGGTTATAACGGCCCATTTATTGATGCGGGCAAAACCACTTGGGGACACGAAGCGGCGATCGGTTATTTCCCGCAGGACCATCGCAGCCTGATCGAAAAAGGCAGCAATATTCTTGACTGGATCTTCCAGTGGGACCCTTCGGTTTCGAATGAAGAGATCCGCGGGCTGCTGGGGCAGATGCTGTTTGTGCGCGACGAAGCCACTAAAAAGACTGACGTGCTTTCCGGCGGCGAGGCTGCGCGCATCCTTTTCTGCAAGCTCATGCTGCAAAAGCCCAACGTGCTGGTTCTGGACGAACCTACGAACCACCTTGATCTCGAGTCGATCAACGCGCTCAACATCGCGCTACAGCGCTATCAGGGAACAGTGTTTCTGGTGACGCACGATCACGATTTAATCGACGAAGTTGCCACCCGCATCTGGCACTTTGACGATCATAAGATC
>DASYKK010000155.1:0-4791 GCA_035995565.1 Candidatus Angelobacter sp.
CGTAAAGTCTGTCGGGAAGCTGGTAAACGGCTGGTTCGAAGTGGTGGGCACGTTGGTGAAGTTTACCCACGGTGCGTGCTTCCGCGCATAACCTCCCGAGGTGCACACCGTTGAACCGGCAGACGGCAGGTCTTCTGAAAATCCGGTGAAGGTCTGGCCTGCCGCTGCCAATTCACTAGCCAGATTTTCAGTTGAGAACGTATGCGGACAGGTGTCATCGGTAATGCCCTGGTTCGATCCCGAGAACAGGTCCAGGTAATTGGGCTGGCTGGGATGCTCTACACCAAAAGATTGAGTGAACAACGCGCCCTGCTGGGCAAGGCTGTTGATGTATGGAGCCGAAGATGATCCGATGATAGAAGCGAAAGAATGGTTCTCTTCAATCACGATCACCACATGGTCTGGCGGTGCGATGCCAAAGACATTGGTCTGGGGCACCGTTAAAGATACATTTGTGCTGTGGGTAACGCCGCCTCCGCTGGCGGTCACGGTCACACTTGAAGTTCCGGTGATTGCCGTACTGCCAACATTAAATGTCAATGTTGAACTGCCGCCGCCCGGCGCGGCGATTGATGCCGGATTAAAGCTGGCAGTTACTCCTGTCGGCAATCCTGATGCGGAGAGAGATACAGCAGAATTAAACCCGCCAGTGACCGATGTTGAAATCGTAGTGCTGCCGGAATTTCCGTGCGTCACCGAGAGACTCGCTGGCGATGCGCTCACCGTGAAATTCGGAGCAGCCGCAGGGCTAATGGTCAGCGCCACGGTCGATGTATGTGTAACGCCGCCTCCGCTGGCCGTCACCGTAATACTTGAAGTGCCGGTGGTCGCGGTGCCGCTGGCGCTAAATGTAAGGGTTGAACTGCCGCTGCTGGGAGCGGCAATCGAGCCTGGATTAAAACTTGCTGTTACGCCTGCGGGCAGCCCAGATGCCGACAATGCAACCGCAGAATTGAAGCCGCCGGTAGTTGATGTTGAAATCGTAGTGCTGCCCGAGGAACCCTGCGTTACAGACAGGCTGGCGGGCGAAGCGCCTACGCTAAAATCGGCCGTCGTACCGGGGTTAAAGATCACGTCCAGTATCGGGTGCAGTTCAATTCCGTTGGGCGCGACGCCGGTCTGCCCGTGCAGGAAATCAAACATGCCCACGCCTCTAACCTGGACCGGAATATTTGCCGTCTGGAAACTTGTGGTCGCGGTGAACCTGGCGTTGAATTCAGAACGTGCATTCTGAATGCCCGCAAAAAAAGGACTGCCTGCCCCAACGCACGTTGGCGATGGAATTTCCGCAATCATGGTCAAACCTGAGGCGTCCTGCAGGATCAGATGATAGTCCGAGTCGCTTTCCAGCTTGAACAGTGTCAGCGTGGCGTTGATCACCCATTGCGTGGTCTCTGCCGGAGACACCCGATTGTTCGCGGGAATGGGACTGGGCGTGCTGAACGCGCGCATCGCCGAGATAGTTGTGTTGGTGGAGGAATTCAGGTTGACCAGGCCGACATCAGCGTCAGTCCCCGTCTTTACTGACCAGCGCTCCACGCCGCATTGGGCGAAAAGCGTTGTCGGAACAACCAGCAGAAGTACAGCCAACAACAAACGACTACGGCGCAGATGTTGCATCATCCAGCCTCCAGATTTGTTTCAGGGCCCCTTGATCACGGGAAATAATAGTCGCTGCGAACGAAATGAATATGGATTTTTCGTTAAAGTTGCAAAAACATGTCCCAAAATGGAACGCCACGAAAGTTAGATTTGGCTCAAGTTCTTTTCGTAGCGAAGATTGTGCATTGCGTCGGGCATGACAACAGGTAGCCAGAACAACGATTCAGGAACCGTGAAGGGTGAATGCGATTAAGGAAGCATGGCACAAACTTTAGTTTCCCCTCTTTCACTTTTGGCCGGACTAAACATAGCGCAAACCCCAGTAAATATTGGCTGTTTATCGCGCGGCACCGCGGCGCCAGTCGGAAGTATTCAATGATGCAACAGTAACGTCACCACAGTAACTTGTTGGCGTAATCCTCGCACCGATATCGTGAAAGAGTCAGGCTTGCACATTGAAGCTGCTGCCGGACAAGGAGATTCGCCAATGGCCGCCGGAGATATTACTTTCGTCAAATGCCCTCGCGGGGATTCGTTTCCGGTGCGCAAGACCTCCGGCCGCTCAGAGGGACATCAGCAGATTGTCTGTCCCAGATGCGGCCACGATTTTGATGTCACCATGGAAGAAACCGTCGAGCGGCTTTCGCAGCCGAACCTGGCGTTGGCGATGGCACGGTAAGCTAATAGCTTACTGGTTACGGCTCTTCCGTTTCTTCCTGTAGCGCCGCCAGCAACTCGTCGTCGACCTGCCAGTTCTTTAGGACCTTGATCGCCACTCCCACGCCGAATCCAGCCCGCATCAGCCCGCGAAATATCCGTGCCGTTTCTTTGTCATTGGCAGGCTTCTTCAACCGTTTGCGTTTCAGGTAAGCCCGTGCCAACTCTTCTTCGTTGACCGTGGCGTAGGTTTCTTCGACAACCTTTTCGATCACGTCCGTATGCACGCCTTTGACTTTCAGGTCAGTGATCACGCGGCGGCGTCCGAACTTCTGATTGTCGCGGCGAAAACCGGAGAATGCAGTAGCGTAATCCGTGTCATTCAGATACTTCTGGTCTTTCAGTCGCAAAATGACCATGTCAACCAGCAGTTGGCCAATCTCGTCTTTGGGCACACGCTGGCGCATCAGGCGTTTGAGTTCGGCCACGGTCCGCATGCGGCGCCCCAGCGCTCCGACCGCGTAGTCGTAAAGCGTGTTCTCGTCGAAGATCTCTTTAGGGCGTTTGAAGGCCATTCGTAGGAAGGATAGCAAAGGATAGCAAAGGAACTCTTACCGCGGATTGCCGCGGGTGAACGCGGATTGGAATCCTCGGCTTATGCAAGCGCAGCAGGAGAGGTGCAGCCGTCCTTTGTGTTCCTTCGTGTCCTTTGTGGTTCAAGGTTTGGTTTGCGATCACCCGATCACCAGATGTCCCGATCACCCGATCAATTGCGTCACGCCCTGGCCACAAACTCCCGCGTCTCCGTGGACACCTTGACCTTCTCACCTTCTTTAATAAAAAGAGGCACGCGGATTTCGAGTCCGGTTTCCAGCGTGGCGGGTTTGGTCACGTTGCCGCCGGACGAATCGCCACGCACGCCGGGCTCGGTCTGGGCGATCGTCAACTCCACATGCGGAGGTAGTTGCAACCCGATGGGATTGCCGTTGTACTTGTGCACCTGGATGATAAGGCCTTCGCCAAGAAAATCCTGTGCGTCGCCAATCATCTCCTGTGACAGCGTGAGAGTCTCATAACTCTCCTGGTCCATGAAGTAAAAACCGTCCGCGTCGCTATATGAGAAAGACGCCGGAACCATTTCCAGGTCAGGGTCCTTGAACTTGTCGCTGGCTTTGAACGTCTTGTCAAACACGGCGCGGGTGAGGAGATTACGCATCTTCAGGCGGACCAGCGTCTGGCCGCCACGGGCGGTTGGAGTGTTCACCTCCACGTCAAGGCAGTGGAACGGCGTGCCGTCGAGTTCGAAAAACATTTTGCGCTTGATGTCGATGGCATCAATCAGTGCGGCCATGGGTCCCTTCGGGGCGTGCTGAATAGTGGAGCAACGAACGCTTCTAGGATAGCAGGGGAAATATTTCTCTTAAAATCTTTCGGCGACCTCGATCTCTTTCGCGCCGATAATCGAAGCGCCGCAGGCGCGACCAGAAGTTAGCCCAGCGCAGCAGCGCTGGGAAAGCTGAAATAGAATTGAGCTCCGGAGGTGCGGCACAGGAATTTTTGTGCGCGCTCCGCTGCTTTTCGTTCCACCAAGCCAAAACCGGGCTTCCACCCCAACACGCGAAACCGCGCGTGCTGCGGCCCCCCCGGCTTGCTGGGAGCAGCTGCGCGCAAAATTTAAACCCTTAACGAGCCACGGAACGCCCTGCCGGCATAATAAGATTCCGCACCGTTGTGATACACGAAAACAGTGTTGAAGCGGCGATCACAAAAGAGGGCGCCGCCCAGTTTTCTCATATCAGAAGGTGTTTTCACCCAGCTCGACGTTTTCGTATCGAAAGCTCCAAGTTCCTGCAACTCTCGATATTGTTCTTCCGTCAAAAGCTCAATGCCCATGGCAGTCGCCATACCAACAGCGCTGTCTTTTGGTTTATGTTCTTTTCTTGACTCCAGCGCTTCACCGTCGTAGCAAATACTTCTGCGGCCTTTAGGACTTTCCGTTGAACAATCATAAAAAATGTATTCGCCCGTCTTTTTATCATGACCAACAACATCCGGTTCACCGCCGGTTCTTTCCATTTGATTGAGTGACCACAATTTTTCAGCATTAGCTTCCAGCTTTGCTTGCACTTTGCCCCATTCAAGACCTTTATGGCAATTCATGTTTTTCTCAAAACGGGCTTTCAAGGCTCTGAGCAGCTCTTCACGCTGCTTTGGTGACAAGTCCTTTTTATTGCTATTAGCGTTTTGCGCTTTTGTTGCTGTCATAATCCTCGCTTCCCGCGTTTCTTATCTGTTGCTCCGCTGCGCCGGTGCCCCATCCTTTGCGCAGCAAAGGGTGGGATCGACTACTCCCAAATCTTAACCGGCACCTTTTCTTTTGGCCGACCCGACTACACCGGATCGTGGCGTCGCACTCGCCAGCGCCAGGATGACTCCGGCAAACAGCAGCGTGTCGGCAAAGTAGTTGATCCCCTCCACCTCGACTCCGATACGCGGGTCGGATAGCGCCGCGATCAAGACGGGTCCATAGAT
>DASYKK010000156.1:0-3716 GCA_035995565.1 Candidatus Angelobacter sp.
TCCGGGCCATTTTCTCCCTGCGAACACACCAGCCCGGGACGAAACTCGCGCGGCCGATAAGTCAGAAGCCTTTTCGCTGCCTTGACAGGATCAGACGGCAGTCCCAGATCTGAGGCCAGCAGGTTGCCGCTGCCTAGTGGCAGCAGCCCTAATGCTACGTCGCCACCCGGGGACTGCATGATGCCGTTCAGCACCTCGTTGGCCGTGCCATCGCCACCGCAGGCCACTACGGTGTCAAAGCCCCGGGCTACCGCTTCCTGCACCTGCCTGATGGCACTGCCCAGATGCGTCGTCGCGCAAGTCTCAACCTCGACGCCAGCCGCCCGCAAGACTTCCTCTATGGCCGCGATGGCCTGCTTCCGTTTCTTTCGTCTCCGCCCTGAGGCTGGGTTGTAAATAAGAAACGCCTTGTGCACGGCTGGATTATAGTAGGCGATTTCGAAACCCGTGAGCGGTTAGACAAAATGGTCTAAAATTCAAACCGCCATGCTGTCTGAACCTACCGAGGCCTTCCGCTCCGCTCGCGACTTCCTCCTTGCGCATCGCGACGACTACGCCACAGCTTACGCAGGCTTCCAATGGCCTAAGCTTGACCGCTTTAACTGGGCGCTCGATTGGTTTGACCAGATTGCCGCCAATGATCGTCGCGACCAGACAGCGCTATGGGTGGCCTATGAAGATGGCCGTCAGGACAAGCTCACATTTGCAGAACTCTCTGAGCGCTCGAACCGGATCGCCAATTATTTTCGCAGTCTGGGCGTCCGCCGCGGCGACCGCGTTTTGCTCATGCTCGGCAACATTCCGCCGCTATGGGAAACCATGCTGGCCATGATGAAGCTGGGCGCGGTGATTATTCCTGCCACCACGCTTCTTACAGCCGATGACTTGGCTGACCGCATCCCCCGTGGCCATGTGCGCCACATTGTCTGCGCCGGCGATCTTGCGCTCAAAATCGACGCCGCTTGCGGAAGCTGCACCCGCATCGCCGTCGGAGGCAAAGCCCCGGGCTGGCATGAATACGAACAGGGTTACGCATCGCCCGCCGAATTCCAGCCCGAAGGCGAGACTCGTGCCAGCGATCCCCTTCAGCTTTATTTCACCTCCGGCACAACGGCCAAGCCCAAGCTGGTGATGCACTCACACACCAGCTACCCTGTCGGCCATCTTTCCACCATGTATTGGATCGGCATCAAGCCCGGCGACATCCACTGCAACCTATCTTCTCCCGGCTGGGCCAAACATGCATGGAGCTGTTTCTTTGCGCCCTGGAACGCCGAAGCCACAGTCTTTGTGATCAATCAGTCGCGCTTCAGTGCCCGCGGTCTGCTCGACGCCATCACCGGCTGTGGCGTCACAACATTCTGCGCGCCGCCGACGGTCTGGCGCATGCTGATTACAGAAAAACTCAGTGACTGGAAGGTGAATCTGCGCGAACTGGCCAGCGCCGGTGAGCCGCTGAACCCTGAAGTGATTGAACAACTCCGCACCGCATGGGGCTTGACCATTCGGGATGGTTACGGCCAGACCGAAACCACGGCGCAGGTCGGCAACCCTCCGGGACAGAAACTCAAAGTTGGCGCTATGGGTCGCCCGCTTCCCGGCTATCGTGTGCGGCTGCTTGATGCCAATGAGAAAGACGCGGAGGAAGGCGAGCTGTGCCTGCCGCTCGACCCGCCGCCAGCCGCGCTCATGCCCGGCTACCAGGGTGATGATGGAAAGCTGATTCCGCTCGAAGGCCCGGTCTATCGCACTGGCGACGTAGTGCAACGTGATGCTGAAGGCTATCTCACCTTTGTCGGCCGCGCCGACGATGTATTCAAAGCTTCCGACTATCGCATCAGTCCCTTTGAAGTGGAAAGCGCGTTGATTGAACACGCTGACGTGGTGGAATGCGCCGTGGTGCCCACGCCTGACCCGCTGCGGCATGCGCTGGTAAAAGCATTCATCACATTGCGCGCCGGCTGTGAGCCTTCGCGCGAAACCGCGCTCTCCATCTTCCAGCACAGCCGCAAAGTCCTGGCGCCGTACAAGCGTGTGCGCCGGATGGAATTTGTGGATCTGCCAAAAACAATTTCCGGCAAAATCCGCCGTGTTCAGCTAAGAACAGCCGAAGCTGAGCGAGCGAAAAGCACGCAGTCCAATCATGCAGAATTCAGGGAAGAGGATTTTCCTGAGTTGAAGTAAGTCAAAACCTTTACCACAGAGGACACGAAGGAACAGAGAGGAAAACCTGCCCAGCTGCTTTGCGACAACCAGGCGTGATTGTTCACATCAACAGAAAGGCCACCCACTGCGGTGGCCCCTCTGGCTAGAGCACGGTTTCATAAATCTGCTTTGCCAGTGGAAGTATTTATGACGTCCGTGGAATTTTCACTCAGCCTCGCGCGGATAGGGTTCCCTCGCTTTGCTCGGGATGCTAAATCAAGCCGCCTTCTCCTGTGACGCGCATCGCGGGCATTCCACGACAATCCTCTGGCGAACAACGCGCAGGTTCGCCTGAAAGGCGTTCCATCGTGGACCGCGATCGATGTTCTCACTTTCCGTCGGGCCGGCGCCCTGTTCTGTTTCAACGATGGGGTCAAGTTTATAAACGCCGGGCTCCCCAATAGTCTCAGAGCGAACACCGGGCTCCTCCCGTGACTCGCGTTCGCGCTGCATCATCTCCACGTCTTCTTTTCCGCCTATGGAAGGCTTCTTCGGCCGCAGCGTGGTCTTGCCCGTGCCAGACGCCACGCCCAGCAGGTCATCTTGCTTGCCCATTTTTTCCGGCTTCAGGTCCATCTTTGTGCCCGATGTGGCTGGCGCCTGCTGGTTGCCTGACGCAGGGAGTACCTCTTCTTCATGCGGAGGTGTAATGATCCGTCCGGTGACCTTGTTGTGCATAAGCGGGCTGTCAGTCCAAAGCTTTTCGTAGCTTGTCACGTAAGCAGACCAATCGGCGTCGGATTTCAGTGCCTCCTCTTTGAATTCCGGCAGCAGTTCCAGCCGTTCCTTATCCAGGTCGACATAGAACTTGTTGTCATGCTCACCGTAGGGCTCAATGCGGTCCGCCTGGACCATCACTTTTCTGCGGGAAAGCAGGCCTCCGGTTTTAAGTACGATGTAACGAATCTCTCCCGTGGAATGATCGAAGATCACGTCATCGATCGTTCCCAGCTTCTCATCGTCCACGCCGTACACTTCCGCACCACGCAGGTCGTCAATGTCTGCCAGTTTTAGATCATGAAGAAGGCCGTAATGAGGCATAGCAGCTCCTTGTTGAATGTGTTCCTTTATTAAGATGCCTGCGCATTATGGTGAGGTATGGAAATCGGGAGCTGCCGGGCGGGAGCGCTGCCGCGTGAACCCGAGATCTTTACTTTCGGCACAGCCAGAGATTCTGGAGTTGTACAAAGGTATGCACTGAGCCTTCGCTTGCTCTTGGAAGTCGCGGTTTGAATTCCGCGCTTGTCAAAATCGCCATACTACAATGAAAGAGTCTTCGATTCTTAGGAGAAAGTAAATGATTAGAGCGAAAAGAATGCTAGTTGTATCCTTTGTTAGTTTTATTCTTGGCGGCGCTTCGCAGCTTGCTGCTCAGGCCTCCAGCGAGAAGTCCGGAGAGTGGCAGCCGATTGAACAGGCTCTTGGACGCTCCGGTCAAGCTCAGCCGGACGGCGCGTACAAGGTAAGCTTTCCCCGCAGCGATATGAAGGTGACGGTCAATGGTGTAGAAC
>DASYKK010000157.1:0-10278 GCA_035995565.1 Candidatus Angelobacter sp.
CCGTTGAGATTGGTGCTGTTGTTGTGCAGCAGGGAATATCCGCCATAGATTGTTCCGCGGGTGGCAACATTGTCACTGCTCTGGGCCAGGGCCATAAACGGCAGACACAAAAAGACACACATCGAGATCGCAAGCTTGCGCATTATTTCTCTCCTGAAAAGGTGGGTTCGTTAATAGATCAAACCCGTGCGGCGGAAGTTGTTGCGGTCGTGAGGGTAAAGATCTGTGGCCAGCCAGAGAGAAAGCGAGTTAAGAATTGTAAGAAGGGGGGAAGAAGCGGCTTACCACAGCCAGAAACTGATGACACTGATCGCAAGAGATTGCGGAAAAACCAAAACCTCACCACTGATTAACACGGATAACACAGATTTGCGGGATTTAGAGAAATGCGAAAAGAATTCTTCCGAAACCGCTCTTCCTCTGTTTCCCCTGTTCCTCTGCGTTTCAAAGATGTTGGTTTTCTGTTTCTTCGGTTTAGGTTCCTACGCGATCGCCTTCAGCATGTCCGCTGGCGCGGCGTTGTCACCAAAGGTTTCACTCACGTGGACAAAGAGATCTTTATTCCCAGGCGCAAACACAAAGCTGCCGCCAAGCTGCAAAGGATCTTTTCCCAGGCGATGCTGCTTATGTCCGGCAGCCTGAGCGCGACGGCGGGCCTGCATATTATCGCGGCGCAGCAGATGAAGCAGGGAAGCGTGGCGCAGGCCAACAGTTTTATAGGCCTCGCGCTTGTCATCAATCAGAAGTGGGAATTGGATGCCGGTTTTTTCTCGAAAGAATTTGGCGTAGCTCACGTCGCCCAGCCCAACGGCCGCAAGACGCGCGCCTTTCTTTTCGAACTGGTCTTCGAATTCGCGCAACTGCGCGACATGCTGACCGCAGAAGATTCAACCATAGTGGCGAAGGAAGACCAGCACCGCCGGTCCGCTCTCCCACAAAGAACCGAGGCGAGTGGGATTGCCGTCGACATCAGGTAGCGTGATTCCGGCCAGCTTGCTGCTGAGCGATTCAGACATGCCGGACATTCTCCTGGCAGCAGCACATGATGTCAAGACGGGGTTGCGGAAACGAGGCGCTTATCTATAACGACAGAGTCGCGAATTTAAAATTTTCAACTTGGAGTCTTTCAATCCAGATTTGTTATGCTTCTCCGCCTATGCGCGATATTAAAGGTGCAGTTGCGGTTGTAACCGGAGCGGCTTCAGGAATCGGCCGCGCTCTGGCGGTGGACCTGGCGAAACTTGGTGCGCAGCTCGCCCTGGCCGACGTCAACACCGCCGGTGTGGAAGAGACACGCGCCCTGCTGGGCAATGCGACCGCGCGTACTTACACAGTAGACGTTTCGAAAGCGTCTGCGGTTGAGGGCTTCGCACACGCGGTGGAGCGGGATTTTGGCCGGGCGTCATTACTCATCAATAATGCCGGCGTCGCGCTGATGGGCACTTTTGCTGAAGTGTCTTTAGAAGAGATGGAGTGGCTGATCGGAATTAATTTTTGGGGTGTCGTGCATGGCTGCAAATTCTTTTTGCCGCTCCTGCAGCGGGAGACCGATGCGCATATCGTGAACCTCTCAAGTATTTTTGGGCTGATTGGTCCGCCAGGACAGACCGCGTATGCTGCCAGCAAATTCGCCATTCGCGGCTTCAGCGAATCGCTGCGGGAAGAGCTGCGGGCCACCAGCGCCATCAAAGTCACTTCAGTGCATCCGGCGGGCATCGCCACACCAATCGCCAGCCGGGCCCGCGCTGGACGCGCCATTACAGCGGCGGCTCGCCAGGAAGCAGAAGAATATTTCAAGAAAGTAGCATTGATTACGCCACAAGAGGCTTCCAATGTGATCATCAAAGGAGTTCTGGCAAACAAGAACCGCGTGCTGATTGGCTCAGACGCCTACCGTATTGACCGGATCCAGCGGCTTTTTCCCGCTCGCGCCAGCGCCATATTTGCCAGTTTTCTGGAAAAGCGAAGAGGGCCTAAGTCCCAGGCAGCCACGAGCGCTTCGAAATCGGTATGATCTGGATGGCGTGAAAGGTTACAACAGGCGGACTTTGCCGAACAGCACTGATTTGCCCATTTTGACAATTCCGTCCCGCCGGGACATAATTCATCGCCCTTTTCAATTGAAGGACAATTGCGCTTGCTGGTTCCGCGGCAAGAAATCTGGTGCAGGAACGCGCCTTTTGCCATAGAGTTGTCGTGGTTAATTTGGCGTCACCTATTTCTTCGCTTAAGGTGGCGTTAAATGGCATTTACGTTTTCGTCCGAGGGCGCAAGATGTTCGGCAGGCACTAAAGATTGAGTTTAGAAACGGCGTGCTGCCAACATGTGGCATAATACTCGGCCAATAAAGGGTAATAGAGATATTCGTCGCATGAATGAGCACTCATTCACGTATTCACTGGCCTTTTCGCCCACCTCTATCGGGCGACAGTACCAGATCATTTCCTCACGATTCGCCACTGCTACCTGGGAGGGTTTATGCGGTTAGTCCACTTGTTGAGAATCTTTCTTGCGTGCCTGATGCTTACAGGCATGGTTTACGCGCAGGGTGTCGGCGCCTCGGGTGATATCCGGGGAACGGTCACAGATCCGTCCGGCGCAGTTGTTTCTAACGCAAATATTACAGCGACCGACATTGCCAAAGGCATCAAGCACACGGTGGCCACGGATAATAATGGCCAATTTCGCCTGACCGGACTGCAGCCGGCAACGTATAGCCTGAGCGTGTCGAAGTCAGGCTTTCAGTCGGAAGTGGCGAAGAACGTGGTAGTAAACGTCGGCCAGACTTCTACCGTCGATTTTCCCATGAAGGTATCGCAGGTCTCTGAACAGGTTGAAGTCACGGCGGAGCCGCCCGTCGTTGAAACCGAAAGAGGCGCGCAGGCGAACGTGGTAACGGAACAGACCATTCGCGAACTGCCTATCAATCGGCGCGACTATCTGACGTTCACTCTGCTGGCTCCCGCAGTTTCTGATTCCACTCGCCTGGCGTCTGACCAGGATTACCGCGTAAAACAGACACCACAGAGCGGACTTTCCTTCTATGGTAGCAATGGCCGCGGCAATAGCGTGACTGTCGATGGCGGCGAGGTAAATGATGATGCCGGCGGAGTTCGCTTGAATATGAGCCAGGATGCCGTGCAGGAATTCCAGATCAACCGCAGCAATTACGGAGCGGATCTCGGTGGCGCAAGTGGCGCGACGATCAATATCGTTACCAAGTCGGGTGGTAACGATGTTCACGGTAGCCTTTTCGGCTACTTCCGTAATGATGCTCTCGACGCAGCCAATCCGTTCTCCATCAGCCAGGCGCTTGCTCCTGGCGCCACCTTCAATCCCGCAGCTCCAGACATACAGGGTACACACGTCAAAGACACCCTAACCCGCGAACAATTTGGTGGCGCGATCGGCTTTCCTATTAAAAAGGACAAGACCTTTCTATTTAGCTCCTTCGAAGGTCTTCTGGGCGACGCGCAGAATGCCGTTCCCCTGCTGACCAATACAAACATCTTTCGGCCAGATAATGGCCAGTTTAGCGGCAACAATCAGACCGCAATCATTAGCGCGTTGGCGGCAAAAGGTGCGACCGTCGTGCCCTGTCTTGCCAACCCAGCTACCAATCTGCCGGCCGCAGTCTGTGCCGGACTCATGACGAGCGCCCTTACCGTAAGTCCTGTTACGGGTCTAAGCGCCGGGCAAATTGCCAGGAACAAATACATTAATGGCCAGTTTGAAAGCAATGGCGGACTCTTTCCTTACAACAACCGCCTCTACCTGGCCTCGACGCGGTTAGACCATCAATTCAGCGATCACAACCAGGTCGCCCTGCGCTACAGCTTTGGGCACGATCTTGAGCAGAATCCTGATGTTACGTCTTTGACGGGCTTTTCTCGCGGAAGTTCGGTCAAGGCGTTTGACCACACTCTTCTAGCGTCATGGTTTCACCAGTTCAGCGGCCGGACGCTGAATGAAGCGCACGTGCAATGGAACTATTCAAATTTCGATGTCAATCCCAATGTCCTGGGCCAGGTCGGACTGGATATCCCTGGATTTGGAAACCTGGGGAATCAAATCTTCATCCCCAACTTCACCATCATGCGGCGTTACGAGTTTGCGGATAACGTCAGCCTGATCCGCGGAAAGCACAACATCAAATTTGGCGGTTACGAACTTTATCGCGGTAACCACTCTGAGTCCCACACGTTTTTTCCAGGACGATTTGTGTTTGGCAATCTTCCGGGCGGTCTTGTGTTCCCTTGCATGTCGGTCCCGGCGGCTTGCGGCCTGACGGGCGTGAGTGCTGCCACAATCAACTCCATCCAGTCGGTCTCACTCGGACTTCCTCAGTTCTACCAGCAGGGGTTTGGCAATCCCACCTACAACTACCCGCGTCCATTTACCGCGGCCTTCGTTCAGGATCAATGGTCCATGGCCCCGAACTTTACGCTGAACGTGGGCGTACGTTATGAACTGGATTCGCAATATGGGCCGTTAAGCACTGACAAGAACAATTTTGCTCCGCGCGTCTCCGTGGCCTGGGATCCATTTAAGGACCACAAGACCGTCGTTCGCGCCGGTTATGGCATTTTCTACTCGCCCATCTACGGTCAGATAGCTGACGTTGTCCAGACGCTGGGTTTGGTCAACGGCAACCGGCAGATCGCGCAAACGTTTGTTTCGATCAACCCTTCGGGAACCACCCCGGCGGGCGTTTGCCCGGGTAATGTCCTGAATGCACCATGCATCTTCCAGACACTTTTCGCGACGGGGAAAGTTCAGTGCGCAACTCCGGCTGCGGGCAATGCAGCTTGCATCACTCCGGCCGACCTGGCCCCGTTCGGAATCAACGTCACGCATACAGGCCCCACCCCTCCGCTCAGCGTGCTGTTCAGCGCCCAGCCGAATTATCAGAATCCGTATTCCCAGCAAGCCGAGTTTGGAATTGAACGAGAGATCACCAGAGGTTGGGCCGTGTCTGTCAGCGGCATCTATGTTCATACCATCGGTCTGCCGGTTGCCCTTGATAAGAACGCCTTGGCTACCGCCCCAATCTCGAACATAACTTTGTCCAACGGCGCCGTGGTTCCCGTTCGCAACTTCAATACAAGCACCAGCAACCCGTTAACTCCGGGATCGGCGCCTTGTGCGGGCGCCGCCGTCGTCACGTGTTTCGGCAGCCCGCTACTGCTCCAGAATGACGTTTATTCGTCCAAGGGATCAGCCCTCTATGAGGGAGCTATCCTGGAAGTCAAGAAGCGCTTCAGCACTCACTTCTCCGTACTGGCAAATTACACTCTGAGCAAGGCCTTTGATACGACAACAGACTTCAACAGTGATTTTGGTCCGCAAGACAATACCAACCTTTCAGGCGAGCGCGGCCTCTCCAACTTTGATCAGCGTCACAAAGTTGTTATAGCTACGATTGTGGATACCGGAAGCAATCATGGACGGATACTGTCCGGTTTCCAGTTGGCTCCGATCTTCCGCTATAACAGCGGCCATCCCTACAACCTTCTGGCTGGTGCTGATGTGAATGGCGACCGCCATTCCACCAATGACCGTCCAGTCGGCGCTGCGCGAAACACCGGTCTGGGCCCCGATTTCATGGACTTTGACATGCGCATCAGCCGCCGGTTCAAGATGGGCGAACGGGCCAATCTACAGCTACTTGCTGAAGGTTTCAATCTGGCCAACCGCACCAATTTTGCCAGTGTGAACAACGTTGTGGGCGCCCGGTTCGATCGGACACCCGGATTCACCACATTCAATGTGTCCGGCAGCGCAGCCCGGCCTGCGAGTGCTCCGCTGGGCTTCACCTCAGCCTTTCCGATGCGCCAGCTTCAATTCGGTCTCCGCATTGGCTTCTAATTCTTAACCTTTACGACGGAGGCGGCATCGCCTCCGTCGTTTTCTCTTTATCCACAAACTGTCCGGTTTTCTTGATCGGCATTTTCAATCGTCCCGGCTTTCTATTGTCCAGCAATGTCTGTTGCCTCCCATACCACGCCTCACGTCAGTCCGATGACCGGCGCTCAAGCCGTGGTCGCGTCTTTAATTCGGCACGGCATCACCGCCGGCTTTGGCATTCCCAGTATTCACAACATCGCCGTCTATGAGGCCTTGCGCCAGCGTCAGGAGTTTCAGCATTGGGTCGTGCGCCATGAACAGGCCGCAGGCTATGCCGCAGATGGCTTTTATCGCCGCAGCGGACAGATAGCAGCCATCTTCGCCTCCACCGGTCCTGGAAACCTGTTTACGCTAGTGCCTCTGCTGGAAAGTCTGCAGAACAACATTCCGGTTCTTCTCATCGGCACCAACATTGCGTCATCCCTGCTCGCTAAATCCGGTGGCGCGCTGCATGAGACTCCGGAGCAATTGGAGATCATCCGTCCTCTTACGCGCTTTGCCCGGCGGGTCACTGGCCCGGATGCGCTAATCGACACCATCGCTGAGGCCGTTGCTGTCCTGCGCGGTTCCTTGCCCGGCCCTGCCTTTATAGAGATACCGCATGATTTTTTTCTTGCGCCTGTAGGAGCCGATTTAGAGAAGCCTGTGGCGCAAAATTTCGACTTGCTGCACGCAACCCCGGTTCAGGAAATAGAAGACGCTCGGCGGCAACTTGCCGCGAGTCGGACACCTGCAATCGTAGTTGGGGCTGGCGTTCGCGATGGCGGCGCCGCCGTTCGCCAGTTCGCCGAACTTTTACAGTGTCCCGTCTTTACCACCACCAGCGGAAAAGGAATGTTTGCCGGCGATCATCCGCTGTCGCTCGGTTGCATCTCCCGTCTTGGCGCGGTGCAGGAAGTCTTCCAGCAAAGCGATTTACTCATCTCTTTTGGCGCGCGCCTCACTGAGTTCGATACCGGGCGCTTTGGATTGCAGCTTCCGCAACAGCATATTCAGATTATCGAAGACGTCAGCTACGCCGGAGATAGAATCCCCTCAATCCGAGTCGTAGGTGGAATTGCCGCGATTGCCCAGGCGCTTGGACAAGGCATGACGGCACGCTCACCCTGGTGCGATATTGCGGGCATCAAAGCAAGCGAAGCGCAGCGCCTGGAAGCATTGGGACAGGATAGCTATGCCGCTCTTAAGCTGATCCGCGCAGCCATGCATCGCCACGACGTGCTGGTCAACGATCAATCCATCCTCAATTACTGGGCGTCGGCGTTCTTCCCCGTGCTGGAGCCGGGAACCTTTCTTTATCCTTCCGGATCAGGGACCCTGGGCTATGGCCTACCTGCCGCAATTGGCGCGGCGTGTGCCGTAAAGCGTTCTGGTGAGTCGCGCAAGATCGTGTGCATTGCCGGCGATGGCGGCTTTCAATACACGCAGCATGAACTGGCCACACTGGCCCAGTATGAACTGCCGGTTAAAATACTTCTCGTGAACGATGACTCGTACGGCGTAATAGCCTTTTTGCAGCGCTCCATGTTCGGCCAGACACATGAAGTCGCGCTCAAAAATCCTGACTTCTGTCGCGTGGCCCAGGCATATGGGATTCGCGCCGAACGCATTACTTCTATCGCAGCCCTGAAGCAGCGCATCCCGGAATGGCTCAGCGCCCCGGGCCCCGCATTGCTGGAGTGGCATACGCAGTTGAAGGCCCCATGGGAAGCAGGCGCTATCCCAAGGCCGGCTGGTATTGTCCAGAAAAGTTCGTAATGCTTGCTACCATCTTTGAGGAGACAGTTTGCCTATGCCGGATCAGCCAGCCCAAAGGAAAGTAAAGCAGCTTTTCGATCTCACTGGCCGGGTCGCCGTCATCACTGGTGGATCGATTGGCCTGGGCCGCCAGATGGCGGAAGCCTTGGCTGAAATGGGAGCGAATCTTGTTTTATGCGCTCGCAAAAAAGAGCGTTGTGAAGAAGCGGCGCATGACATGGAAAAACTCGGAGTTCGCGCTCTGCCCATGGCGTGCGATGTGAAAGATCAGGCGAGCGTTGAGCAGTTGATTGCCGCTACCATCAAGGAATTCAACCGCATCGACATTTTGATCAATAATGCCGGCATCTCATGGGGCGCTCCCACAGAAAAAATGACGTTGGCTGAATGGAACAAGGTAATGGAAACCAACCTGACCGGGACTTTCCTGTGCGCTCAGGCTGCGGGTAGAGTCATGTTGAAGCAACAAGGCGGCAAGATCATTAATATGGCCTCAGTTGCGGGAATCAGGGGCGCGCCGCCGGAAACGGTGGAGGCCATTGCGTACCATGCCAGCAAGGGTGGAGTGATTTCCTTTACGCACGATCTGGCGGTGAAGTGGGCGCGGCATAACATCCAGGTCAACGCCATTGCGCCGGGATGGTTTCCCACCCACATGTCTGACAGAGTGATCGAACATAAAAAAGACTATCTGCTCAGCCACATTCCAGCGCGCCGTTTTGGCTCCGACTACGACTTGAAAGGCGCCGCGGTGTTTCTCGCTTCCGACGCCTCCGCTTACGTCAACGGCCACGTGCTGGTGGTGGATGGAGGCCAGTCCGCCTGAGGGTCATTATGATTATTCCTTTAACTCCATTGCGATTCTTGCGCTATTCCAGTCAGCAGTTTCCCGCCCGGACGGCGGTCGTTTGCGGCGATCAACGATTTACCTACGCTCAATTTTCCGAGCGCACGGCGCGCCAGGCCGGAACATTGCGATCACTGGGCTTCCATTCCGGTGAGCGCATTGCTTTTCTCGGAGCCAATTGTCATCGCCTGCTGGAGGGATACTATGGCGTGGTGGAAGCCGGCTGTGTCCTCCTGCCGCTGAATGTCCGGCTGGCTTCGCAGGAACTGGCTTACATTCTGAGTGATTCAGAAGCCTCAGTCCTTTTTTTTGAGGAACAGTTCCTCCCGCTAGTTGAGTCGTTTCGTAAAGATCTGACTGCTGTAAAGCACTTTATACCTCTCGATTTCAAACCTGACCAGCCCTGGATGGCGCCGCAGAATTATGAGGAGATGCTCGCAGCAGCTACGCCTTATCGCGCAGATGTAACGCAGATCGACGAAAACTCGCTGGCAGAACTCTTCTATACCAGCGGTACCAGCGCGAACCCTAAAGGCGTGATGCTGACCCATCGCAACATTTATCTGCATGCGCTGAACGTGGCAATCGCGTTTGGCGGGAACGCCAATTCAGTGGAATTGCACACCATTCCGCTATTCCACGCCAATGGCTGGGGCGTGGCGCATTCGCTCACGTACGTCGGCGGTAAGCATGTCATGATGCGCAAATTTGAAACCACGGAAGTCTTTCGGTTGATTGAACGTGAAGGCGCACAGTCTTTGAGTGTCGTGCCGGCCATGGCCACCGCACTGGTCAACTGTCCGGAGCGGCCTAAGTTCAACTTAAAAAGCCTTGAGCGCATGAGCCTGGGCGGTGCTGCGTCTTCTCCCACGCTGGTGCGTGAAGTGGAAGACAAGCTTGGCTGCGCCTGCTACTCCGGCTATGGCCTTACGGAAACAGCTCCTGTGCTGACGACGGCTCGCATGAAAGCCGGGCTCGAGTGGGAAGGCCCCGCCCGATACGAAAAGCTGGCAAGCACCGGACACGCCATTCCGGGAGTCGAAATCAGGGTGGTCGATCCTGATGACAATGATGTTCCGCGCGACGGCAAGAGCATTGGCGAGATCGTTGCTCGCAGTGACGGTGTGATGGAAGGCTATTGGAAGCAGCCCGAAGCCACCGCGCAAGTCATGCGAAATGGCTGGTTCCACACCGGCGACATGGCCACCATCGACGAAAATGGCTACGCCCTGATTGTGGATCGCAAGAAAGATATTATCGTGAGCGGCGGTGAAAATATTTCGTCCCTGGAAGTAGAGAAGGCGCTGCTGGCCCATCCCGGCATTTATGAAGTCGCCGTGATTCCTGTGCCTGACGAGCGTTGGGGTGAGGTGCCGAAAGCTCTGGTCGTGATGAAGCCGGATGTCACTACGACAGAAAGTGAAATACTGGAATTTTGTCGCGGACGGCTGACTCACTACAAATGCCCACGCACCGTGGAATTCATGGAGACGCTACCGCGGACCGGGACCGGTAAAGTGCTCAAGAAAGAACTGCGCAAAAAATACTGGTCGGGCACGGAGAGCATTCGCCCGGAGCTGGCGACGAAGAAATGATTTCACCACGGAGGCACGGAGATATGGAGAAAATCGGAATATTTACCGTAGAGGTCGCAGAAGGTACAGATTCTTGAGTGCCGAGGCTCATGGACAAAGCCAGCCTTGGGTCTTTTCCAGGAATAGATCGTGATTTTCTCCGTGCCTCCGTGCCTCCGTGGTAAAGATTTG
>DASYKK010000158.1:0-6220 GCA_035995565.1 Candidatus Angelobacter sp.
ATCGGCGGGCACATTGTGCGGGAATTTGAACTTGCCAGTTTCTCTTCCCGTGGCGTCGAAGAACACTAGCATCACCCTCGATTGAGTCTCGCCAGCCTGCGGGCCCCATAAGTTGCCACCCCCCTCCTGCTTGATGACGATGAATTGGATTTTGGAGTTGCCATTGACGCCGGCCATGATCTCCTGAATATGGTTCTCATCGTTGGTCGCAACAGCGCGACTCGAAGACAGCAGAAGAACCACGCCGATCGCCAGGGTATAGGTGAATTGCAGATTCTTGTTCCGGTTAGTCACGCTCTTCTCCATATTCGTCATACATACCAGATCCTTGCAACCGGGATTTCCATTTGGCTGAGTGACCTTTAGCATTAGGGGGATGCTGCTGAAAGTCGAGCCGCTTGTTCCCGTCAGCGCGAATGTGAAAGTACTCGTTACTCCATATCTTTATCCTCTAACAAGCGCGGTTGAGACTAGCTTTAGCTTGTAGTTCATCGCAAGTTAAGTTTGCTTTCACGTCCTACTGAAAGCCTGGATCTTAGCAGACAAGTTTGAGGTGTTTAGCCTCTCCCGAAGCAGTACGAGTCATCTGCACTTGCCCCGGAAAAGACAGCGAGCGAATTTTTACCATATTGGGATAGCCCTCGTCGATAGCTAGAGAGTAACTAGCTGGGAAGATTCATCAGCGAACGTCCCCTTGGTTTTAAGGCTGCAGATCCCAATCTGTATGAATACTCTTTGATAATCCGGCGAATAGGCTACAACTGTGGCGCTCGAGGATGGGACCTTGCTAAAGACATTGGCCGTGGGTTCGTGAGCGGGCGATTGGGAGCGCTTGCCGGTATGACGGGAGACGCGTTGTCGGTAGCCGGGTATCTGACGCGGCTCAGCTAAGTGACACTCGTAATTCGCATCTAGCTCGATTGGGGCGTTGCGGCACAACGAGATCAAAAGCGCGCCAGAATGACTCGAATGAACCTACCTTACTGTAGTCGATTTTGTAGCCGTAGGATCCTCAAAGAACCACAAGTTCAAGAGCATTCAACAAGCAGCGAGCAACAGGTTCAATATCAATCAGTTGCAAACAACAAATTTCAACAGAACTTTATAAGGACTGGAATCTGGTTCGGGATCAGGGGGTCGGAGGTTCAAACCCTCTCTCCCCGGCCATAAATTTGAATGCTTCTTTTCAGTTAATTACAAGCATACCCCGTTCCGCACTCTTGAACTCGTGCCGCGCAACGAGTGCTCTTAGACCTAATCTCGCTGAATGACGAGCACGAACGCTTTCTCCCGTTCGTCCTTCTTGATCTTCTTGCCGGCCCACTGCACATATTTTGCGCCGCTGATTTCGACGGCGGTGTCTCCTAGTCTCGTCCCACTTGGCTGAGCGACCTTCAGATGTATGGGAGAACCCTCGGGTGAGGGCCGCAAATAGAAGTGCAGCCCGGGCCCAATTGCCCGGACCATGTGAACGCGAAAGCTAGAGCCGGAGTTGCGATCGTGCAATTCCAATCCCCAGACTCGCACGCGTACATGTTTTCCCACTAGCGGACGCAGCTTGTCGGCGAACTGGCTGGCTTTTCCAAAGAAACTAGCGCCCGCCAAGAAAAGCACCAGCGCAACAACAAGCGCGAATGGATGAGCGAGGCGACCACTCGCCCACAAACCTCCTGCCGCAACTCCAGCGCCAATAAGCGCAAGTCCAGTAGCTTGCCGTCCGGTCATGCGGGAAGTGTACACCGCAGCGGCTAATCGAATGCCGCGAGGCAGGGATGAAGCGCATGAGTTCTAAAATCGTCCGCTAGGGCCGACCAATTCGAACCCAGACATCATCGTGAAAGAGATCCCTCGCTGCGCTCACGATTTCGCCTGCAGACTCTCACCCCACCAGCAGGAGCTGCTGGGAGCCCCGATCTCCCGTTCCGCTCACGCCTGCAAAGCGGCTCAACGTCCAGAAGTTTCATTGTCACTACAGGTGCAGGCTTTCCTGGGGATTCCGATCTACTTTTTCGAGACCGCACGTGCCGCACTTTCAATCAAATCAGCAACTTCTTTGGGGTGCGACACGTACACGGAATGGCTGGCGCCAGCGATTTCGGTCGTATGGCTGTGGGCTCGGGCCGCATACCAACGTTCAAGGTCGGGGTTGATGGTTCTGTCTTTCGCAGCTACCAGCATCCAGCTCGGCTTGCTTCTCCACGCAGCCGTGGTGATGACGGCTTTAAAATTGTCAGCCAGGTTGAACACTTGCGATCGCGCCATGAAAGCGGCCTGTTCAGCAGGCAGATCGGCTGCGAAGTACTCATGGAACTGCGAGGGATCAAGGTAAGTGAAACCATCCGCCGTCTTCTTTATCGCCGTTGACTTGCTGAGGTCACTCGGGAATCGTTTTCCGTCGTCAGCCTCATTCTCGCCCGCATCAGGCATATGTCCCGCGATGTACACCAACCCGGCGACGGATGGATCCGTCCCGGCCTCAGTAATTACGGCTCCTCCATAGCTATGGGCGACCAGAATGCTCGGTCCGTTTTGCTGAGCAAGAACGCGCTCGGTGGCCGCGACATCTTCTTTGAATGACGTCTCTGGTTCCTGGACTATGCTGACGTTATAGCCATCCTTGACAAGAATGTCATAAACACTTTTCCAGCCGGAACCATCTGCCCACGCACCATGGACCAGGACGATATTTTTCACCTCGGGGTTCTGAGCGTTTGAAGTCTGTCCGCTCCACAGGACGGTGGCAAACAACATTGCGATGAATGTGGCGACTCGATTGACCATGACTATCTCCTTTTACTTCTTGTTGAATTCTGCAGCACGTTTCGCTCTCTGTCGTGCTACTGGACGCACGCAATTTCAACTGCCACTGCAGGTTTGAACTGATTGATGATTCGACATCTTGTATTCCCTGGGCGCTCCGCCGGCGGATGGCGGTCAACGATTCGGCTTGCCACCCGTCTCGGTTGAGCAGCCTGGTTTGTCACAAATACGGGTTTATCAGCCGTAAATTCCCAGCAGAGAATGGTCCGAGTCCTTATCGTCGGGACGTATTGTTTTGTTTTCTTTCTGATTCGTCTTTTGCTTCTGATCGGAATGTTTCTGCTGTGCGGTATTGCATGCAGTGGCTGCGTCCTCGCGTTTTGTTTCAACACTCTGGGCAAAGACTGAGATTGAACTTGCGAAAAGAATGAAAGTCATCGTGCGAATTAAAATAGTTTTCATTACTGGTTAATAAGCAAGCGGATTGCCAAACTCAGGTTGCCCGGCTAGTCGCAAACAGACAAATCGAAAGAAACGGATCTTATTTCAGTCCGTGCAGCTTCGGCCTTCATTTACAAGCGCGCGTTTATCGGCTGCCGAGCATGGTGCGACAGCCATCGAAGATTTCAATGGTTTGATTGCCCTGCTACAAAGTCGAAATTTCGACGCCGATGGTCATATTTCGACACATTGTTTCGTCATTTGATGACGTTAGAGATTTCAGGACAGAAAGTTTTGCCACTCACCATCTATTGCTGCCGACCCCGCGCACCCCGTAGATTCGCTCAACCGGAAGCGTTGTAGGGTATACTCTTTCCGCTCGTCAAACCAACCGAAAAACCAACCGATGCCGGACGACATTACAGAAAAAGTACTGGATTTGATCGCTTCCACCAAACGGATACCTCGAGAACAGGTGTCGGTCAACAGCACCTTTGCAGAGCTGGGATTGGATTCGCTCGACGCAATCAATCTGATATTTGAGATCGAAAGTACGTTCAATATTTCCGTTCCAGACGCAGTTGCGAACTCCGTTAGCAGTGTTCCGCAGGTGGTCGAGGAACTAAGAAAGCTTCTAACGCCAACTTCTCAGCAACTCCCGCCGGAGTAGGAATGCCGCAACAACGAGTTGCAATCACCGGTATGGGCATCATCAGTGCCCTGGGCGCGGACCTTGCCAGCAACTGGTCGTTTCTATCGCAGGGCAAATCAGGAATTGGCCCGATCAAGCTGGTGGACACTTCGAACTTGCGCTTTCAGAGTGGAGCAGAGGTGCGTGGGTATGATCCTGTGCAGCACTTTCAGTCGAACCAGATTGATTTCCTGGACCGCTTTGCTCAGTTCGCATTGATTGCGGCGCGCCAGGCGTTGGCTGATTCCGGTCTTAAGATTACGCCTGAACTTGCCGGGAAAATGGCAGTTGTTACAGGTTCTTGTGTAGGCGGTCAAACCAGCCAGGACGCGGGTTTTGTGGCTCTCTATCAGAAAAACTCACCCCGGGTTCATCCCTTGCTGATTCCCAGGACCATGGCGAATGCTGGAGCAAGTCATATTTCCATGGAGCTTGGGATTTACGGGCCGGTTTACACCATTTCCACTGCTTGTTCTTCCGCAAACCACGCAATCGGAAACGCCTTCTGGATGGTCCGCAATGGCCAGGTAGAAGCGGCGATTACAGGAGGCAGTGAGGCGCCCTTCAGCATGGGCCTGCTCAAGGCATGGGAGGCGATGAGAGTGGTATCGCCGGACACCTGCCGGCCTTTCTCCAGGGACCGGAGAGGGTTGGTACTGGGCGAAGGCGCCGGCATGCTGGTGCTGGAACCGATGGAGAAGGCCTTAGCGCGCGACGCCAGGATTTATGGGGAGATTGTTGGATTCGGCATGTCTTCGGACGCGGGACATATTACAGCGCCTACCTCGCGAGGACCAGCATCTGCAATGAGAGCAGCTTTACTTGACGCCGGGGTTGCGCCGGAGCAGATCGGCTATATCAACGCTCACGGTACCGGTACTCCGGCTAATGATCAAACCGAAACGCGTGCTATTCGCGAAGTCTTCAGCAACCACGCTGAGCGTCTGGCGGTTAGCTCAACCAAGTCAATGCACGGGCACGCGCTGGGAGCGGCAGGCGCGCTGGAAGCGGTCGCCACCGTGATGGCGATGCGCGAAAAGATGATTCCGCCGACCGCAAATTTCACCACGCCAGATCCCGAGTGCGATCTGGATATCGTTCCCAACCACGCCCGGCCCGGCGAGATCGAGTTTGCACTGTCTAATTCGTTCGCTTTTGGCGGCCTCAATGCGGTTCTGGCATTCGGAAAAGCCTAGCGATACTGCTGCGGCGAATTCGTGAGATTTCCGCACTCAATTGCCAGAAGACTCTGGAGCCAATTCTAAAATCCTCTGCCAGGCCGATCAATTAGTCTCGACGCGATACAAACTTCGGCCTGTTGCCAGACATAAGCAGCGCTGTTAGGATGCCCGCAACGGTTCCCAGGCATAATCTCAATCCATCCAAGAAAAGAGAACAACAATGAAAACGAGAACGATGATCTTCGCTCTGGCCTTTTTCGTGGCTGCGAGCATCGCAAGTTTCGCGTCCGATGCGAACGAGGGAACCTGGAAACTAAATGAAGCGAAATCAAAGATTCCCGCCGGCATGAGCAAGAACACCAGCGTCGTCTACACAGCCGAAGGCGACAGCTACAAGGCCGTGGTTGACGGAGTGGATGGTTCGGGAAAACCCACCCACAACGAATGGACCGGCAAGTTTGATGGCAAGGATTATCCCGTGACTGGCGACTCGACGGCCGATACCCGCGCGATCAAGAAAGTCGATGACCATCATTACGAACTGACAAACAAGAAGGACGGAAAGGCGACCACTACAGGCACCATTACTCTCTCTGACGACGGCAAGACCCGCACGCTCGTCACGAATGGAACGGACGCCAAGGGCAAGAAGGTTTCCGGCACATCCGTGTACGACAAGCAATAGTTCGGCTTTCCGCCTTCGCGAAAAAGCGCTTTCATTCGGGACAGGTCGGCATGTGTGTTGATAAACCTTTATCGCCACATTTCGGTCTGTCCCGGACTATTGCCGGTAATGCTGATCCGCTCGCATCGCCCGAAATACCGACGCGTGAGGCGGTCGCTCTTCAGTAACACACTTGCAACCGCCTGCGATGTGCTTCAGTCTCGCAGGCAGATTAAATTGACGTTGAGAATTTGGCCAGCGTTAGCGAATTCGGATGGCTACTCCTTAGAGAAATCCCCGGAGTAAAACTAGGTTTGGAAGTGACATCGACGTAAGCCCCTGAAAAGATTGGCTCCTCAGGTAGGACTCGAACCTACAACCCTCCGGTTAACAGCCGGATGCTCTGCCATTGAGCTACTGAGGAGTGGGCAAACAAGCCGCCCTTGGGCAGGCAGCTGATTGAAATTGTCTTCTTCAAAATAG
>DASYKK010000159.1:0-5092 GCA_035995565.1 Candidatus Angelobacter sp.
CGCAGAATTTATTACAATGGAATGCATGGATCCTCTCGTTATTGCAGGCCGGCAATTCCATTCTCGCCTGATTGTCGGGACGGGCAAGTACAAATCCGGCCACGAAACTGCCCGCGCCATTGAAGCCAGCGGCGCGGAGATGGTCACGGTAGCCGTGCGGCGCGTCAACCTGGACCGCAGCAAGGAATCGCTGCTGGATTTCATCGATCCTAAAAAATATTTTCTTCTGCCCAATACGGCGGGCTGTTACACGGCCGACGAAGCCATTCGCGCCGCTCGCCTGGGCCGAGAGGTTGGACTTTCAGATTGGGTAAAGATTGAAGTTATTGGCGACGAGAAGACACTCTACCCCGATGTTCAGGCTACGATTGAAGCCACGCGAGTGCTGGTGAAAGAGGGATTCATTGTGCTTCCCTACACGTCAGATGACATTGTGGTCGCCAACCGGTTGCTTGATGCAGGAGCCAGCGCGATCATGCCGCTGGGAGCCCCCATCGGGAGCGGGATGGGCATTCAGAACACGGCCAACATCCAGATCCTGCGGGAAATGATCACGGAAGTTCCGCTGATTGTGGATGCAGGCGTGGGAACAGCCTCTGACGCGGCCATTGCAATGGAACTAGGCGCCGACGCCGTGCTGATGAACTCGGGGATTGCGCACGCTGAAAACCCGGTCCTGATGGCAGAAGCCATGAACCATTCGGTAATCGCGGGACGCTGCGCCTGGCTGGCCGGCAGAATGCCTCGCAAACTCTACGCCACGGCTAGCTCACCCTTGCGGGGAGTTGTTCGCTAAACACCTGCTGCGGAGAACCTATCGGGTGTTATCCACCGCTACGCCAACAGGCCGACCACTCACCGTCAGCCCTGTGCTCGCGCCGGTGATCGATCGCGTGGGTTGAATGTTGCTATTTGCGGTATTAAAACCAGCAAACACTGCTATTCTCCCAGCGCCCGGATCGGCGTTGTATAGGGTTTCAGTCCCCGTTCTATCGATCGCGATCTGGTCTGGGTTGATCACGC
Organism: Candidatus Angelobacter sp.; assembly: GCA_035995565.1. Classification (GTDB taxonomy): domain Bacteria; phylum Acidobacteriota; class Terriglobia; order Terriglobales; family Acidobacteriaceae; genus Angelobacter. Next base: position 1,024 of record DASYKK010000159.1, read on the forward strand.
CAGTATTGGCCCCTGTAATCTCAGCAACTGGGGCAATATTGCTATTAGCAATTGCGGCATTGGCATAGATAGTAATGGTCGGCGGCCGAGTCGAAGTGCCCACATTACTCACCACCAGCCTGCCTAATCCATCCACCTGCACTCCGCCTGGAGCTGCTAGATGTGTGGCGGCGCCCTGAACAACCCGGTTAGCTGAAACCGTGCTATCTAAAGTGCTGGCGCTATCAAAGACCGCAATGGCATCCGCAGCCTGGTTCGCAACATATAGGCGATTATCGGTTGCATCAAGAAAGATCGCTGAGATCGAAAACCCGACTACGATGTCGCGTGCAAATTGAGTGTCTTGGTCCGCCGTTGAAGCCGACGTAAACACAATGATATCAATGCCGTCAGCCACATAAAGCAAGTCCCTGCCTTTATCCAGCGCTACGTCAGTCGGACCCAGAAGTCCGGTCTTCCCTCCGATAATGGTTCGGGTAGGCGCCACATTGACGGTGCCCGTTCTGGTACTGACGTTGTCGTAAACCAGCACCGAAGGGCCGTTTGTGTTAGCTATGTACAATCGGTCCGCAGCGGCATCCAGCGTGATGAAGGCAGGAGACTTAAGCGTGGTATTTATCCCGCTGATTGTGGCGGCCGGGGTAGCAGTGCTATTCGCGGTAAACGCATTATCAAAACGCAGGATGGAACTTGCTCCGCTATTCGATACATAAAGTTTGCCGGTGGCCGCAGGATTTGGGGTTGGCGTGGCTGTCGGAGTTGGCGTTGGCGTACCGCCGCCCCCGCCTACGATCCGTCGAGGCGAAATAACACAACCGACGATAAGCAAAAGACAGAAGGCCACGGCGCAGATGTACGCCGGAGTCAGGCCGCGTTTGAATGTCATTATCTGGTGCATTTCTTGTGCCATGATACCCCAGTTTTTTAAGATTCTAATGCGCAATCCATAGAACGCCATCCGCACCAAGGTAATGCATAAAAACAGCTAAGAAATGTAAAAAAAGCGGCCAATCCGGCCGCCTTTCAGAAAGTCATATTTTAAGGCTTTGACTTATTTCTTGTCGTCGGACTGACTTAGCATCGCTACTTTGTCGACATGGAGGGTGCCATTATCCAATTTTCCGCTAACGCTAACGTGGTGCCCTTCATGCCCCTTTAATGCGTCCTGGTTATCGACATTGATGATGCTCTTGTCTTTTTCAGAGACAAATACCAGCTTCGATCCACTTTCTGCGCACTTCTTGGCACACGCGGCGTTGTCAATGTCTTTGGCGCCACATTTTTCGTCACTGACCCAACCGCTCATCTTGGTTTCTTTCGGCGCTTTGTCTTTGGCCAGAGACAGTGTTGACGTTACAAACGTGAGTGCGAACACAACTAACAGAAGTTTTTTCATGGGTACGGTATCTCCTCAGAGGATTTTGTGGTTTTCGGCGAACCGCCTTGCAGCAGCTCCACCCTTGATTAAAGCTATTGAGCTATGGCCGCGTAAAAAGTGACGGAAAACATTTTGAAACAGGCGCCGACGCACAGGTGCGATCCGAATCACCCAATCAAAGTTACTTCTTCTCGGCTGGCTGCGCAACCGCGGGTGGAGAGATGGTGTAAACGACCTCGCCTGGACGCGCATAGCGGAGCCGCTCACGTGCTTCTTTTTCAATGGTTTTGGGGTCGCTCTTTAAAGCTTTAATTTCGTGTTCAATCCCGCCATTTTGCCGTTGCAGCGCCTTGATCTGATGGTCGAGTTCGCGGGATTCCCGCCGTTTCTGCTGGTAATCGACCAACCCGTTGGCGGTAAACACCGCGTAGTAGCCGACCACGCAAACCAAAATAACAATCCCTGTGGCCGCCAGCTTGTGGCGCAGGCCATAAAGCATCGCCGGTCCGCGTTTGAGTTTTTCCAGCATTTATTGTTTGATCCAATCGCGTGCCGCACCTGCCAGGCTATCGAGACCCTTTTCTGAACTGGCTTCAGAGTAAATCCGCACGACCGGCTCCGTGCCGGACACGCGGTAACAAACCCACGATCCATCGTCCATAATCGCCTTCAGGCCGTCTGCGCGATTTACCTGCTTTACTCTATGCCCTGAAAGTTCGGCTGGATCTGTCTTCATCTTAGTAGTGAACTTCGCTTTCACTTCCGGCGTCAAGCTGAAGTTTTCCCTACGGGCATAAAAGGAACCAACTTTGCCAAATAAATCTTTGATCTGCTCACCAATCGACTTTTTTCGGCTGGCCACAGCTTCACAGCACAGGAGCCCAGCAAGAATGCCATCTTTTTCCGGAACGTGATTTCGGATGGAAAGCCCGGCGCTCTCTTCCCCGCCAATGGCGATCTTGTCCTGTTTAATCAACTCGCCGATGTATTTGAAACCGACTGGTGTTTCGTAAAGCGGCACTCCGTGGTGCTCCGCCAGAGCATTAATCATGTTTGTGGTAGAAACTGATTTGCCCACTCCATTCTTCCAGCCGCGGGTCTCCACCAGATAATCGAACAAGACCGCAATAATGTAGTTCGGCTGGATGAAGGTTCCGTCCTCATCCACGATTCCAAAGCGGTCGGCGTCACCATCAGTCGCAATGCCGATCCGAGCGCCTGTCTCCTTCATCACCTGACGCATTTCATTCAGGAGATGGTCCTCGGGCTCGGGCGCATGGCCGCCAAAAAGCACGTCGCGAACGTCATGGACAGTTGAAACGGGAATCCCTGCGTCCCGCAATAGTTCGTCCGAATAGCCCCGGGCCGCGCCCCAGAGAGGATCAAACACAACCTTCAATCCCGAAGTCCGGATGACTGGGAGATCAATGATTTCTTCCAGACGGGCAAGATAAGCAGGTTTCGGATCGATACTTCCTGCTGTGACCTTGGCCGACGTGGCCGAACGAGGCTCACCATTGGCCGCGATCAATGATTCAATGGCGCTGGTGGCTTCGGGGAGTGCCGGAGCGCCATCCGGCGTGGAAAACTTAATGCCGCTGTATTCCGGGGGATTGTGTGATGCCGTGAAGTTGATAGCCCCGTCGGCCTTCGAGCGAATAACTTCGTAAGAAATGGCCGGAGTAGGCGCAGGCTCGGCAATGAGCAGCGGCTGCACGCCAAACGAGCTAAGCACCTCGGCGGCAATACTGACAAAACGCTCTCCCATGTAACGGGGATCGCGCCCCACAATGACGCGACCGCCGTTTGACTTCCTGGACGCCACATATTGTGCAATGCCGGTCACCGCGCGCCGCACATTCGCGACCGTGAACTCTTCGGCGATAATCGCGCGCCAGCCGGATGTGCCAAATTTGATTGTTGTGCTCATGACCGAACTCCGGTTAGTTGCAATCCTGCGGCAAAGGGTTTCAAGACTGCGTTAATGATATTAACTCGCCGGAAAGAGGATGCCGTCTGGCTAGCCTGATTGATACACTCGAACCGAGGTGTTCATGACGAACGCGCGCATCGTCCTCACCACCGCCGGTTCACAGGAAGAAGCCCGCAAGGTAGCTCACGCGCTGGTGGAGCGCCAACGGGCGGCCTGCGTGAACATTGTGCCCCAGGTTGAATCGGTTTACCGCTGGCAAGGCATGGTAGAGACGGCGACGGAGTGGTTGCTCCTGATCAAAACCCAGGCCGAACTTTTTGACCGAGTCTCCGATGCCGTGAAAGAGCTACATTCTTATGGTCTTCCGGAGTGCGTGATGCTGGAAGTGACTGCCGGTAGCCAGGAGTATCTGGACTGGATTGCTGAAAATACAGCTTAACCACAGAGTACACAGAGGTGCACAGAGAAACGCCAAGGCGAGTTGGCTCTTCATAGAATCCGCGGCTATTTCTTCCCGAAAGTTCTTTGTTTTTCTCCATGTTCCTCTGTGCTCTCTGTGGTAAAAACGCCTTGGTCTTCTCTAGATAGCCGCCAGCGCCTGATCGAGATCGGCCAAGAGATCTTCTACATCCTCAATACCAACCGAGATTCGCACCATCCCATCAGTAAGCCCGATTTCTTTTCTTCCCTTCTCTCCCAGAGCAGCGTGCGTCATGGTGGCCGGGTGCGAGATCAATGTTTCCACGCCTCCCAGTGAT
>DASYKK010000160.1:0-6828 GCA_035995565.1 Candidatus Angelobacter sp.
GGGCTCTGGAGCTTCATTATATCCGGGCTGCGGCTCCGGCGGCCTGCGCCTGAAGAAGTATGAGAGCCGCGTAATCACTCCACTGAGCGCATATGAAACCGCGATGATGAAGAGCATATAGTGATGGAACGCCACCAGCAGCCCGAAGAATCCGCAGATAAGAATGAAGATCTGGAAGGGATGCCGATTGCGCAGGTTGAGGTCCTTAAAGCTATAAAAGCGCCAGGTACTCACCATAAGAAAGCTTACGGCAATCAGCAATGCAAACCACAACGGCGCCAGTTGCGGCCACACATTTGGTTCGCCTTTTACCAGATGAATAGTGGCCGCGATCACGCCCGCGCCCGCAGGAATGGGCAATCCCACAAAGTACTTTCTTCCCGGCCTGCCTGGGTTTGACGGCTGCGGGTTCAGTTGAATATTGAATCGTGCCAGCCGGCTGGCTCCAGCGACGAGAAACATGAACGTGGCAATCAGCCCCAGCTGCACCATCTTGTCGTGGACGGCAGGGAAGCCGCGGTCGGGCAGCAGGCCGAATCCCCACATCCAGGCGAGCAATGCTGGCGCGACGCCAAAAGTAATCACGTCCGCCAGAGAATCAAACTCGCGGCCAAAGTCGCTGGTGGTATTGGTCATGCGGGCAATGCGGCCATCAAGGCCGTCGGCCACCACCGCAATGCCAATCGCCAGGGCAGCATGATCAAAATGCCAGAACTCCTGGCGCGTGCCCAGCACGGTCTGGCTCAGCGCATAATAACCGGCGCCGATATTTGCCGCCGTAAAAAGCGACGGCAAGATGTACATGCCTTTGCGCATGCGGTTTTTTCCCACCGGCGGAAGCTGGTCTTCCCATCGCCGCATGGGAGAAGGCATTTTCATCGGAAGGCACCCGTATTTTCTCGCTTTGGCGACGAGGGCGATTTGAGCGAAGGCGTCACCCTGGCCAAAATGCTTGATCCGCCCTGTACTCGGTCGCCAATCTTTACGCTGACTTCCGCCGGCTGCGGAAAAATGACGTCTGTGCGCGAGCCAAACTTGATCATGCCCACGCGCTGTCCCCGCAGAAGCTTTTCTCCTGGCTTGTGATTGAATACGATCCGTCGCGCCAGCAGGCCGGCAATCTGCTTGAAGACCACCGTCATGCCATCGCCTTCCAAAGTGACAATGTTCTGCTCATTGTTATCGGCTGAAGTGGGGGCCATGGCATTGCCAAACTGGCCTTTTTTGTAAACCGCGCTCCTGATTACGCCGCTGATGGGCGACCGGTTCACGTGAACATCGAAGACGTTTAAGAAAATACTGATGCGCGTGCAGGGCGCTCCGTTCAGCAGCGTGGAAGAAATGTTTGTCACTTTTCCGTCGGCAGGGGATACCACCAGGCCGTCACCGGCCGGAATTGTGCGCTCAGGATCGCGAAAAAACCACAAAAAAAATGCCGCCAGCAAAAGCGGCAGTGCAGAAAGGACGAATGAGTGCGTGAGCCAGCCAATCACGGCGGCAACCACAGCCATCCCCAGGGCGTAATAGATCCCGTCACGAACCATCCCTCTGATTATAGCGATTTAGCGCGCAGGAACGGACCCAGTTCTAGTCTGGCCTGTCGACCATCATGGTTCGCAGCTCGCCGGCAACTCATTGTGAGACAGGCAGTTCCAAGGCATGGCCAAAAAATCCGCACTTTCTCCCCGTTTGCCTATATTTTTTGGAGGGCTTGTGACTCTACTAGTTAACGAGGCATGTTCATCCGTCAGAACTGCTGACAAAATTAAAGGCATGGCCCGGAAGCCGTGCCTTTTTAATATTTTTAGCCCCTTCCACTGCACCTGCTCTTCGCATGCATTTGCACCCAGCTTGCCCGATTCACCAGGCTTGAAACACGCTGTTCTACCTGCCTTTGGACGTATCCGCGTGTACCGTAATCGCAGGATTGGTGGCAGTGGATTTTTCCGCAAGCCTGCGGAAACCAGCCCATACCAGCTGTAGCCCGGCAAAAATTGCAATCATGGCAACAACAGCTTTGAGCCTGGTCGCGGGAATCCTGCGCGCCAGCAGGCACCCGACCATCACGCCAGGAATCCCGCCGGCCAGAAGCTGAAAAAGTACAGGCATGCTGACCGAACCAAAGCTCCAGTGAAAGGCGCTGCCGATGACTGCCAATACCAACCCAAACAACAAGTCAGTCCCAACCACCTGTCCCGGAGTCATTTCTGAGTAGTTGAGCAACAGGACCGTTCCCAGAGCGCCCGCGCCGGCGGACGAGAACCCGGATTCAACCCCGATGGGCAAAGCAAGCCAGGGAAGCCAACGCGAGTTCTTTCTGGCAAACCCCTGGTTCTGTATGCGGCGAATAAAGCTCACACTGGACGATGCCATCAGGATAATGCCCAGCAAAATGATTACAATCGGACTGCCGGCGTTCCGGTTCAACAGGCGAAGTATCCCAAGTCCTATCAGCAGACCGGGCACTGCGCCCTTCAACAAAAGCCAAAGATATTTCGAGTGAATGTGCTTGCCGGCCAGATAAAAAGGAGCGGCAATCAGGCGCAAAATACCGGCAAAGAAAAAAGCTGTGCCCACGGCTTCACCCGAAGACAAACCGGCAATCAGCACCAGGGCGGGAACCGTAAAGCTGCCGCCGCCGATTCCGGTCATTCCTACCGCCATGGCGATCATGAATCCAATCACGGAGTACATTACTGTGCCCTCTCAGAAAACGTGTGAATGCCGCATTCCAGTTTTGTTCCGCTCCAGCGACCTGAGCGGGCATTGTTCGGGTCATCAGGGATTTTTGTGCACGGTTCGCAGCCGATGCTCAAATAACCCTGATCGTACTGTGGCAGGTAACTCAGGCCGTTGCCGGTGGTGTAGTCCCATACCTGTTGCCAGCTCCAATCCGCCAGAAGACTAACTTTCAGCAGGTTCTTGCCGCTCGGCAAACGATGTTGCTCCGCCTTTTTGAGGTTCTTCCGTGTAGGCGATTGCTCGCGTCGCAAGCCCGTGAACCAGATGGCATACGGCTCCAGCGCCTGCATCAACGGTTCCACCTTGCGCAGCTGGCAGCATTGCGTGGGGTTGGTCACATACAAGATTCCCAGCTCCGATTCTTGTTGCTGCACCGTTCGTTGTGGAACCACATTCACCAGATTTAACTTCCACTCTTTGGTAATGCGGTCACGGTATTCATACGTCTGGGCAAAGTGATAGCCGGTTTCAAGGAACAAGACTGGAATCGAGGGGATGCGCTTGCGCAGCAAATCCAGCACAATCATGTCCTCAGCCTGAAAGCTGCATGTCAAACATGCCTGCTGCCCTTCGTAAGCGCCCAGGAGGGTATCCAGGGCTGCGTCCGGAGCAAGGTTCTCAAGGCTTTTAGCGATTGACGGTGCGCTCATCTCGATTCCCCTTTCAGTAGTCTTGTTACTCATTTGCGATACGCAGCGATTCAACCAGCAACAACACCTGCAGCGCGCGATCAGAGTCTTCTGCGTCCACGTTCAACGTATCCAGGTCAAAGTAGCGGCCGCCTGCCATGGCTTCCAACTCCACTCGCTCTTCCGGTTTCAGGGATGGGTTTGCGTAAATCACCACAGACCCTGTTGCGTAGAGGATGACCCAAGAATCTCTTGCGGAAAGAAGAGAGGCTTCGCTTGCATCCACCACAATGGCTTCAAACCCTGCTTCAAAAAGCGGGCGTTCAAGCCGCTTCGCCAGCGCTGATTTGGAGGTTGAGAAGATGGCGGGGTAATGTCCATGCCGCTGGTACCGTTCGATATTTGCCACCGGGGATTCAGGGCCCTGTACAGGCGAAGACGGCTCAGTGCGTCTTTTATCAGCGCTTCTTTTATCAGTGTTTCTTGGAAGAGGCGATTGAATCATTCCTGCGCCCAGCGTTGCGTTTGTGAGAGGATCGATGATGATGAAGCTGCCGGTTGTGCGATTTTGCAGGTAGGCATCAAAGAAGAGCGGAGTGCTCGTCTCAAGCTCCACGGTTGCAATATCGTTCATTTGCAGCTGTTCTGCCGGTTCGGGCTCCAGACTCTTAATGTCCACGCGGTGAACAATTTTTGTCAGCTTGCCGCGCACCTGGCGCGAGGTTTGCTTGATCAGATAATTTCGTCCCGTGGATGAAGGCTGGGCGTGCATCCACACGACCGTGGCTTCAAAACGCTTGGCCACATAGGGCAGGCTATCCTGATGTACCAGCATGTCTCCCCGGCTCAAATCAATCTCATCCTCAAGCTGGAGCGTGACGGACATGGGGGCAAATGCCTCGGCAAGGTGTCCGTCATACGTAACAATGGATTCAACGCGGGATTGCCGGCCTGAAGGAAGAGCTGTAACTACATCGCCCAGGCGGACCACACCGCTGGCTACCTGGCCCGCAAATCCGCGGAAATTTGCGTCAGGCCGGACTACATACTGCACCGGGAACCTGAAACCTTTCGCTCGTGGAGCAGCGGCGTGCGGAACCGTCTCAAGGTGCTCAAGAAGCGAAGGGCCTGAATACCACGGCGTCCTCTCGCTGCGTTCGGTGATGTTGTCTCCGGCAAGAGCGCTCACCGGAATGCACTGCACGTTCCCAATCCCCAGCCGCTCGGCAAGCACGAAGAATTCCTCTTCAAGCTCCAGGAACCGCTCTTCGCTGTAGTCCACCAAATCCATCTTGTTGATTGCAGCCACAATGCTGGGTATGCCCAGCAGTGACGAGATATAGGCGTGCCGTAGCGTTTGCGGCAACAGCCCCTTGGTGCCATCCACCAGAATTACAGCCAGGTCCGCGGTGGAAGCTCCGGTGGCCATGTTGCGCGTGTACTGCTCATGGCCGGGCGTGTCAGCAATAATGAATTTCCGTTTGGCGGTGGCGAAGTACCGGTAGCCCACGTCAATAGTGATTCCCTGCTCGCGCTCCGCGCGAAGTCCGTCCGTGAGCAAAGAAAAATCAACCGGCCCCGTGGAGCGGTTGATGCGGCTTTTCTTGATGGAAGCAAGCTGGTCTTCGTAAATCCCTTTTGAATCGTGCAACAGCCTTCCAATCAAGGTGGACTTGCCATCATCGACACTGCCGGCCGTGGTAAAGCGCAGCAGGTCTTTGCTCAGGTACTGCTTCAGAAACAGTTCGAAAGCGCCGCTTTCCACGGCGCCTGCCGCATGTGCCATCAGAAGTAACCCTCCCGCTTCTTCATCTCCATGGAGCCTTCCTCATCATGGTCAATCGCGCGGTTTTCGCGCTCTGACCGCCGGAAAGAGATCATCTCCTCGATGATCTCCGGGACCGTGCAGGCATACGAGCGGATCGCGCCTGTGCATGGCATGCAGCCCAGGGAGCGCATGCGGCAACTCATCTTCTGTGTTTTTTCACCCGGCAAGAGCTGGTTGGGGGAGGTGATCACCACAATCGAACCACCACGGACCACCACTTCACGCTCTTTGGCAAAATAAAGCGGGACAATCGGGATATTTTCCGTGTGGATGTAGAGCCAGACATCCAGCTCCGTCCAGTTTGAGAGCGGAAAGATCCGTATGCTTTCGCCTTTATCGATGCGAGAGTTGAAGATGTTCCACAATTCAGGGCGCTGGTTCTTGGGGTCCCATTGCCCCTGTACATCGCGGAAAGAGTAGATTCTTTCTTTGGCCCGCGACTTCTCTTCATCACGGCGCGCCCCGCCGAACGCTGCGTCAAATCCGCCTTCTCCCAGCGCATCCAGCAATGATTTGGTCTTCAACAGGCCGCAGCACTTTTGTGTTCCCAGCACAAATGGGTTGGCCCCGGCTGCCAGCGCTTCATGGTTCTGGTGGACGATTAGCTCCGCCCCCAGCTTTTTTGTGTACTGGTCGCGAAATTCGATCATCTCGGGGAACTTGTAGCTGGTATCCACATGCAGCAGAGGGAAGGGAATTTTTCCGGGATAAAAGGCCTTCTGCGCCAGGCGCAGCATCACGGAAGAATCTTTGCCGATGGAATAAAGCATGACCGGCCGCGCAAACTCGGCCACGGCCTCGCGCAGAATGTAAATACTTTCCGCTTCCAGCACTTTCAGGTGACTCAGCCTGCGCTGGATAGTGACCACTTCCTCGCCCAGTCCAATGCCAGGCGCTGCTCCTCTGAATAAATCCTGTGACATCTGCATCATGTCCGTTCCCTCTTCAGCTGTTCTTGCGCAAAAACAAAAAACCCACCGGCCATTTGAATCTGGCAGTGGGTTTTGAATTTCTTGACTAGCTCTAACTTAAGTTAGTAGTGCACTAGCCCCCGTCGCCAGAAGACACAAATGCGCAACAGATGCTACACATCTGGGCTGTCTTCCGCGACTCACGGGCAAATATCATAAGAGCGTATAGTATACATAGGGCGAGGTGAGATAGCAACGCCCTAATAATCTTAACGCCCTAAATAATTTTAGAAGGGGACGAGTTGCACTGGAACTTGTTCAGCCGCTGCAATAACAAACCTCTCCTGCCGGGCCTGGGGTCCGCACAACGAGAGGTTGAAGATCAGGCCTGATTGAGCCAGCTAAAGCTGCTAAGCGACTTGCTCATGCGATCGCTGATATTCCTGCTCAATCATTTGCATCTGGTCTTTTAACCGAAGTTTTACCTTCTTGATACGCACTTCTTCCAGCTTTTCATCTTCCGTCAAGTATCTTTTCTCGATGAGGGAGTGAAGACGCTGGCAGTATTGAGTGTGTTCCTGGGCCAGCCGACGAAACTCTTCGTGACTGGCGAGAAGCTGTTCGCGAACGGAATCCACCATTCTTGAAGAACCTCCTGCGTGTTCTTTCATCGAACGTTAACATACGGGCAGGGCTGGTTCAATCAAAAAGGCCTGTC
>DASYKK010000161.1:0-18309 GCA_035995565.1 Candidatus Angelobacter sp.
TAATTTTCTGGAGGAAACATGAGCTTTTATGACGAGACCCTCAAGGCAAGACATGAGGACGATATGGACGATGACGACAGCGAAACCGGCGGCTACGGTAGCAGCTCAACCGAAGAGGATTACGATGAGGAAGAAGAGGAATCCATCGGCGCCGAAAGCGACGGTCGCGCTGAGGAGCCAAGAGGCGGAGAAGCTTCAGCTCCAGTAAGCGTTCCAGCTCCCGCGCGCAAGAGCAGCGGCGGAGGCGGCGGCACTAAGAAGAAACCTGCGGCGAAAAAAGCCGCCAAGAAAAAATCTGCGGCCAAGAAAAAGCCCGCAGCTAAAAAGAAGAGCGCCAGCAAAAAAGGCGGCGGCTCTCGCGGCAAAAAAGCTCCGGCAAAAAAAGCTGCCAAGAAAAAAGGCGGCGCGAAGAAAAAATCACCGAAGAAAAAAGGCCGTCGTTAACTAGAACGGAACATTGGTCACAAGGAAAAGGCCGCGAGCTTATCGCGGCCTTTTTCGTTGAGAGTTGCCTGATGCGGAACAGACGTTACGCGTAGATCCCGCGCAGCTTGATGGTGTGAGCTACTCTGCTAATGGCGAGCATGTAAGCCGCGATCCGGTTATTTACGCCGTGATTGTCTGAGAAGTGCACCACGTCTTCAAAGGCTTCGCGCAGGATGAATTCCAGCTGTTCATTCACCGCGGATTCCTTCCAGAAATATCCCTGACGGTCCTGCACCCACTCGAAATATGAAGCAGTAACGCCGCCGGCGTTAGCAAGAATGTCTGGAATGATGAACACTTTTTTGTCGGCCAGGATTTCATCCGCGGACGCCGTGGTGGGACCATTTGCGCCTTCGCAGATAATTTTGGCTTTGATCCCTGCCGCGTTCTGGCTGGTAATGACGTTTTCCGTGGCCGCGGGAATCAGAATGTCACAGTCGGCCAGCAGCAGTTCTTTGGGATCAGCGGCTTCAGCGTCCGGGAAGCCAACAATCGTTTTATTGCGATCGCGATACTGCAGCAGCTCATCAATGTTGATGCCGTGCCGATTGAACAAGCCGCCATCGTATTCCGCAATGCCAATGATCTTGTAACCGGCGTCCTGCATGAGCTTGGCGGCGTTGGAGCCGACGTTGCCGAAGCCCTGAATGATGACGCGGGTGGATTCGCGGCTCATCTCGAATTTCCGGAGAGCTTCATCGCAGACGATCATCACGCCTCGGCCCGTGGCTTCGCGGCGGCCACGAGAACCGCCAATGTTGATCGGTTTTCCGGTAACGACTGCGGTCACGGTCTGCCGCATGTGCATCGAATAAGTGTCCATCATCCACGCCATGGTTTGTTCGTTAGTGCCCATATCGGGCGCGGGGACGTCTTTTTCCGGGCCAAGGAATTCAATCAGTTCGGCGGTGTAGCGGCGGGTCATTTTCTCCAGTTCAGAGAGGCTCAGCTTTTTCGGATCGACAATAATGCCGCCCTTGGCTCCGCCGAAAGGAATATTCACGACGGCGCATTTCCACGTCATCCAGCTGGCCAGCGCGCGCACTTCATCCAGCGTCACGTCCGGCGAGTAACGCACGCCGCCTTTGGCCGGCCCGCGCGCGATAGAGTGTTGCACGCGGAAGCCGGTGAAGACTTCCAGAGACCCGTTGTCCATGGCGACCGGAATGTGGACGATGATTTCCCGCTGCGGATAGCGCAGGATCTTCCATACTCCTTCATCCAGGTTGAGTTTCTGCGCGGCAAAATCGAAGCGGGCTGCCTGGGCCTCCCAGGGGTTCATCTCCTGCTCAAGCGATACAGTTTTCATCTTTACTCCAGGGGATTTATTGCGAAAAAAATAGTGGGCGTACCCGTAATGGTATGCACACCGTGGGAATTCAGCAAACGCCTGTCGTGCTGCGTCTCGTTGATCCGCATTTACTGGATCGCTCGAGTCCTGTATCCCGGCTCATTCATTATACTTATCCATTATATCTGTTTTTTCGATAGTCGCTTTCAGCCTGATGGCCAGGCCCTTTTGCGCGACCCCAACATTCCTGCGAACCCAATATTCCTGCGAACCCAGCTTTTGCGCGACCCCAACATTCGTATCGGCAGCGAGAAAATCGCGTGACCTTCCGCTATCATTCTGGGCCATGACTCTTGAATCTCCAACTTCTGGTTCGCATCGAGATGAACGCCAGCCCTCCGCGCCTCAGTCCTCTGCTGCCGGGGCACCTGAGCAACTGGCGCAAGCACAAAAAGCTTCCCGCCTGCTGGAACTGCATCACGGAGCAAGTCCGCTGGTGCTGATCAACGCCTGGGACGCAGCCAGCGCCGCCATGGTGGAACACTGCGGATTGCCGGCCGTGGCCACCAGCAGCGCCGCACTGGCCAACGCGCTGAGTTTCGCCGACGGGCAACACCTACCCTGGGAGCAGATGCTTGATGCTGTCGCCAGAATCTGCCGGGCCGTGAAGGTGCCGGTCACAGCCGATATCGAATCTGGCTTTGCCGGGGACGCCAAAGCGCTGGAGACTTCGATCAGGCAGATCATCCAGGCAGGCGCGGTAGGCGTGAACCTGGAAGACGTGATGCCGGAAAACGCCGAGTTTAGACCCTCGGACACCCAAAGCGCCGATCTTCAAAACGCCGGGCTTAAAGATGCCGATCCCAAAAATGCCGGCCCTGTCCGCCATGGCAGCCCGCTGTTTCCATTGCCGGAGCAAGTCGCGCGCATCCAGGCCGCTCGACGCGCCGCCGACACTCAGGGAATCCATCTGGTCATCAACGCCCGCACGGACGCCTACTGGCAGGCCGGCGTCCCACCGGAAGAAGCTCTGCGCAACACGCTGGAACGCGGCCAGGCTTATCTTCAGGCGGGCGCAGACTGCATCTTCATTCCCGGCCTCCGCAGCCCCGAGCACATCCGGACTGTCATCGATTATCTGCGCGCCAATCCTCTGCCTGTCGATCCTCTGCCTATCGTTCATGGGGAAGCCGCGGTAAATATTCTGGCCGGCCCGGGTGTTCCGTCAATCCCTGAACTGGCAAAGCTGGGCGTAAAACGCGTGAGCTACGGCTCTGGCCCGCACCGCGCAGCCATGGGCCTGCTCCGCCGCATCGCCGACGAAGCCAAAACGTCAGGAACGTACAAGGCTCTGACCGAAGGCGCAGTTCCGTATGAGGAGATCAATGGGTTGATGGGGAAGTAGTAATACAAACATTTCCTTAGACATATAGCAAGCAAGTTCTATTTGTTGTGGTAGATTCATTAAGCTGCACGGTGCCAAGTTGCTCACCCCCCTTTAATTGATGATTTCTAAGAGAGTCCTTAATGTGGTCCGACAACGAAACTGCCGTGGATCTGTTGGGATTTAAGGTACACGCAGATCTAATTAGAGAAGTCGTAACCGACGCTACATTACTTCCTGTTGTAGTTGGTGTTTTTGGAGATTGGGGCGGCGGTAAATCGAGCATCATGAAGATGCTTCAGCAAGACCTTGCCGGGTTAGACTCCGAGCATACAGCTTGTCTTTATTTCAATGGATGGCTTTTCGAAGGCTATGAGGACGCAAAGACCGCGTTGCTCACTTCCGTCTTGATTCAACTTGGTGAACACAAACGCTTCGGCCCCAAAATACGTGCGTCTGTCGTAGGATTGCTAAAGCGCGTGAAGTGGATGGAAGCCACTAAACTTGGTGCCAAACACATTGGATTACCCTTGCTCGCAGCAATGAGCGGTGGTGATGCTGCGCTCGCTGCAACCGTAGCTTCAATGACTCCAATGCTCGGTTCCGCAGAAGGCGACATCAATTGGTCTAAGCTCATAAAAGAAAGCAATGACCAGACTGACTTGCTCGAATTGAGGAAATTCAGAGATGACTTTGGCGGCATGCTCGCGAAAACTGACATTGCTCACCTCGTTGTAATAATCGATGATCTTGATCGCTGCTTGCCGGACAGGATCATTGAGACTCTCGAAGCAATTAAGCTATTCTTTGCTGTTCCGAAAACAGCATTTGTAATCGGGGCTGACCCCAGAATCGTGCGACACGCCATCGCGACCCGATATGTGGCACGTCAACTGCGCCCAGAAGATGCCAGTCGCAAAGAAGAATACGACCTTGTCCAGGACTACCTAGAGAAGCTCATTCAGATTCCGTATTTTCTACCACGTCTTTCGCCCGCAGAAATCGAAAGCTACATAAACCTTCTAGCCTGTCAGAAGTTTTTGGATGCTGAGGAAACGAAGAAAGTGCTGGCACATTGGAACGGACGCCGAAAGTCCAATTTTTATGCTTCTTACCAACAGTCAGCTGTAAAGGAGGCTCTCTCCCCAAACAAAATCCCTGAAAATCTTGAAAGACAGCTCGCATGGAGTGCAGCTGTCTCGGGAGTTCTGACTGAAGGCCTCAAAGGAAATCCCCGACAAGTAAAGCGAATGCTAAATGCGATGCTTTTACGCAAGAAGTTAGCCTCCGTCGCAGGGATTGCAATCAAAGATGACGTTTTGGCAAAACTGATGGTTTTAGAGTATGCACATCCCCTACGTTTCGATGAGCTTAATAATTGGCAGACGGCCGAAGGTGGATACCCGTCGAAATTAAAGGCGCTAGAAGGGGAGATTAGGAACAAAGGGGAAAGCGAACAAAAGATATCTGAAGGGTTCAAAGATTGGGATATCCGCCGTATACGTGGGTGGATCGAGATGCACCCGCCACTCGCAGAAGTGGATTTACGTGACTATTTTTGGCTTGCGCGTGACCGCACAAGCTCAACATTGACTGGTGTCACGCTTGTGGCTCCAATTGTGCGGAGAATATTTGACCAGCTTGTCTCTGGTAACGATGGGGAACGCCGAATCGCTGCGAAGCAGGCAATTGCGCTCGATTCCAATGAGAAAGAAATGCTACTCCAGATCATGTCAGAGGAACTGAAAAGGCACCCCGAGAGAACCTCCCCAGCAGCAGCCTTCGAGGAACTCGCAGCCGCGGGAGTGGAAGGTACAGGACCAGCATTCATAGCTGCTGTGGCTAATGCCTCCCCCGCCACCATGCTCCCTGGAATCGCTTTCAAGATCGATGCCTTGGCAAAGGGAATGCCCATACTCGCTCAAGGTGCATATAACCTCCTCAACGAGATCGCCAAGTCCAACACTCCGGCCGGTGCAGCAGCGAAGAAGATAATGGTCGCGAGGCAGAAAGGAAAGTAAGTGGGAACTTCGAAAGGATATAAGTTACCCGCAGGAGGAAATTGGAAACCTCTCAAGAAGCAAGCCAACAGCTTCGTTTCAGGCTCTTCTGATGCATCTCCATCGGCTTCACAGTTGTTGAGATCGTATGTTCATGCAAATGGGGGCGCTTCTTCATTTGCAAAGGGCGGCGGCCCCAGTGGGTCGGGCGGCGCTGGCGGTCGGGCACCGGCGCGATCGACTGGTAAGAGATTCGCAAAATTCCTTTCGGATTTTTCGACCGGCGGCCTTGCTTTTGCTCTTAGCGAAGTCGGATTACAAGACCTTATCGGCAAGCCTGCTGGCGATATTTCGGCTGCCTTGCTCGACGCTCTGGCCGGTCCTGCGAGTACCCTCGACCAGCATGCCGCTAGGCAAGCTTTGAACGATGTTATTGATGAGTCTCTTGTTGGGGCGGACACTTATGAAGATGTTGAAGCAGCTCTTGCAAGAGTGATCGCCGAGGCAGACCTGTTTCGCATTTTGGCAAAGTTCTTTGGGGCCTATCTGTACCGGCGCTTCTGTCGAGACTTCTATGAATCTTGGGTGGCAAAAGTCGGAGCAGGAGAGGCTGCACTGAAGCTTCAAGCGATCAAAGACTGTATAGAATCGGCCGTTAAATCAAAACTCGCAGGTCGAGAGATCAAAGGCGTCGAATGGGGAAAAGCCGAGGGTACTCGTTTGTCTGAAGAGGTCTTGCGGGATGTGTTAGACATATTTGGAGTAATTTCATGATCGTCAATGTGCAATTGACCGCGTCTCGCCGCTCGAAGCGAGGTTTCCTCATCCCACGAATACATATCCCGGAGTTGAAAGTGCGCTATGACGTTCATCTCGGTCTCAAGGAGTTTCTTCCCCTGGGAATCCCAGACTTACTCGGACTCGATTTTGCGTACCTTGCAGGCATCGTCTACACAATTGACCGGGCTATTCCTCGTGGATCTAGCACAGATAACTGGACGCGGGTTATATCGGTTGAAGTCCCAGTCGCGCAACCAGCAAGTTGGCAGCATGCTACTACCGAACTAGAGCAAGCACTAGGTTTCCTGTCGGGGGATATTTGGGAAATAACGTTCAGAAAAACAAGACTTGCGCTTTTCAAAAAGCCGGCAAAAAAACGAAAATCGTTTTCCAAACAAGTAAAGCCGGAATCATTCGAGTCTGTTTGTCTTTTCTCTGGTGGTCTTGATTCCCTCGTTGGCGCCGTGGACATGTTGCACGCTGGGAAACGGCTCATTTTGATTGGGCACCACGACTCCCCAGGACCTCAATCACAGCAAGATAGATTATTTAAGGCACTTTTGCCGATTTACGGAACACAGGCGCACTGGATACATGCCCGAGTAGGCCCGTCACCTCGGCGAGCGCCGGAAAAGACGCTCCGTACGCGTTCCCTCGTCTTCATGGCGTTGGGAGTGCTTGCCGCTAGAGCAATTGGGAAAAACAGCCCAGTTTTCGCCCCAGAGAATGGCTTCATAGGGATTAACACACCTTTGACTCCGTCTAGGGTTGGCTCATGCAGCACACGTACGATGCATCCGTTCTTTCTCAATTCATTAACAGCTGCTCTCGTGCATGTTGGCATTGTGAATAAGGTTACAAATCCGCTTGAATTGAAAACCAAAGGAGAATGCATAACTCAGTGTCTCAACCAATCAGTGCTTGCTGAAACGTACAGAAACGCGGTGTCGTGTTCTCATGCGAGTCGCCGACAGGACTGGAAACGAAAGGATGCTAAGAATTGTGGCTATTGTGTTCCTTGCCTGATTCGTCGTGCCGCTCTTCACAAGGCGGGTTGGGACGACGGTGACGAATATGGAATTGACGTGTGTAAAGGCGAACTCACACCTGACGCCCGCCTGCGAAGCGCAGAAGATCTTCGAGCAGTTTTGGATTTTCTAGGCAAGAAGTACAGCAATGTGCAAATAAGGCAATTGGTGGTATCGGTAGCACACATCCCCACGCTTTCCGAGCACACTCAAGTCGTTCAGCGTGGTGTCGCCGAACTTCGCGAGTGGGTTGCGAGCACCGGCACGTCTGAAATGCGAAACGCGGGCGGTATTCTTAACTGATGGTTGATACCCACTGTCACCTTGACTATTACCCAAACCCGGCTCTTGCTGCTGAGCAGGCCGCCGCTGCAGGCATTACTGTGATCTTTGTAACAAATACGCCGGCCGCCTTTCAGCGTGCGTATCCTCACGTCCGTTCTCTTAGAAATATTCGCTTGGCGATTGGACTCCATCCGCTGCATGCGGCTGAGAGTCGCGGAGAGTGGAATCGCTTCCGCGAATTGGTGCAACAAACGTCTTATGTTGGGGAGGTAGGACTGGATTTCTCTGCTCTGGGCGTAGAAACGAAGTTAGTTCAAATTGCAGCATTTCGCTTTGTATTAGAAAGCATCCGTAAGCTACCGCGTTTTGTGACTATTCACTCACGAGGAGCAGAGACAGCGGTTTTGGACTCGCTCGAGGAGATGATCCGCCATCCGGTTGTGTTTCACTGGTACACGGGAAATCTTTCTAACATTGATCGAGCCCTCTCCTCGGGACACTACTTTTCGATCAACCTTTCAATGCTCGCGAGTGCTAAGGGCCGGCGGATTATTGGACGCCTTCCCCCTAATCGTGTTCTCTTGGAATCAGATGGCCCATTTGCGAGAGTGAGCGGTCGCAGCGCAGTTCCGAAGGACGTTTCCCAAGTTATCGTGGGCCTTGGAAAAATGTGGAATGTGAGCATATTGGACGCGCAAAAACAAATAAGTACAAATCTATGGGATCTTTTGAAACGCCTTCAAATGGGCGGTCCTGCCTTCGTCTCTCCGTCAAAGGCGTGATGCCACATGTTACACGCAAAAAAGCTAATGTCTTCTAGCCTTACATTTGTCAAGATGTCCTTCCAGACAACACCGACAATCGGCGTTGATCACGAATCAAAATTCCACTCACATAATCTCGGCGATTGACGATTTCGTTTGTTATCAGCCACTAATCGCATCGTCCGTCAGTTTTACGAAAAAATTATTCTCAAATCGACCTTGAAAACCGATGATATCTCTTGTATTCGTGCTTTCTTCGTGCTATAAAATGCTCAGTCAGTCGGTCGTCGCTGGCGGGCGGCTCCAGGCTTCCCGGTAATCTCTGTTTCTTCAACCTGCATTTCAAACCAAGGGATAAGTGTGTCTTTCCCGCGCGAGGTTTTTATCATGCCCAAACGACTGGCCAAGACCAAAGCCCGCACCAAACAACAGATTATTGCCGGCCCTTCAGGCCGCAGCGCGCAAGCTGGGCCATCCGCCAACAAGCCTCGAACTCAGACGGATGACCGGCATCAGTCGTAATCAGGTAGCGTGGCGTTTCCATGGCTATCGCGCAGCAGTACGGGCCGCGGGACTGGAACCGGAGAACAACGGAGTAAGAATCGAAACCGCCGCCCTGCTCCACGATTGGGGAAACGTCCTTCGCCAGGTGGACGCTGTGCCGTCAGGCAGGGAATATGAGCAGGCTGGTCGTTATTCGAGGTTCGCCTTTTACGAACGGTTCAAGGGATGGACAGCCATACCGGCTGCATTCTGCAAATCCGTCGCCGCCGGTGCGCTCACTGGCGATTGGACTGACGTGCTGGAAATCATCCGGCGCAGCCCCATACCAACCACCGGCGGATGCAAAGGGCTCGCGAAAATGAGAGCAACCATGAAAAGGGCTCACGAATTGCGCCTGCAAGGGCAAGGACCGGTGGACACAACTGAAGCTCCGGCGGCCGCAACTAAAGCCCCGGCGGGTACAACCAAAGCCGCGCCAGCGCAGACTCGCCAACATGTCGCGACCCTGGGGTCGCGCCGGCAGGAAGCCGTAACCGCCAACCCACAAATTCTTCCGCCACCTTTGCACGGCAAGAAATGTGTGACCGCCACCATGCTTGCCGTCTTTGTGGCTGAACTGGCGCCCGCCGGACTGCAGTGGATCACCGCCGCCTGCTTTCCGCGACGCCCGCTGAAAGACCGTCCGCTTTTGGGTGCGCCGACAGGCTTGCCTGCGTTTCCATATGAGCCAGTGAATGAAATGGGAGTGATGGTGCTCTTTAGCATGATGGCTCAGCAATTGGGTTTTGTGATTGAGTCGGTCCAATCGGGATTTCCTGACTGCCAGGCCAAGATTGAAGTGGAGCCCGGCCGGTGGCAGCACTTCCGCATTGAATTTGAATATGAAAGCCGCAGCTTCAAGCTGCACGGTCACGACGCCCAGAAATGCGATCTAATCGTCTGCTGGCGGCATAACTGGAAAAACTGTCCGCCGCACATCCAGGTGCTGGAACTGAGCAAGCTGGTGGGAAGAAAATTTACCACTGATCAACACTGATGACACGGATCGGAAAAACCAAACCAAAACCCTTCACCACAGAGGACGCAGAGGAACACAGAGAAGCAAGAATCAAAAGATCGGAAAGGCAAAAACTTACCACTGATAAACACGAATGACGCGGATCGGAAAAGCCAAAAGCTAAAAGGCAAGAGCTAATTACTAAGTGCTAACTGCTGTCTTACAGCTCTATCTCCATGCCCTCACTCGCCGCACGGACTCTGGGATAGTGTTCGCGAGCCTGCCTGACCACGGAGTCAATGCAGGAGTCGGTATGGTCAGGATCGTGGTGGAAGAGAATAAGTTCTTTGGCGCCGCTTTCCATTACGACGTTTACCGCCTCGCGCCAGTGGCTGTGTCCCCAGCCTTGTTTGCGGGCAGCGTATTGTTCGGGGAGGTATTGCGCGTCGTAGATGAGCAGGTCGGCGCCCTCAGCCAGCTTGCGGACGCTCTTATCAAAGACTGGATCGCCGGGCTCATTGTCCGTGGCGTAAACAATGACCTTGCCTTCGGTTTCCATGCGGAAGCCGAGGCAGCCCTGAGGGTGGTTGAGCCATTTGGAGTGAACGGTGCAGCCATCGAGCGTGGTGCGGCCTTCGTCGATGTTGGAGAACTGCCGATGCGCGGCCATCTCACTCATGTTGACAGGGAAATATGGGTCAGCCATCTGCTCTTCCAGCGCCTGCTGCAGCCCGCGGGTGCGGCTGGAAGAGTGGAAGACAAAGGAATTATTGCGGTCGTCATAAAGCGGCGAGAAAAACGGGATGCCCTGGATGTGGTCCCAGTGAAAGTGAGAAAGAAAAATGTGGGCGTTGATGGGATGCCCGTTGTTCCCGTTGCGGGATTGTTCCAGAGAGAGCTGTTTGCCCAGGTTGCGAAATCCGGTGCCGCAGTCAAATACGTAAATGTGCCCGTTGACGCGGACCTCGACACAGGAGGTATTGCCGCCGTAACGCAGGTTTTCCGATTGGGGAGTTGGCGTTGAGCCGCGTACACCCCAGAATCTGACTAGCATTCGTCTTCACCTGTGGCGCCTTCGCTTCATCGGCGCCGCTGCTTTGATTCGGTCCCGCGAGATTCAAGGGGGCACAACAGTTCGCGCGGGAAATGTTTCACGGTATTTGAGGCAGAGTATAGTCCAATTTGGATGTCCGGAACCATACAGATTGCCTTCTGGTGTAATCAAATGTGTACTTTGGGGGGATTAGAGGTCCCTGTACTTTCGTGCGTAAGTTCTAATCAGAATTTAAGGATCGATTAAGATAAGCGTCCTGATGCTATTCCCCGATTACAACGAGTTTGCCCGGCTGGCCCGCACAGCGACGCTGGTTCCGGTCGCCAAGACGGTTGCTGCCGACTTGCGCACCCCGGTTTCAGCCTTTCTGAGTATTGCCGCGGACGAGCCAAATGCGTTTCTGCTGGAATCGGTTGAGGGCGGCGAAAAGATTGGCCGATACACCTTCCTGGGAGCGCGGCCTTACATGATTCTGCGCGCGCGGGGCCGCCAGATCTCCATTGAACGCCACGGCAAAAAGACGCAGCAGGAAGGCGACATTTTCAAAATCCTGGACGGCCTGTTGCGCGAGCATACCCCGGCCCATCTTCCCGGACTGCCTCCGTTTACCGCGGGCGCAGTGGGATTTTTTGCGCATGATGCAGTCCGCCAAATTGAAAAATTGCCAGAGCTCGCCAAAGACGATCTGCAAATGCCCGACTGCAACCTGATGTTCTTTGACCGTCTGCTGGCCTTTGACCACGTCCGGCATGAGATTTTCATCATTGCCACGGCCGACGTGCGTACGCAGTCACCCAGGCAGGCATATGCGCTGGCGTTGCGCGATATTGCCCGGATCGAAAAGAAGCTGGCGGCGCCGCTGCCGGCAAAATTTCTGCGTGCGTCCAAGCCGAAAACCGGCAAGGTAAAGGTTGCGGTGTCAGTGAGTAAGAAGCATTTCATCCGCACCGTGGAGAAAATCAAGGAATACATCATGGCCGGAGACGTCTTTCAGGCCGTTCCGTCTTTGCGGCTTGAACTTGAGCCTGATGTCGAACCGCTCAATATCTATCGTGCGCTGCGCCGCGTGAATCCGTCGCCATATATGTATTTCCTCCGCATGGGAGAGATGACCGTTCTCGGCTCATCGCCTGAAATGCTGGTGCGCGTGACCGGACGCAAACTGGAATATCGTCCGATTGCGGGGACGCGTAAGCGCGGCAAGGATGAAGCTGAAGACCTCAAGCTTGAAGACGAGTTGCGCAACGACGAAAAAGAGCGCGCTGAACACATCATGCTCGTCGACCTGGGCCGCAACGACGTTGGCCGCGTGAGCGAATTCGGCTCGGTAAAAGTCCGCGACCTCATGTTCGTGGAGCGCTACTCGCACGTGATGCATCTGGTCTCCGCCGTGGAAGGAACGCTGCGCGCGGGGCTCACGCCCATCGACGCGCTTTCATCCTGCTTTCCCGCCGGCACGTTAACCGGCGCACCCAAAGTCCGCGCCATGGAGATCATTGAGGAAGTCGAGCCGGTACGCCGCGGCATTTATGGCGGCTCGGTCCTCTATGCTGACTTCGCCGGCAATCTCGATTCCTGCATCGCCATCCGCACCATGCTGGTGAAAGGCAAGAAAGCCTACGTCCAGGCCGGAGCCGGCATCGTGGCGGATTCAGTGCCGGAAAGCGAATATCAGGAATGCCTCAACAAGACGCGGGCGCTGGTGCGGGCAGTGGAGTTGGCGAGATCGGGCGAGTGATCCTCCCAAATACCCGATTACGCGAAGCGCGCTAAACTATTCCAGCCCCGCAATGTAATGCACAGCCTTCAGCGGCAACAATCTCTTTTCCGATTCTTCCAGCTTCTTGTAGTGTTGCACCCAGAGCTCAAACAGCTTTTCCATGTCCAGGAGCGTGATCTTCCGGTTTTCTTGCGTGCGCGCTTCAGATTCGGCCGCCGACGTGAATCCTCCCGTCGCCACAAAAATTCCTACATCCCCGTCGCCCAGCAGGGCCATGAATGACCGCAACCCGTCTACGGCGACCGCGTTCTCGTGCCGTTTTACCTGGACTTTGATACGCGGTGCTCGTGTACCCAGCGGATCGGTATAGGCCAGAATGTCAATTCCCTTGTCCGGTCCAGGCGGTGACACCCAGGAAACGTGATAGTCCATCGCCTTCAGCAATGCCGCCACCAGCGCCTGAAGGTCATACGGATTCATCTTTCGCAAATGCTTTTCAATCTCTCCCCAGGCCAGCTCTTCCGCTTCTTCCAGAGTGGTGGTCGCGCTTTCAACGGCGCTTTCCTCGCCTTCTTCTAATGTCTCGGGCTGCCCCGCCTTCCACTGCTGGTAGAGCTCATAAGCGCGTCTCACCAGCGCTTCCGGATCTGTGAACTGCTTGTAAGCGGCCTTGCCATCTTCCGTAAGGATCCATCGTCCTTTGCTCTTGACCATCCAGCCTGCTTTTACCGGCGCAATCGTGGAGAAACGCACGATCTTTTCAAACCGCCGAATTCCCGGATGGTTCGGATAATCGCTCTTCTCGAATTCGCTGAGGGTCATTGATTTCTCAACTTCCGCCAGCACATCTTTCGCGCGCATGCCTTCGGGCTGCTGTATCAGCACCTCAAAGACCTTGCGTACAATTTCTCCAGTTCGTTTGCGCGTTATTTCTGCCATTTCGAATCGTCCAATCTTGCCCAGTTTAAGAAGATGCGCTGCCTATTATGACTCAATTTGGTCCTTAGTTCGTCCACACGACGGGGCGTATCAGCGGCAAACTAGGGCATAAGTATCTTCGCGAGCGCACTAAACCACCCCCCGTACCCCATTCTCCTCAGAGCCGCGATTAGTGTAAGCTCCAGAACAGAAATGTCCGAAACCCTCGAGCCCAAAACAAGAGAAACCTTGCGGAATTACGTGCGCGAGGTCAAGTCCTTAGGGAACGAAGCTGCGAAGCGTGCTCGGTTCGCATCTTTGATCGCCGAACTATTCCCAGGCACGAGCGCCATCACCGACTATGCGCGTGGGGTTGAGAAGCTGATTCGAATCAGCCGTCCCGCTGGTGACAAAAAGGGGTTCGCGGACGCCTATTACGGCAACGCGATTATCGAATTCGAAAAATCGCTTTCGGCTACTCTTGCCGAAGCACAGGGGCAGCTCAGGGAATATGTAGCCGGAACTTGGCAGAAAGACAAGGCGCCCCGCTCGCTTCTTGCTATCGCCTCCGATGGCGTCAACTGGAAGATTTATCGCCCCGTGCTGGCGGCTGGCGCAACACCTACGCCAGAGACCGTTACCCTAGATGAGCTGCTTGAGTTCAAGCTTTCCGACGAGTCACTTGGGCCGTTCTGGCTCTGGCTTACCAGTGTCCTCTTCAGGCCGCAGCAGATAGAACCCGTCGCCGAGCGGTTCCAGCTCGACTTTGGCACATGGAGTCCCCTTTATCGAGAGACCATGGCTGCGCTAAAACGGGCATGGGCAAAAGTCAACGGAGAGTCTGAGGCAACGCTTGCGTTTGAGACGTGGCAAAAATATCTCACAGTGACGTATGGCCGGCTGACTGAAAACACCACCGCAAGCAAGGACAATGAAACCGACACAGAGATTTCGGAGCTGGAAAATCTCTTTTTGCGGCATACCTACCTCGCAAGCATCGCCCGGCTGCTGATCTGGGCCGCTCTGTCCAAGGGAAAGGCCGATGCTGACCTTGCAAGAGTTGCCAAGGACGTAATCTCCGGGCGTTATTTCCAGTCGAAGCGTTTGGCAAACCTCGTGGATGACGACTTTTTCCACTGGGTTCGTCACCCGGCCGCGGAGAGTATTCTTGCGCCCCGCTGGCAAAGAATCCTGTCGCATCTCACGGAATACGACCTTTCCCAAGTCCGGGAAGACGTGCTCAAGGGTGTCTACCAGCAATTGATCGATCCGAAAGACCGCCACGACTTAGGCGAGTATTACACCCCAGACTGGCTCTGCGAACGCATCGTGAGTGAGCTTCTTCCTAAACATGGTTATAAGGCCGTGCTCGATCCGAGCTGTGGGTCAGGAAGTTTTCTCAGGGCCGCGATCACTCATTTCCTGCAACACAACCCCGAAGGCAGCGACAACGAGCGGCTTAAGCTCATCTTGAGCAATGTTCAAGGCATTGATATCCACCCCGTGGCCGTGACGATCGCGCGCGCAACATACATTCTTGCTCTTGGCAAGCTGGTGAACTCCGCAAAGAAACCCATCCAGATTCCGGTCTATCTGGCGGACTCGCTCTTTTTACCCCAAGAAGTGGAAGAGGATCTTTATCGCCACATTAGCGGTGTCGAAATCACCTATGGCGGGAAGAAACACCAGAAGACCGTGGTCATGCCCCAGATGCTGATTCAGTCCCCTGAAGTGTTCGACGATGCAGTCGCGGCATGTACGACAATCGCCGAGGAGCATGCGACGACCAAGAAAGACACCCGTGGCACCATGGCGAAGCACCTCATCCATGTCGTGCCCGAGCTTTCCAAATTGCTTGAATACGAGAAGATTCTCGATGCCCTCTGGCAATTCACCGAAGGCTTGGCACAGTTAATCAGGGACCGGAACAACTCCATCTGGTCATTTATCATTCGCAACAGCTACCGTCCTGCAATGCTGAAAGAGCGGTTCGATTTCATCATCGGAAATCCGCCGTGGTTGTCCTACCGCTTCATTTCTGACCCGGAGTATCAGGACGAAATCAAAAAACGCGCCGTTGGCACATACCGGATCGCTCCCAGTTCACAGAAGTTGTTCACGCAAATGGAATTGGCCACGGTATTTTTGGCCCATTCGATGGGTACGTTTGCGAACGGCTCAGCTCGCCTTGGCTTTGTCATGCCGCGGGGCGTGCTGAGTGCTGACCAGCACCAGAACCTAATCCTGCGGAAATACTCCAGTGCGGCGAGGTTCAAACTTACAGGGTATTGGGATTTGTGGGACGTGCTGCCGCTGTTCAATGTTCCCGCATGTGTGCTTTTCGCGAAGCGTGATCCGCTGGCGGGCAGTCCTAAAGACAAACTTCCGGTGAAAGAATGGCACGGAAAGCTGCCTGGTCGTGACGTCCGGTGGGAAAGGGCGAAGGACTATCTCGAAACTGATGACAAGGAGGGTCGTGTTATTTATCTCGGCAGTCGCGCCGCCCTGTCCACCGCGCCGGGAGCAACATCACCATCTAAGCCCAGCAAGTATCAGGCTGTATTCAAGCAGGGTGCAACGATTGTTCCGAGGAGTGTCTACTTCATCCGACTGAAGGAACTTGACGGCAAGATCGATCCCACCGCGATGTATTGGGCAGAGACAGAACCTGAACAAGCTGCACAAGCAAAAAAACCATACGACGATGTGAGCATGAGCGGACTGGTTGAAGGGAAGTTCATCTTCACAACAGCGGTATCCCGGCACCTCGTGCCATATTCTCTTCTAACCCCCGTACTGGTTGTGTTGCCCATCGAAGAAAAGAACGGCTCACTGAGCATTGTAACTTCCTCTCAGTTAATGAAGGAGGGATATCGGGAAGTCGGCAAGTGGATGCACGAGGCTGAAAATATTTGGAACACGAAGAGGAAAGATAAGGCCGACAAGCAAACCCTCTACGAGCGGTTGGACTATCAGAAAGAGCTCACCCGGCAGGAGTTCCGGCAGCGGCATCTCGTGTTGTACAACCACTCAGGAATGAACGTTGCCGCCGCATATTTCGATAGGCATGATCAGATCGCTCCGTTCATCGTAGATGTGAAACTCTATTGGGCTGCATTCAGCACACGTCGAGAAGCTGACTACGTTGCGGCAATCCTTAATTCTGAGACCGTTAATGCTGCAATCAAGCCGTTCCAATCGGCAGGCTTGCTCGGCGAGCGTGATATTCACAAGAAATTGTTGGAACTTCCTATCCCGGTGTTCGAGAGCGAGAAAGCAAAACATCTCAAAATATCGGAGTTGGGAGCGAAGGCAAGGGAGGAAGCAGTGAAGGCGATAGAGGCTGGTGAGTTTCCGGTGGCCTCGTCCATCGCCCGCCAGCGTGGATTCATGCGGGAGCACCTGAAATCCAAACTGGAAGAAATCGACAAACTGGTCGCGGCTCTGCTGGGTTAGGCGGCTGGTTTCTGCGCGCTCCGCTTTGCTGCGCGCGGGCCTGCGGCGCTAGGAAGTACACGTTTTCATTGCTGTCCGGGGACCTCCCCATTCGACTCCTTCGCGTTGCTAAGTCCCTCGGGGGCAGGCTAAAACCCCCGGCTATAGATTGTGCCGTCCCCTGTCGGGAGACTTGCTGCGCTCGGAATGGGCGTCATTCGTCGCACGGATCAATTTAGCTTTGGTCTTTCCGCTCGGGTTCGGGCTCTGTCCGGACGGCCTTGACGCACGCCTCCAACTCTCTCTGGTGCAGCATGCCAGTGAGGACGTGGCTGAGGTCGGCGCGGAGGTCCTCGACGGTGCGCTGGCGGTCGCTGGCGAATACCGGATGAATCACCTCGTCCTGGCGGAACTGCTCTAGAATCTCCAACACCTGTTCCAGGCACCGGTTCAGTAGAAAGAGCCGTTCATAGAGCGCGGCATGGTTCGTGGCGGCCATTTGCGCGTCAATTGTATCTTATGTATACTATGCATACAAGATGCGCAAATGGCAAGCATATCAGGCATCTCTTGTATATTCTTGCCGATGCCTCGGAAAACACCGTCGCAATTTATCCACTTGCGCCTGAAAAAGGAGCTGGTGGAGAAGCTTGACGAATTCCGCTTTGCCCAGCGTTTCGAGTCCAGGACCGAAGCCATCCACTGGCTGCTTGAGCTAGCGCTGAGCCAGAATCCGAAGCCAAAGAAATAGCTTTCTCACAACCCTGGCGAGCCGTTTTTGCTTGAAATAAAGGCGAACAAATGGTAGAGTCTAGCATTCGCCTCTGGGGTGGAAGTGTGCCTGGAGGATGGTCTTTGACAACAAGAAGCCATTAGCTCTTAGTCCTTAGCAAAACCGCAGAGGTGCTTACGACCCTCTGCTGATTCTTGGGTGCCTTGGGTGACCTTGGGTGGAAATGGGTGAACATAGGGGGGAGGGGGTGGGGTGCCGGGCTGAAAGACGCAGGCAGAGGGCCGGGGAAATCGCCGAGGTCGCCGGAAGCACCGAGATCGGGAAGGCGAAACCTTTCACCACAGAGGACACGAAGGAACACGGAGGAAAACCCGCTCGATGGTGGCAGAGGGCCACAAAGTGGGCTTCGCCGATTTAGATCGTTCGACTCCCGGCAGATGCCCTCCCTTTCGACTTCGCTCAGGGCTCCAGCCTTCGGCCTGCGGCAGGATCGATGACAAGTTGAGGCGCGGCGATGTTGCGCCGCACGGCTAAATTTGAAAGCCCCTACAATCGTTTCCGATCGTAGGGGCCACAAGTGATGTCGGACCTGTAAGCCGAATTCTGTACGGCATTGCTACCGTGACGGTCATTCCTCTAGGCCGTCCATTGCTGAACGGCTCAAGCGACCTACCCGGAAGTTTGGCGCGCCGAGCAGACACGCGTTGACGACGGCTTGCACCGTCCTCAACTCCTTCCCTATTTGGTCTTGCTCCGTGTGGGGTTTGCCCTGCCTCGTGCATTACTGCGCGAGCGGTGCGCTCTTACCGCACCTTTTCACCCTTACCGCAGCCGCCGAACATCTCAGGCTCCGCCGGCTTGCGCCTGCTTAGCCCTCGCATCCGGCTCAAAGCGGATCGGCTTTCGCCGTTCACTTATCTGCGGCGGTAT
>DASYKK010000162.1:0-10209 GCA_035995565.1 Candidatus Angelobacter sp.
CCATGTTTTGGCTCCAGCGACAGCGTTTTAAGAATCAGAAGATCCAGCGTTCCCTGGACCAGATCACTAGGTTTTCCCATACTATGATTATCGACAACTCCATTGTAGATCGTCAAGGTATCACGGTTTTATAGACGGCCGAAGCTATGAGTGGTTAGCAGCAGAAGCGATATCGCAAAAAATTAGCCGCGCATCAACGCGAAGTACGCGAATCATTTCCGATTCGTGTTCATTCGCGAAATTCGCGGCTAAGATTTTTTATCTGCGCGTATCTGCGCAAATCTGCGGCAGACATTCCTTAGGCCAGATCGAACAACAGCACTTCATTGCCATCGGCGCTGCCGCTGATTTCGAGCTTCGTTTCCTTCGACACAGCAGCTCCATCGCCGGCCTTGAGTTCCTGGCCATTGACGTTCACCGCTCCACGCGCCACCTGGATCCAAGCATAACGCCCATCGCCCAGTTCATGCTGCACCGCCTCTTCTTTGCCTAATGCCACGGTGTAAAGCTCGGCATCCTGATAAAGCTTTACTGCGTTGCTGCCGTTGCCGCCTCTGGGAGAAGCCACCAGCCGTAACTTGCCTTGTTTTTCTTCAGCCGGAATCGCCTTCTGCTCGTAGTTTGGCTTGATGCCTTCTTTCTCCGGCGTGATCCATATCTGGTAAAGATGGACCGGTTCGGTCTTGGAGTGGTTGAACTCGCTGTGGCGTACTCCGGTGCCGGCGCTCATCTTCTGCACTTCTCCCGGACGAATTACAGATCCGGTGCCCATGCTGTCTTTGTGCTCCAGCGATCCTTCCAGCACCACAGTGATGATTTCCATGTCGCGGTGCGGATGCGTGGGAAATCCATAGCCCGGCTGCACCCAGTCTTCATTGATCACCCGCAGACTTCGGAACCCCATGTGCTTTGGGTCGTAATAATCGCTGAATGAAAATGTGTGGTACGTATTCAGCCAGCCGTGGTCGGCGTGGCCGCGTTCTTTGCCCCGTCTTACCTGAATCATCTTGTCCCCCAATTGTCTTTATGCTTTTATTTCGGTTTTATCCGGGCTGGCATACGCCAGGATCAGCAAGCCGCCCATGATGGCCACGTTCTTCAAAAAATTAATCATTTGTTCCTGCTGCTGCGCGGCCGGTATGCCCCAGAAGTGGTGGAATATTAGCGTGACCGGAATCAGCCATACTGCTATGACCAGCGCTGCATACCGCGCCTTGAACCCAGTCAGCACCATCAACCCGCCGCCAATCTCGATAAAGAGCGTGACCACTAATGCCAGCGACGCCAGCGGTATGCCCTTGGAGGCCATCATGCCCGCGACATCATGAAAATGCGGCAGTTTACCCAGTCCGCTCAGAATGAAGATCACGCTTAACAGCACACGGCCCAACACCAATTGCCATTTCGAATTCATGCCTTTTCTCCTTCAATGCGATTGCTTTGTGAGGCCCTTTTTGCTTCCTGGACGTTTGATGCTTCGATATCAAAATAGTTTCAGGTTTTGCATCCGCCGAATGGTGTACGGGAAATTACTTCTTGGGGGCCGGCCGCAGGTTCAGGATAGGCAAAAGGCTGCTGTAATCGTCGGTCCAGAGCTGCAAACCCGGCCTGGGCTCGATCTTTGCGCCGGCATCGGCAATTTCCGGCAGGGCCAGAAACTTCTCGTTCGCCGTGACCAGCACCCAGTCTGAGCTGAAAGCGCCGGTGTCGTTATTATCCGCCGTTGACACCATCACGGCGTGAAGGCCTGCATGGTCCGCCTGTTCATGCACTACAGGGGCAAGGCTTAGGTAATTGTTGGAGATGTGAAAAGCGATGATCCCGCCCGGCGCCAGATGCCGCTGGTAAAGCCTGATCGCCTCAGCAGTGATCAAATGAACCGGGATTGCGTCGCCGGAAAAGGCATCCACAGCAATCACGTCATAGTTTTCCGGAGGCTCCGCTTCCATCGATAGCCTCGCGTCTCCATGCGCGATCTCAATCGTCGCCCGCGACTCCCGCAGGTATGTAAACACATTCTTCGCGATGATCTCCACGCGTGGATCAATCTCATAAAATCGAAAGACGTCTCCCGTCTCTCCGTAAGCCGCCAGGGTGCCGGTTCCGAGGCCGATGTCAGCCACGCGACGCCCCCGGCCCTTGCAGCAGTTGTCCAGCGCCAAACCCACTCCCGAATCGTGCGAGTAATAGGTGGTAGGCAGCCGCCGCAACTCCTCACTTCCCATGAACTGCGTCCCGTGCTGGATGGTTCCGTGAATCAGCGTGCGATATGTTCCCGCGTCATCGGTCGCTTCTTCGGTAACCCGCAGCGTCCCGTAAAAACTCCGCACCTGCACAATTGCGTTCGTTCTATCCGCGCGCTCCTGAAGAACGACTACAGCCAGCAACCCGATCGCGGCCGCCGGCCAGAAGAAACGCCAGCCCCAATGTTCTCGCCACATCAAGGCTGCAGCGAGGGTGGCCGTATATACCAGGCTCCAGGCCATCTCATAACTTCCAATGAAGACGACCGGCGCCAGCACGCCCACAAACATGGATCCCAGCGCTCCGCCCGCCGCGATCAGCAAATAGTATTGCGTAAGATAACGCGCAGGTGGGCGCCGCAGGTAAAGCTCACCGTGGCAGAAAAATGCGCCTATGAACAAAGTCAGGCAAAAGAGCGGGATGGAAATAATGATCGGAACGTCCATCGTTGTGTCCACGATCAGGTAAGCCACGCCTCCCAGCGCCGAAGGAAGCAGGCCCATCATCATGCGGCGCGAATAAATTTTTCCGCCATTGAACGCCAGGACAAACGTGAGGAGATAAATCGTCAGTGGAAGAACCCACAACAGTGGGATTGCGGCGATGTTCTGGCTCAGATGGCTGGTCACGGCTGACAGCAGCAGGGATCCGCAAGCCGCCATCAACAGCCACAGCGTCTTTTCTCCGGGGGTGGGCGCAGCGTCCGAAATCAGTGACGTCTTAGCCGCGATTCCTGCCTGGGATATTGGTCTCGTCGGCGAACTGACGGCAGGCAGCGAATGTTGCGCCACTTCTTGAGTCTCTGGCACCTTCCTTCTGCTCGCAATGATTATGCCGCATACCACAACGAACAGAAGAAATCCCAACGCCCACGCCACTGTCTGTGTTCGCAGGCTGAAGTTCGGCTCAACTAATAGCGGGTAGGCCAGCAGGGCCAGCAGTGATCCGAAGTTTGAGAGCGCAAACAGCCGATAAGGCGGCGCGGCAGCATCATTGCCCATGCTCGAACGGCGATGGGCGTACCACGCCTGTAACAGCGGGTTTGTGGCCGAAAGGGCAAGAAACGGCAGCCCAATCAACATCGTCAATACCCACAGGGCACTCGATACCGGCCGCAACGTGGACGCGTGCGGATGAGGATCCAGAGTGACAAATACCTGCGCCAGACTTAGCGTCAGCAAGAATCCGTATGCCACCAACTGTGCATGCCGGGATAGCCGCGTGGCGATAGCGTGAGCGCAAAGGTATCCGAGCAGCAACGTTGTCTGAAAAAATACCAGGCAGGTGATCCACACTGCCGACGAGCCGCCCAGCAGCGGCAGCAGGCGCTTGCCGGCCATGGGCTCCACCAGGAAAAGAAGACTGCTGCTCAAGAAAATCGCAGCAATATAAAGAGAGACGCGTGGGTGCATGAGCGAACTACGATAACACGATCATTGCAATCTGCTTGTCTGACACGTCTTGCGGAAGGAAGTGAAACCTTTTGAATCACAGAGGAAAGGCGGAAACCAATTCGATAAAAATTCCTGTTGGGAATTCCTCCGCTCCCTCTGTTCCTCCGTGTTTCAAGGTGTTTTGTAGAAGTCAGTAGGATTTATGGGGCTACTCGCCCTTGCCTAGTTTCCTGCACAGTTGACCCAATTGGTCCTGCTCGTCAGACTTCAGACGGCCCATTACTTCAGTGATTCGGCGAGCATGTTCTGGAAAAATTTTGGCGATGAGTTTTTCTCCGGCGGGCGTAATGCATGCCAGTACGAAACGTTTGTCTTTTCCCTGCTGCTCTCGCTTGACCAGCCCGCGTTTTTGCAGGTTATCGATCACCAATGTAAGGTTCCCGCTGCTGGTAAGAATGCGCCGTGCCAACTCGCCCAAACATTGCGGCCCCACGTGAAAGAGGGCCTCCAAGACCGCAAACTGGCTGAGCGTGAGGCCTTCTTCTTCCAGTCCTATTCGTGCATAGGCAAAGGCAGAGCTGGCGGCGCGTTCGAGCTTCACATAGGCGCTGAGAGCCCGTTCCTGGGCGGGAGTCCCTTTGAATTTCTTAGGCATTGCTATTGAAATCGAGGATCTTCTTTGGATCGACGGGAGAATTTACCGCAAAGGGCGCTAAGAACGCAAAGCCGGTGGATCGGAATCTCTGTTCCATAATCCTCCTGCGTTTTCTTTCTTTGCGCCCGTAGCGTCCTTTACGGTTTACCGCTCTTTACTGAATATCAAACTGCTCCGGATGCAGCAGCGGATCTGACTTCACAATCACCGTCCGCTTGACCAGTTCTTCCATCTCCTGGAGCCAGCGTCCATTGTTGCCTTTAAGCGCCTTGGCAACTTCCGGATGCACGCGCACCATTACGTCACGCTCAAAGTGCCGCGCCATCTTCCGCATTTCCACGTAAATCTCATTGCAGACCGTGGTTACAGACTTGATCATGCCCGTGGCCTGGCAGACGATGCAGGGCTGTCCCAGCGTCCGTTCCAGAGATTGCTTCACCCTCTTGCGGGTAATGGCAACCAGTCCAAAATCATTGAACTGTAAAACCTTGGAAGGCGCGCGATCAGCTTTCAAGGCTTCTTCCAATGCCTGCATCACCTTCGCTCGATTGCGACGCTCGTCCATGTCAATGAAGTCGATCACGATAATGCCGCCAAGATCGCGCAGGCGAATCTGCCGGACGATTTCCTTGATGGCATCGATATTCGTCTTGACGATCGTGTCTTCGAGGCGAGCGGTCTTGCCAACGTACTTTCCCGTATTGATGTCGATCGCGACCAGCGCTTCCGTCTGGTTGATGACGATATAACCACCGCTTCGCAGCCATACTTTTGACTTAAGCGCTTTGTTGATTTCTTCCGTGATGTTGAACTGCTCGAACAGCGGCGTATCTTTGCTGTACAGTTTTACGCGCCTCACCAGTGACGGCTGGAAGCGGCTCACGAAGCGCAGAATGCGTTCGTATTCCTGCTCCGTGTCCGCCCAGATGGCGGAGAAGCTGCCGCTTACCTGGTCGCGCAATATGCGCTCCACCAGGTTCAAGTCGTGATAAATCAAGGCCGGCGCTTTCGATGTATCCGCGCGTCCCCGAATCTCAGTCCACAAATTAATCAGGAAACGAATATCGTTGCGCAGATCTTGCTCTTCCGCGCCCGCGGCTGCTGTGCGGACAATGAAGCCGCCCTGCGCTTCGCCGCGTTCGCTGAGCGCAATCCGCTTCAGGCGATGGCGTTCCTCTTCTGAAGCAATCTTGCGCGAAACGCCCGTGTGATGCACCGTGGGCATGTAGACCAGGTAGCGTCCGGGCAGTGCGATGTGGCTGGTGATGCGCGCGCCTTTTTTGGCGATAGGCTCTTTGGCAATCTGCACCAGAATCTCCTGGCCTTCCTTGAGCAGATCGCTGATTGCCGGCATAGTCCGTGACGACTGATGACGTTGCGGCCTTCCGCGCATACGCCGTCCAGGAGGGCCTCCCCGGCGCCCGCCGCGACGGTCCTGCGGTCTGCGGTCGGTGCGCTGCTGCTGGGCTCCTGATGCCGTCGGTGCACTCTGTTCCGCACTGGCGCCTTCCAGTTCCTCAGGTTGCTCGCCGCCTTCTTCGTCGTCGCCTTCAGTATCTTCTTCCTGGCTGAAAACTCCTTCAACTTCTTCCAGCTCGTCCGGATCGAGCCCTTCGGCTTCATACTTGCCGGTGGCAAGCTCATTCACGTGCGCATCGCGCACGGCTTCCATTACTTCATTGCCCATGGCAACCATCTGCTCGCCGGACTGGCCCAGAACTTCCTCTTCCAGTTCTTCGAACTCTCCCATATCCAGGTCTTCTTCTAATTCGGGAATATCGCTTTCCTCGTCCTCTATTTCTTCTTCCTCCATCACGCCCCTAGCCTGGACGGCGCGGGGTTCAGTCGAGACATTTGGTGAGGATAATATTTTCGGTTCTTCGGATGTGGGCTCCAGATCTGAATCCAGATGCGTGGCTTCCTCAGCCTGCTCGTCCTCATCGAGCTGATGAGTTTCTTCCACTTCGGCAATGCCGCCGCCAAAAACACTAGCGACGTTCATCCTTTCAAAGCGTTGTTCTTCCCCCGCCGGGGCGGCTGGCTTTTGCGCTTCCTGGAATGTGGAAGCCTTTTCCGGGGCTTCAACTTCCTCTACGACTGGGGCGGCTTCTCTGCGATGGAAAACTCGCGGCGCTTCCACGCGTGCTTCTGTTTTTTCTTCCTGGTGTTCAAATTGCCGGGGAATCGGTCCCGCAGACTCAGCGTTTTGCATGAATCCGTGTTCCCTGGGCTCTGTGACGTGGGACTCTGCGACCCGCTCTTCTGGATGCGTTACGGCTGCGCTACGCGACGGCTGCCTTTCTTTTCCATATTTGGCCAGCGTTTCGCCCGGAAGCACCATAGAACCGGCAGCAAATGCTGACGGATCGATGGAGTATTCGGTGGAAGGCTTGGGCCGCGGCCCTGACTCTGTCTTTACGGAAGTCTGGGATGCTGCAGTTGAGGAATGCGACGTATGCGGCTGATACTTGGAAATCGATTCACCCGGCAACAGAATCGGCTCGGGGTGTTGCTCGAAGCTCTGCTCTGCGCGGCTTTCGTGACGATCAGGCCGATTTTCGCGACGGTAGTCGGATCGATATTCGTGCCGCACGTCGGAGCGTCCTTCCGGTCGGCTCTCGTGCCGCTCGGGCCTGGGTTCAGCCTGGCTTTCCGGTCGTGCGTCACCAGGCTCTTCCGGCGCTGCTTCCACGGGCTTTTCACGGTCACCGCGATCGCCGGCGACCTGGTCATTTGCGCCACGATCGGCAAAGCGGTCTCGTCCGCCTCTTCCGCGGCGGCGGCGTCCGCGCCATTTGCGAGCGCCTTCCCGCTCCTGTTGTTCCTGTGGCGCACCGTTTTCTGTTGGCGCACCCTCTGCGGACTCCTGCCCTGAGTCGTCGTCTTCTTCGTCGCCGGCCGTGATCGCCGGCATGATTTCCTGCGCCTCAATGGGCCCGTGCTGTTCAGTGCTGCGAACTTCGATGATCGGCGAGTTGCGGGAACTGGCGACGGCTTCGCCGATGGCATCGGCATCTTCGTCTTCTTCCATCAGGAAGTCGGAAACGTAAAGAAACGCATCGCGTTCCAGCCCAATGTTTACAAACGCGGACTGCATACCCGGCAGAACGCGCGTCACGCGTCCTTTGTAGATGGAGCCGGCCAGTGTGTATTCGTTTTCTCGTTCGAAATATATTTCTGAGAGTTGGTCTTCTTCAACCACCGCGACTTTGGTTTCATGCGGTGTGGAAGAGACATAGAGTTCTTTTGCCATGGAGCTTCTCCGGTAAATACCGGCGGAAAAAAAGAAGATGCAGGAGGTTTCAGAACAAGGTCAGGAGACCGGCGCTTCACGCGCAGGTTGACTGGCTTTGAGTGCCCGGAAATTCAATCTGATCTTATGCAGGAAATACAATTCGGTGGCGAGGAGTAAACCTCTCCCGCCAACATCTGCAATCTGCCTATGACTTGTTTGAAAAATCTGTGCACCTTTGCACTCCGGGTTTGTGGCCACACTGCGGGTCCCCTTGCAAGCGCTATGTTTGCTCTTACCTGGGTGATTTCCGCGGGGCCGTTCCCTGCCCGGCAATGCTTTCTGATACTCTCCGGCTTCCCTTCTATCGGCCGGCGCCCTTTCTTTTAACGTCAGGGCGTAACGTTCAATCTTGAAAAATCCTGTTACTTTCGCGCCTCTTGGCGCGGTTTCCATTCCTTCGGTCAGTTCACAAAACGGCGCATGCGGATATTCATCACAATACCCAGCGCCAGGAACATGAACAGCACTGACGAACCACCATAGCTCATCAGCGGTAAAGGAATACCGGTGACGGGCATAAACCCAACCACCATTCCCGCGTTTACCAGGATGTGGAAGAGCAAAATTGCCACCACACCCATCACCACAAAGCCGCCCGCGCTGTCCGGCGCGGTCTGAGCGTTATGGATCAAACGCATTAATACCATGAAGTATAGCAGTAGTAAGGCCACCGCGCCCACAAAGCCGTGCTCTTCTGACCAGGCGGCAAAAATGAAGTCAGTGTGAGGCTCCGGCAGGAATGACCCCTGTGTTTGCGAGCCTTTCCGCACACCTTTGCCCCAAATCCCACCCGATCCCACGGCAATCTTGGATTGCTCAAGTTGATACCCCGTCTTCTGCGAATCGGCCTCAGGATGCAGAAAACTGGTCAAACGATCTTTCTGGTAGGGCTTCAGTCCGTAATGCCAGACAGCCGGCATCAGCACGCCTGCCACCAGCAGAATCGCGGCCGCGTGGCGAAGCTGGATCCCGCCAAGAAACAACCCCATCAGCGCCACCGGAACATAGGTGAGCGCCGTACCCAGATCGGGCTGCTTCAGGACCAGAAGCATTGGCACTCCAGCAATCAGCCCCGCTTTTACGATGTCAGAGAGTGAAGCATCCTCGCGCTCGCCTTGCCCGCTGAAGTGTTTGGCCAGCATCAGGATCAACACCAGCTTCACCCATTCCGACGGCTGGAAGTGCTGACCACCGGGAAGTTGTATCCAGCGGCGCGCACCCAGGTATTTCTTGCCAAACAGAGTGACCATCAGCAGCGAGGCTACGGACGCGAAATAAAACCAATTGGCATTCTCCAGAAGGATCTGGTAGTTGATAAGGCTTACGGCCAACATCATAATCAGGCCACCCACGATCCAATAAATCTGGCGGACGTGAGCGCCGGCAAATTTGGTTCCGTAGGTGGTGCTGTAAATTTCCAGCACGCCGAGCGCGCAGATAATCAGCACAAACGTAAGCAGGAGCCAGTCAAAATCGCGAAAGGAGATCAGCCGCCGCATTTAGTCTGACCCCGCCAATCCAATTGACACCGGCCGCAAGAGCTTCCGCAATTTAGTTTTGTCGGTATGCGTTCTGCCAAACTGCACTAGCACCGTGCCGCCATGAAGTTCATTGTCACTCTGTGCCACCTCTTGCGTGGCTTCGGCATGACTATCATTATCTTGAACAGGGCGGCGCCCAATTGAATCTGGCTGGTTCCATACGCCGGCAATCGGAACAGACCCGGGATCAGCCTTATCACTGAACAGCATCGGATTATTGCGGAGTCGCCGCTGCTTCTCCACGTATGCCTTGATCACTTGCGAAGCCACCCGTGCAGCCAAGGGACCGTGTTCGCCACCTTCGAAAAGAACAGCTACCACAATCTCCGGATTTCTGCGCGGCGTGACGCCTGCAAACCAGCCATTCCCTCTGAATTCTTTGCTCAATGACTTGATTTTTTGACCGTGCGCTTCCAAAAACTGATGGCTGACCAACTGTGTACTTCCGGTTTTGCCGGCAAAGTCTACACCCTGAATGTGTGAAGCGACTCCGGTTCCTCCGGGATTCAATACGCCGGCCATCGCGTCAGTGATGGTAATCCAATTCTGAGGATCAATGGGCACGCGCACCACGTCTGGCATGGACTGCGCAACTGTGTTTTTGAATTGTTCCGGCAGTTGCTCAGGATTGACAACATGCGGCCGGTAGAAAGTCCCGCCCATGGCTATTCCGCCAATTGTGCGCGCTAACTGGATCGGACTCACCGCCACCGCTCCCTGTCCGATGCCCACAGAGATGGCCTCGCCCGCGTACCATTTCTGCCGGAAGGTCTTCATTTTCCACTCTTCTGACGGCATGATCCCGGTAACTTCATTCGGAAGATCGATGCCAGTCTTCTTGCTCAGTCCCATCGCAGTTGCCCACTTGGCAATCTTTTCAATGCCCAGGCGTTCCGCCAGCGTGTAAAAGAAGACGTCGCATGATTGGTAGATCCCTTTCGAAATATCGGTAATGCCGTGGACACGGTGCTCTTCCTTCACCCAGCAACTGAAATAGCGCCCATAGAAGACCGCTCCGCCCTGGCAGTTCACCTTCATGTTTTGCGCCACGCCCTCCTGTAAGCCGGCCACCGCCATCAC
>DASYKK010000163.1:0-3298 GCA_035995565.1 Candidatus Angelobacter sp.
AGGAGCCGCCAGCTTTTCGCATTCCTGCGCCAGCACATCAAGCACGTGATTTACATCGTGAAAGAGAATCGGTCATACGACCAGGTGCTGGGCGATCTGGAAAAAGGGAACGGAGATCCCTCGCTCACACTGTTTCCCGAAGCCATGACGCCGAATCATCATGAACTGGCGCGTCGCTTCGTTACGCTCGACAATTTCTTCGATAGCGGCGAAGTCAGCGGCGTGGGCTGGAACTGGAGTACCGCCGCGCGCACCACAGATGAAGTGGAGCGCTCGATACCGCTGAACTACGCGTTTCGCGGCATGACGTATGACGCGGAAGGGTTGAATCGCAACATCAACGTCGCTCTGGATTCGCCGCACGATCGCAACACGGAAAAGCTTGACGATGCCGAGAACCAGTTACCGGGGCATGCAGACGTTGCCGCCCCGGACGGCCCCGAAGATGAGAGCGGCGCAGGTTATCTGTGGGATGGAGCGTTGCGCTCCGGCCTTAGCATTCGCAATTACGGCTTCTTTATCGACCTGAGTCATTACAGCATCATTCCCGGAGCCGAACCGCCGATTCCGATGCTGCGCGATCCTGCGGCCAGCGGCACGCGCGTTGCCACGGCGACCAAGGCGAATCTGCAGCAGGTAACAGACCTTTACTTTCGCGGCTTTGATCAACGATTCCCTGACTACTGGCGCTATAAAGAATGGGAGCGCGAGTTTGACGAATACGTCGCGCACGATAACCTGCCGAACCTGGAGCTGGTTCGCCTTCCGCACGATCACCTTGGTTTGTTCAGCGAAGCTGTGGATGGAGTCAACACGGTTGAAACGGAGATTGCCGACAACGACTACGCTATCGGCCTGCTGGTGGAAAAAATTGCGAATAGCAAATACGCCAAAGACACGCTGATTTTCATGGTCGAAGATGATGCGCAGAACGGCCCTGATCATGTGGATGCGCACCGGAGCCTGGCATTGATTGCCGGACCTTATGTAAAGCAGCACGCGGTGATTTCCAACCGTTTCAATACCGTGACGCTGTTGCGAACCATGGAAGAGGTGCTCGGCATTAAGCCGCTGGGGTTGAATGACGCGCTACAGTCGCCCATGGCCGATGTTTTTTCAACGCAACAGACCGCGTGGACCTATAAAGCGCGAGTACCTGCGATCTTGCGCACCACCAAACTTCCGCTCCCCGCCGCCACAGCAGATGACAAACGCGGCGCTGCCAACCTTAGCGCCGGACACGACGCCGCTTACTGGGCTGACAAAACCAAAACCTTTGACTTCAGTGCTGAAGACAAGCTGGATTCGGAGAGCTTCAATATGGTGCTGTGGACAGGACTCAGGGGCGAGGGACAACCTTATCCTTCCGAGCGCGATGGCCGCGATCTAAGCAAACACAGGGATAAGCTGCTCCGCGACCTCAGAAAAAGCAAGAACTGATAAGCATCGCTCGCGTCGAATACGTTATCATTACCCAAAAGAGACAAGGGGCAGCTGTAAACACCGCGACGACGGTTGCGTGGATCTGTATCCCAGCGTGTGCCCGGCTAGCAGAGCAGATGTCCACTTTTCAATTCGGGGATCCTAGCGCAAGTTGAAATACGGCCCATTCACCTTTAAGGATTTTTACCTCTCTATGAGTAGTTCGACACCTCCGCAGCACGACCTGGGTTCGCTGCGCATTGATGACCGTTCCCGCCCTGCCTCGAAGACTGGCAGAAAGCTGGGATTGTTTGCCGCGTCGCTGGGCGCGGTTCTGCTGCTGGGCAGCCTGCTGCTTGCGTTTCGATCGCAAAAGCCCATCGTTGAGGTGGCTGCCGCGCGGCCCGCGAGCGGAGCAAAATCTGAAGCCCTGCTCAACGCCAGCGGATACATCACGCCGCGCCGCCGTGCCACGGTGGCCGCCAAAGTTACCGGCCGAGTGGAACAGATTTATGCGGAAGAGGGATTGCGCGTGAAATCCGGGCAGGTGCTGGCGACACTGGACTGCTCGCAGCCGAATGCCGCGCTAACGTCGGCAAAATCAGACCGCGACGCCACGGCTGCGGCGCTCGCTGATCTTCAAGTGCAGTCAGCCAATGCGGACCGCGAATCAGTGCGCGCGCAGGGACTGCACACGGCCGGAGTGATCAGCCCACAGGCTCTCGACACCGCCAAAACGACCGCTGAAAGCCTGCGCTCCAAGATTGCGCTGACCAAAGAACAGATACGCGCCGCGGAGTCGCGCATCGGCGTAGCCAAAGAAGATGCAGACAACTGCATTGTGCGCGCGCCATTTGACGGCATCGTGGTCTCAAAAGATGCGCAGCGCGGCGAGATTGTGTCACCCATCTCCGCAGGCGGCGGATTTACGCGCACGGGAATCGCCACGCTGGTTGACATGAAGTCGCTTGAGATCGAAGTGGACGTAAACGAATCGTACATTGCGCGGGTGCAGCAGGGACAGCGGGTGAACGCAACGCTCGACGCCTATCCCGACCGCGAACTTCCTGCCAAAGTCCGCACGGTAATTCCTACGGCGGACCGGCAGAAAGCCACGGTGAAAGTCCGCATCGCGTTTGACAAGCTGGATTACACGATTCTGCCCGATATGGGAGTGAAGGTAGCGTTTCTGAGCGCCACTCCTCCGCCGGGAAAAAATTCAGGCAGCGAAGCGCGGGCGATCATTCCAAAGTCAGCGGTGCGAAGCGATGGCGGAAAGCAGATTGTTTATCTCGTGCGTGACCAAAAGCTGGAGCGGCGGGCAGTAAGCCTGGGCGCGGAGCGCGGCAGCGATGTTGAGATTCTGGCCGGCCTTGCGCCAGGCGATAAGCTGGTGGTGAGTGGCGCGGAAAAACTGCATGAAGGCCAAGCGGTGGAAGTTAAACAATAACAGCAGACGTAAAGCAGCAGGAGGGCAGTGATGGTTCGTGTCGATGGCAGCGGCGGTTCCAACAGCCTGATACAGGCCCGCGGTCTGGGCAAGACTTATTCCCGTGGCGGTGAGCAGATACACGTGCTGCAGGCCTTGAACCTCGATGTGGAAGCAGGCGAGTTTGTGGCCTTCATGGGCCCCAGCGGTTCTGGCAAAACCACATTGCTGAACCTTCTGGGCGGCCTGGACGTGCCGTCGGCTGGAAGCATCACGGTTGCGGGCGATGAGATCACTCACATGTCGCGCAGCCGGTTGACAGCATGGCGGGCGCGCCACGTTGGCTTCATTTTCCAGATGTACAACCTGATTCCCGTGCTTACGGCGTTTCAAAATGTGGAACTGCCGCTGCTACTGACCAGTCTTTCCAAAGCACAACGGCGCAAG
>DASYKK010000164.1:0-2334 GCA_035995565.1 Candidatus Angelobacter sp.
GATTTGCCTGAGCCTGACGAACCCACCAGCGCGGTCACGGTTCCCGGTTGCGCATTAAAGCTCACATCATCCAGCACCGGCTTGCCCGGCTCGTAGGAAAAGTCCACATCTTCAAACGTGATTGCGCCGTTGATATGGCCGAGCACAATTGTGCGGTCGGGATCCTGATCTTCACGGCGCTCCGCCAGTACTTCGCGTGTGCGATCCAGGCCGGCCAGCGCCTCCGTGATTTGCGTACCGATACTGGCCATCTGGGCGACCGGCGCAATCAGAAAGCCCATGAACATGGTGTAACTGAAGAGTTGGCCTGAGGTCATGTGTCCGGCAAGAATCTGGCGCGCGCCCATAAACATGATGATGGCGCTCACCACTCCCAGCACCACCGTAGAGATCAGCCCCATGAGGGATGTTGCGGTCAGCGACTGCAAGACATTTTCCAGCAGACGCTGCACGCCTCGGGTAAAGACATTCGATTCACGTTCTTCCGCGTGATAGCCCTTTACCACGCGCACGCCACCCAGCGACTCGGTAAGCCTGCCTGTTACCTCAGCATTGATTTTTGCTCGCTCGCGAAAAATCGGACGAATGGTTTTGAACGCACGGCTGAGTGCCACCATGAGAACCACCAGGAAGCCAAGGGCGATCCCAGTCATCTGGGCGTTGTATTTCAGCAGAAACCCCAGCGATAGCACGGCAGTAAGAATGCCGCCACAAAACTCAACCAGGCCGGTACCGATCAGGTTGCGAATGCCTTCCACGTCGCTCATGATGCGCGATACCAGCGCGCCGGTTTTATTGGCATCGTAGTAATTCAGGGAGAGACGTCCCACGTGCGTCTGCACCCGCTTCCGCAGTTCAGAAATCAAACGCTGCCCTTCTTTCGAAAGCAACTGCGTGAGCGCAAACGATGTCAGGCCCTGAATTAAGGTGGCGCCCAACACCACCAGAACCAGAGGCAAGAGAAGTCCCGCGCGATGGTTGCCGATTACGTCAT
Organism: Candidatus Angelobacter sp.; assembly: GCA_035995565.1. Classification (GTDB taxonomy): domain Bacteria; phylum Acidobacteriota; class Terriglobia; order Terriglobales; family Acidobacteriaceae; genus Angelobacter. Next base: position 995 of record DASYKK010000164.1, read on the forward strand.
CTAATAAATATTTTGGCGCGGCCGGCAATACCAGGCCGCAAAGCCTCCCGATCAGCAGAAGTGTAAAGCTGAAGGCCAATAGTCCGCGCCGGGGACGAACCAACTCCCAGATCATCGGCCATACGGACTTCAGATGAGCCGTGGCAGATTTCTTCTTCGTCAGTTCGGCTGCCTTTGGCTCAACTGGCTTTGCATCGACTGGCTTTACACCGACTATCTTTGCATCAACTTTTTTCGACTCGACTTCATGCGGCAAAGGGCTGCTCCGATCGTGATAGTGCTCTCCACTAGATTACAGGCTCGGGCATGCAGTTTCGAAATATTGTTGGTACCTGCCCAGATGGCTAGTCCGCAAGCTTGTTGACTATCCTCGCAGCCCGTAGCAGCATGGTTCGCGAGATAAACGGTGCACGAGATTTGACGGTATACCAAGGAGGCATTTATGGGAAAGAAGCTGCTGGCGAGCGTACTTGGAGGGCTGGCTTTCTTCTTCTGGTCGTTCGCGGCGCACGATGTTTTGCCGCTGGGTAAGACCGGCATTAAAGAAGTTCCCAATGAACAAGCAGTCCTGGCTGCCATGAAAGCCAATATGCCGGAAAACGGCCTGTATTTCATTCCTGGCCTTGGCCTGCCGGAAAATGCCACCCGTGCGCAACAGAGCGCCGCCATGGAAGCGCGCATGCACAAGGTGGAAACCGGGCCGTCGGGCCTGCTGGTATATCACCCGTCGCTCAAGTTCTCTTTTGGGAAAGCGTTGGGAGTTGAGCTTGGAACCAACATCCTGCAAGTTCTTTTGGCGGTGATCTTGCTTGGGCAGACCAGCCTGGTCAGTTTTGCCGCGCGCTGGCGGTTTATAACTCTCGCCGGCATTCTGGCCGCGATCAGTACAAACATTTCTTACTGGAACTGGTATGGCTTTCCGGGAAATTACACGCTGGCTTACATCTGTACGATCGCCATGGGATTTGTGTTTGCCGGCCTGGTGGTGGCGGCGATCGTGAAACCCGGAGTCGCAGCGACAACGGCGAGGGCGGCAAAGGCGTAACATTTAACGGTAGCAAGCAGGCATCATCATGCCCATGCAGTACGAATACACGGCAATCCCGGAGGCGCAGATACCACGCGCAGCAGACCCGGTTTTTCAACATCTGCTTGATACTTACGCCAGCGAAACCAACAAGGTAGTGAGTTTGTGGCGTCAGTTCGCCAGGGAAGACATGGCTTTCAAGCCGGTGGAGCGGTCGTCCACCGTGTTGGAAATCCTGAAGCACCAGCTGCTCTCCGAGCGGAGATTTTTCGCCGAGTTCATCGGACTGGATGGCGAGCCGGAGGCCGCCGCT
>DASYKK010000165.1:0-23627 GCA_035995565.1 Candidatus Angelobacter sp.
CTTTCGCTCCAAGCGTTTCGCTCTCAGTCCCCTGAAAGGCACGGATGGATTCTTCCAATAGTGCCTGAAGGTACTCGCCGACTCTCAGAGCGTCTGGAATCAGAATGCTCAAATTCATTGACAGCAGATTCTCTTGCAAAACCACTCCAACGACCCGATTAAGGATTCGCGTCTCAGTGACCAGCAGAGGAATAGTAAAGCCCTGCTTGGCTCGTTCTACGCCGTGCTTAGCTGCATTCCTTAATGATTTTGCCGATATTTGGGTCTCGCCGGTCTCAACTAATTGGGCCAGATCAGAAACCAGTTGCGGGACAGTATCAATCAGCTTTTCTCTAGAAATCTTTATTGAGGCTAGTCTGAGATCGCCTTGCAGTTCCTTCAGCCAGCGCTCAACGATCTCGCCCGACCTTTCGCGAATGAGACCTGATGTCCGTTTGCCGGGGGAGTCATCGAGATGACGCGGCTGAAGAGCTTTCTCCTTCAGCGTGGAAATCAGCGTCGGAATGTCAGCCGGTTTTATCAGGTAGTCATCTACTTGCTTCCTAATGGCTTCCAGGGCGGTCTGGAAATCGGGATACCCGGTGAGAATAAAGGTGGCGGCGCTGGGCTGGCATCGGCGCATCGCGGTTACAAGAATGAACCCATCGGCAGGAGTTCCGATATTTAGGTCTGTGAGCAGTATGTCGAACTTTTGATGAGTAATGATGTCAAGGGCTTCCGGGACTGTTCCAGCTATCGTGACCTGGAATCCATGTTGTTCCAGAATGATCGGCAACGTTTGTCTGATAGTCTCTTCGTCATCCACGAACAACAGGCGGGGCTTATCGGGTAAATGGCGTTTCTCATCACTCATACGCGGTTAGATGCATCCAGCACTCCTGAACAGGAAATAAATCTGCATTCGATCTTTCGCTTTGAATAACAGTGCCCGGCGCTGGTCGAACGCAACCGTCAATATGTGGTTTTCCTGATATCTAAATAAAACATGAAAGAACCTGTTGAACGCTAACCTTTCGTAAAGCACAAGACTTTCCAGTGGTGGGAGAAAGCCCCACGAAGGGCGGATAGACGCCATCCGGATACAAACTTTTTGATGAACTGACTATTCTGCGGTTCCTGGGCTCTACTGGACAGTAATTCACATCCTCCTGTAACGCTGATATCGCGAGGCCAGTCGCTTCATTACGGCACATAAGAGCCGGTTTCGATCAAAGCTTTGCGCAGCTTGCTCAGACAACGCGCGCGTATGAATCCGATTGAACCCGTGGCCAGCCCCAGCCGCCTGGCAATTTCCGTGTAGGGCAAAGGGGGTTGCTCAAAAAAGAGAAGTCGAACAAGCTCCGCATTTCGCGGCTTAAGTTGGGCGATTGCCTTATGCACCACATCTTGCTGCTGTAATTGTCCAAGGACCTCCGGTGCTGTTGCGATCTCCGCGGCTGCGTCAAGATCCATGGCGTCCAACTCAACGTCATTCGGCAGCTTCCTCTTCCAGCGATAGGCCTGGCGTAGAGTCACAGTAATCAGCCACGACCGCAGGGACCGGACATTTCGCAACTGAGGCAGACTGTGGAATACTTCGATGCAGACCGCCTGAAATATGTCCGCGGCATCCTGATGCCTGGCGCCAAAACGGATGGCTATCGAATAGACCAATCCTCTATAACTGGTGATTAACTGCGCCCACGCCTCCTGGTTGCCGACAAGGCATTGTTCAACTAATCTTTCTTCCTCCAAGCCGAAGCTGCGGCACTGCATGTGCTTGATTGCGGGTTGCCGGTCGCCGTTCAAGGGAAACCGTTGTTCATGATTCTGCAAACTAACAGAGCTACGCATTACTTGAGAAGCTTTCATTGCCACATTCCTCACCCAATAGTTGTGGTCGTCCGCAGCCTTGCCTGATGCAAGGGGGGTCAACTAGGCCGAGAGACGATGAGGCCTAATCACCCATGCGGACAAGGCGCGCTGAGGCTATGAAGAACCTGGATACACCCGCGTGGCGGAAACACAACTTAGAGCGATAGATCGATGGCTGCGCCGACGAATGAACAATCAAGAGTTGTCGCCATGAGGCGCTCAGATTCTTCGTGGAAAAGCGTCAGGAATGGGAATCAGATTCTAAGAGGCACGCAGAGTCGTGCGAGGCCTGGCGGGAACCAGGGATCATCCCCGATAGATAGTGGTTCTGGGGATATGACTGCAACAAATGGCCGGAGTAAGGCAACGGTCGCCGCGACCAGTTGCAGGAGGTGGGTAAGCACCAACACCATCCCTATGCTGCAAAGGCAGAAAGTTACCTGGCATTCAATGTCGTCGCTGGATATTGGGAATTGGTCCAAGCTGTCAAGCTGCATCAGCGGCGTAAACACCGCTACCAACAGCAACAACAGCAGCACGACACGGTAGTAATTGCGTGACATTCTTCTCCCCCAATCCTCTGGATATATTGCAAACCGGAGTGGGTGTCGATTTAGTTACTTTAGCACAGCGGAATCAAGGGTCAAACCCCTCTGTAACCCTACCTCCGTCTAAGTCATTCACTGGATCTCAGCCGTTGCGTCCGTGATCCGCACTGGCAGACTCTTTTGCCTGGAATTGCGCATCCCTACCTCCATTACCTGCAGTGATGCAGGCGCATCGGTAAGCCGCCGTACAATCAGACTGAGTAAGACTCCCTTTCCATTCACGCCCGCCGTATTGGGCTGGCGCGTGGTAAAGATCCTCGCCTCTCCTTTTTCCTTATCAATACGCTGCACAATGGCTACCTCCTGCGTTCCACCGGAGAGGAAGTCGCCATGCTGCACATCTTCAATCGAAAGAAGCTGCGGATCATACTTCAGCAGTACGGAGGCAGAAAACAGATCTTCAACCTTCTCCAAATGGACTTGAAGAATCGTGGTTTCTCCTGCCTTCACGGTGGCGACGGTTGGTTCAATACGCAACGTGGACGCGTTTTCCGACTGACTGCCTGGGCTGGAGTTGATGCCTCTCGCCTCCATCCAACTGGTGTTTTGCTGGATGCTTACGACCTGGGGCGCCGTGACTTCATCCTGCTGGCGTAAAGTCAGTTCGCTGTCAGTTCCGACGCTGAGAGCGTGCAGGGTCTCCTGTGCCAGTTCACGTCCCCGTACTAGCTTGGGAGTGACCACGATCAATACTTCGTTCTCAGAATTGTTTACATCCTCACCCGAGAAAAGATATCGCAGCAAAGGCAGGCGTGAGAGACCGGGCCAGCCGCTCACCGATTTGCTTTGAGAACGTTCCGCTAAACCGCCAAGAATGCTGACCTCGCCTTCCTGCAGCCGGATCTCATGCTCAATTCGTCGCTGGCTGATCACCGGCTGTTCCACACCTCCAATGTTCACATTGCCAGTGACAGAGGAAACTTCCACGCCGAGCTTCATACTGACAGAATGGTCCGGATGAACATGGGGAGCAATATCAATATTGACGCCCACATCGATGTACTGAAACTGGGTGTTGACCACCGGACCCACACCGACGGTGGCTTGAAAGGAACCCGTAGCTACAGGAACCCGGTCTCCCACGCGCAAGCGAGCGGATTCGCCATCGCTAACCCTGACCTGAGGATTCTGGATGATCCTGGTGCTGCTATCGGTCATCAATGCAGACGCCACGGCATTGGGAATGGTCAGCGCAAAATCTCCCTGGGATATCTGAGCAAGTTTGTCCAGACCTACTGCGCCTGCCGGGCCGAATGCCGCAGCCGGAGCAAAGGCCAGGGTTGTGCGGCTCCCCGGCTGGACCCCAAGACTGCGCGCGCGATCGCGCCGTACCTGAAGCACAGAAATCTGCACGACCACCTCCGCCCGGCCGCGGTCACTGTCTTTGATCAGCCGCGAGGCCAGCAGAATCTTGTCCGGCGTGTCGCGGATCAGAATGGCATTGTCGCGGGGCAGAGCTTGCACATGCCGAAGCTCCAGCATTTGCTGGACTCCACTGGTGATCTCGGTGAGTTCCTGAGGCGTTTGAGTATGCTGCAGGTAAATCTTCTTTAGAATCTGCTCTTCTTCCTGCCGACGACGCGTGGATACGTCGGGGAAAACCATAATGATATTGCTAGTCACTGGCTTCCAGAATGCTTTGGCCTCAAGGCAGGCTACACGAAGAGCTTGCTGGATGGTCACATTGACAAGGTCGATGCTGATCTTTTTTTCCGGGAATTCAGGATCAAATATTACGTTCACGCCCGCCAGCTTCCCGATGGTGCGAAAGACGATGCGGGAATCTTCATTCATCTTGAGCGTCACCGGCTCCTTTGATATGGGATTCAGGGCTGGCGGCTTTTCCATCAAACTTCTTTCCTGCTGTCCCCGTTCCGGCGCAGCCGCAATCGTCGCGGGCTTTGACTCTTTGTCGGAGAGAGCGGCATTTGCGCTACTTTGTTCCTGCGTCGGCTCAGCTGCGATCAGCTGCTTTGTGTACTCCAGTTCCTGGCGCGCAATCATGCAGGAAGGATCGATGTTTAAGGCAGTTTCAAATTCGCGCAGAGCTAGCTGGTTCTCGCGCCTTTCCAGGTGCCGGATTCCCTGGGTGACATGGAACTGCGCTGCTTCAAAACGCACTCGATAAGCCTTGACCTTGTATTGCGCGTTCTGCGGGTCTTTTTTCTGTGCATTCTCAGAGTCGCGGACAGCACCGTCGACGCTTTGCGCGGTGTCTGCCCGGTCTGGCTGGCGAAACGCCTCTTTACTTTTGATGCATCCGGACCCAAGCAGCGCCAGAACTGTACCAAGCGCGAGCGCTCCGCGGTTGATCCGCCGTTTTAGCGTGCAGTGTGGCATGGCAGTGTATCTCCTTGGCTGCAGGATCACGGAACAATCCATGAATCCAATGGAATAAAGCTCTTGTTTTTCAGGTCCAGTTTGACCACATGCGCGCCGAGAGCGCCGGTGCGACGCGTGGTGGTATATGTGATAGGCGGTGTGAGGCCTGTGCTGAAGTTGTACATGCTGGAAAGAGCGGCAATAAGCTGCTCGCGCCCCAGTTGCCGCCCAGCTAGCCGCAGCGCCTCAGTGAAGACTTTGGCGGAAGCCAATGCTGAGAGACCACGGGCGGGCTGAACGTGCTTGAGTTTGTATCGGTTGACCAGGGACACATATTCTTCGAGGGCTTGCGGAGCGACATCGGCCGGGAGCGTGGGAAATGACAGAAACACGTGCTCAATGAATTCCTGCGGAATGAGGAAGATGTTCTCGTCGGCGAGCGGCCCGGGCTGAAAAATATCCGGACTCCAGTTCAGGTTTTTGGCGGCGGCGAGAAACGCCTGTAGCTCGCTCCCACTTCCCAAAAAGAGAACCCTGCTGGACTTTTTTGCCAGAGAAGAAGCAATTTTCGCTGTTGCAAGTTGGCTGTACCCGAGCGAAATACAGCCTGAAAGGCATTCTTCTATTACCGACGCCGCCAGCTGCCGCCGGCTTTCGGGATAAACAATAGCGATCTTTCCTTCATGCCTGGGCAAACGGTCTTGTGCAAACTTCAACAATGCGCGCGATTGCTGCGGCAACCCGGAAAGAATATGGAAGATATTGGTACCGCCTGCGCTGTCGTCAAGGTCGGAAGTAAACGCATCAATCACCGGTGATCCAGAGCGTTCCAGAACTTCCCTCAACTCACGCTCAGCTTCAGGAGCAAGAACGCTGACCACGGCGAAGATGTTTCTGGTTTTGACAAACTCATCTGCTGCAGCCGCAATTTCAGCAGAGGCGCCGCTTGTTCGCAACACCTCAAGCTCCACTTTTCTTCCATAGATTCCCCCTTGCTGATTCAGATCGTCAAAATAAGCCTGCAAAAGCGCGGAGAAGCTCTCACCTGCAGCAGCCAGGGGACCGCCGGCTGGTATGATCGTGCCTGCGCGGATCGTAGTTTCCGTCAATCCAGGATCGTTTTGCCTGCCTACCAGTTGCAAATAGTCGATGAGATACGCAAGGTCCTCATCTGCAATCCGGTAACGCGGCATAACCGGACCCAACTCATTTCCGCCCGAGTCAACACCCTCACGCAACACTTTGCGCAGTGACTTGACGTCATAGCCACGACGCCGGCGTCCCAATTCATTATCGACACTCGACGGTCGTGTGAGCGCGTTCCACGTTATGTCTGAAGGAACGATGCCTCCTTCGGTCCTGCCCTTCCCTTCTCTGCCATGACAACTGGCACACGGCATGAGCGTTGCGGAAACCACTGTGGAGCCCTCACCAAGAACAGCCTCCAGCGGCTTGTGCGACGGACTTTCACCTGTCAGATAAATCCGCTTGCCTGCTTCGTGCGCTGCCAGTTCCTGCCCAACCAGCCGCGCCGAACCTAGCAGGTTTGCCACAGTTAGCAGCGCGCTGAATAGCACCGTGGCAAATTGGATGCCGTGTCTTTTTCCGTCACAACCCGGCTCCAGTTTGCGGCGGATGGTCGCGATTCTGCTTGCGTCCTCTAATTCATCGCGAGTCACTGCTGTTCTCCTTGCGGGCGACTGCGCTCGCCGGCGTGTTTTGTCCGCCCCCATCCATGGTGGAGGCAATCACATTTATCAGTTTGCTGGCCGACGTTAGTCCTGATGCGTAGGTCCACAAATGCTGCGAATCGTTGCCGATGGCCACGATTGCAGGATGGTCTTGCTTTGATCCCAAATAGATGTTGAACGCCTTCCATATCTGCTCAAGATCGGCCCGCTTTCCGGTGACGAAGGTCCAGCCCGGCTCAGCATGAAACATTTCCGCATAGTTCTTCAGCCTTTTCGGAGTGTCGCCTTCGGGATCAACGCTCACAGAAATAAGGTGCAGATCCTTTTCGTTTCTTTCCATCATCGTTTTTTGGACCTTGGCGAAGTTTGCGGTTAAAGGCGGGCAAATCGTGGTGCAAGTGGTGAAGATGAAATTGATGGCCACGGTTTTGCCTTGCACCAGGTCACGATAAAAGTGCAGTTTATGGTTGTCCTGGTCTACGACCACGACATCGGGAATGACTGGCGCCTTCATGCCAGCCGGTGCGGGAGTGCTCCCTCCTCCCGGAGCAGCCGCGTGATGTTGGGGCACCGAATTTTCCGAGACCTGTTGCTGGCCTGACAGCGGGACACTCGCGCACATCGCAAGAACCAGCGCCTGCAGCCGAGCGAATCGATTGTGTGAATTCTTGCAGTTCTTCATTTGCTCGGTGCCCCTCACGGCTTCTTCGCTTGTGTGTTTGTATCGTAGGTAATGGGTTGAACCTCAGACTCTTCGTCTGCAGTGGCGCGGACCATTAGATAAGGAAGCTGGTTGGGCCGTACCTTGAGCGAAGGAATCTGGACAATTCCGTAGTACACGCCTTGCCTGGGAGGAGTGAAGGTGAACTGGTAGATGCCATCTCCCAGCGGTTCAGCGGTGAGATGCATCTGGCGGAGGCTCTCGGCCAGCAGAACCGTTACCTCCACGTCTTGCACGCCGTCGCGTGGCTTGTCGGTCTCGGAATTCGTCAGACGGAACTGGACTTGCACTGTCTCGCCAGGCCTGACTTGCAAGTTGTTCTTGAGCGGATGAAGGTCTACGGCAACCTGAGTTTGCTTCTTCAGCAAAGGGTTCACACGTACGGTGAACTCAAAACAGTGCGAGACCGCGGGCGAATCGACATACATCGGTATGTCATAGACGCCAGGCTTGGGAAGGCGCAGCCCCACGGAGTACACTCCGGGCTCAGTCTCATGCAGGCTCCGATCAAGCACCATTACGGCTTTCGGTGTCTTACCATAGCCTTCCAGGCTGAGCATGGGCGCGGCCATGCCTTCCTGATAGTAGAAGATTCTCTTGTCCGCAGGATTGGCCACGAATACAGAATCTCCACCTAACGCTGCGGCCATTGCTGGTGCAGGAAGATCCGCCAGTGCGCCGGGCGCATTCTGCCCTGCCGGAAATTCGGCCACGTTGGCATTGTTGCCGGCATCGGCCAGCGTAATAAGGCTTACGCGCTCGTTCTCCCGCGAACGGACATACAGATAAGTGTTAGTGAATGCCAATTGGTCCGGAGAACGTCCCACGGGATACTGCTGGACGAATTTGCTGGACGCGACGTCGAACTGCAGCACGCTGTGCTCTTTTCCATTGGCGACAAAACCCCAGCGGCCATCCGGTGTGACGGCCAGGGTTGTGAGCCCAGGCTTCGCCGTTAGAGTGCCGATCACGTTTTGATTTTCGGTAGAAACGATGGTGATTTTGCCGTCGTTCTGGGCTGCTACATACACGCTCTTGCTGCGGGCAGAGTACGCCAGCGCGATCGGGCCATTGCCAGCCGGCACATCCTTTACCTTAGCGAGTGTCTGGGTGTTGATCACAGAGACCGTACCGTCATCGTGATTGGTGACATACGCGCTCTGGTTTTCATCAAACGCAATCTCGTGGTGGCCCTTTCCGGTGGGAATGCGCGCGGCCACCTCGAAAGTGGCAGTGTCGATGACAGCCACCCCGCTAGCGGCAGGATCGTCCGTTGTATCAAGACTGACCCAGAGATATCTTCCGCCGGGTTGTACCACGATGCGACCGGGCTTGCCGGCAACCTTGATGTTGGCCGCCAGCCTGAAATTGATCGCGTCGATGGCCGCCACCTGATTCACGGCCGGCATGGTTATAAAAATACGGTCGCCGCTGCGCGTCTGCACCCAGTCCGCGCCAGGAGCCGCCAGATCGATCACCGAGTAAAGCTTGCTGGAACTGAAGCCAACGCGCGGATCGATAATGAGCACGCTCGGCTCCTGCGTCAGCGCGAGCACGTAATAGGTATTCAAATCAACTTCAGGCCGGGCCGAGAGCCGCATCTGCAGGAACGACTGGATCTTTTTATGACACGTGGCATCATCGGCTAGCTTGTCTCCCTGCGCCTGATCCATCCACCCGGCGACCCGCAGTCCGGTCATTGGAGTTCCGGCCGCGTCAGTGAAACGGAACTGCATCACCGCCTGCTGGCCTTCGACCATCTCTGAGGAAGTAATTTCGTTCAGGCTGACGGGCATAGGCCCGTGCTTGATAACAACGTCCTTTAAGGACGCAACGCCGCGGAAATCCACTTTGACGCCGGATAGCTTAGTACTCTGTTTCCATCCGTTGTCAGGTAGCGCCGCGGCCCCAGCGCGATCCGCAGTTGCGGGTGCTTCCTGCGGCTTTGGCTCAGGGGCCGCAACGTTGTGGGCCGGATCATCGTCCGGCAATGGGACCGTGTGTTGCTGCATGCTCGCCCATGCGGTCAGTCCCGACAAGAGAAAAAGAGTACTGGATAAAATCCTGGCCTTAAACATTTTGCACCCGCAATCCTGTTCAAAATTTTTACATTAAGAAATGTGGGAGCAGCCCTGCGGCCACTCCCACACGGTTTACTCAGGGAACCAGATTTGGTATTGGATCCCCACTTGGTGTTGTAGTCGGCGGTGGCAGCTTGGACGGCGGCTGTACCCGCATGAGGCCCCAGACTCCGCGATCGAAGGTGAAGCTGGTATGCGTGCGGTACAGATAGTCACCCGCGATCTTGAACGTCCCGCCGGCGCCGCCGGACGGAATGATGTCGAAGTGACTTCCTGGGCCTACGCCCATCTGTGAGCCTTCCCACTCAGAGAAGCGGTTGTTCACGAAGTCATTGGTTGACACAGGCTGGTCAGCAATGATTGTGGAGCCCAACACCGGGGTGCCGATGATCGTCACGCCGTTGTAAGTGCCACCTGTGAACGCCACTGGAGTGGTATAGGGCTCTTCTTCCCACACGTGTCCGTGCAGTTGGAAGATGTTGTTGCGGGGATGACCCGCCGGTTCCACCAGGCGCAGGCGAATCGCCTGTCCCGGCGTTGCGTTGAAGACCGGCGTTTGCGGATCGGCGCCGACCAGACCATTGCTCAGCACCTTGGTGAAATCAACATCCCTGGTGCAAAGCGGTGTGCAAGAGCCGTCCTTTGGCGTCAATGGCGCTTCTGGCGCGTAGCCCATGCGGAACCAATGCGGTTCAGTGCGGTAGTTGAATCCCGCTTGTCCCGTGTCTTCCGAGTCCTCCAAACGGGCCAGGATGTTCACCGGATTGCCGCTCGCGTAACGCATGTTGACGTTGTTCTGCAGAACCAGCGCGAACTCACGGAACGTCGTCGCATCCGATTTCGTTACCGTGGCAGACGCCCTGCTCAGAGTGTCCACGCTCCAGCTCGAGCCCTGGGGTTCGATAATCAGAGCCCCAACCGCGCCTTTTGACGGCTGTTTAATGGGATCAGCCGGCATCAGGGAAACGGAGCCGAACTCAACCGGGCTGTGCGTGATGGCGTTGGTGGACGGATTGATCCATGCGATTCCCGCATACCACTGGTAGCTCACTTTGTGGCCAGGGCTCGCGGTTTGCGCCGGGTTCAGACCAATGTTCATGCCGTCACTATTGAGCACGTTCAGTGACAACATTTCCGGATGCAACCCAACTACGCGCGAAGGAGCAACCTGATTGGAGTTAAAGTTGTTCACGATCATCGGCAAGGTGTTGTAGCCAGCGAGATCGGGAACGGTGGTGGGCAGGTGATTGCGCAGGGTAACGTTGATGCAGTCACCCGCGGCTGCGCGAAGCACCAGCGGCTCAACCGGATATCCAGCGCGCAAATTACCCGTGCTCGGATCCAGATCTGAGGTGCGCACGTACAGAATGCCAGTCGGGTCCTGGAGCGGTCCGGCTTCGTTGCCTAAGATCGTTCCCGTTACCGCGGTCGTACGTGAGTTGTAGGTTAACGTTCCACCCGGGAGCCTGCTCGCCGGGACGACAGTGACATCCAAGGTCCGCACCGGCGCGCCCTTGGGACAGACACTGTAAGCGCTGCCCGGGGCGGGTTGCGAAGTTGCAGCCACTGGAGTTCCTGTATCGCTCACAGTTGTCGCAGCGGCCGTCGCCGGAGCGCCACTCGGAGTCGCCGTTTCATCAACAGACTCTGAGGTAGGCACGCCTGGATCAGAGCCCGCGGGTGCTGGAGCACCGGAATCTGCCGAGGCCGTAGTGAACTTCGCGCAACAACCCACCTTGCTGGTTGTAGCGGCGGTGCTGAAGCTGTCCACGTTGGTTGTGGTGTTCTGCTTGCCGCCGTTTGTGTTGTTAGGAACTACCTGCAAGTCAGTTCGCACACCGTTATAGGCACGAATCAGACCCCACAAGCCGTTCCACTGGTCATCTTCCGAGGCGCCCGGCTCGTACAAGAAATCGGCGACACCGGTGGTCTTCACGTAGTTCGACAATGGAGGCAGATCGAACTCCATGTGTTCGGAAATGCCTGTCATCTGGCTTCCGCGCCATCCAGAGCGAGCATCACTGGATTCGCGCAGCCAGCGGGTCCCGTGCACGTGGAAGTTATGCCCTTCTTCATGCGCGCCCACCAGCATACGCACATGCAAACGATCGTCCTGATATGTGCGGAAGACTGGAGTGTAGGGATCGCCGCCGCGCAGGTCAGCGGTCAGCGCCGGATAGAATGCGGGCTGAACGTTGAAGTTGCTGTCGGCGCGAGTCACTGTGGACCGGTATACTTGTGAGAGATCACCCGCAGCACCTGCAGCCTGCGTGTTGCTAATGGGATCAATGATGCGCAACGGAATCGGTTCATTGCGATAATTGACAGTGTAAGTGCCTACGTCCGCGGCTGAGACCGCTTCCGGACAGGGTGGTGGAATAACCATTCCCGAAGGAGTTTGCGGGCACTGCTTCGCAGGCTGAAGCAGGACGGTCGAGTTGCCGGGAAGAAGCGGTACTTCATCTTTCGCCGGCGGGTTGATGGGAATGTTGTCCTTGGTGTAAGCCAGCGTGTAGTCCTGGAACTCCATCATGAACTCACGGTAGCTAAGCGCCTGATTTGCGGTATCTGTGACGATTGCTTCCCATCCGGTGGGTCCGCCATCGGCGCGTCCGCCAAAAGCCAGCCCTGTTTCCGAATCCTTCCACGTCGATCCCGCAGGCTCAATCAGCAATCCGGCATACAGCCCGGCCTGCTGGTGCGTTGATGGCCCGAAGTGATCGTGCGTAAAGACCGTCCGCAGTGTGCGGTCCTGGCCCGCGTTGTTGAGAGTGGTATCTGCATACCAGCGCTCCACCACCGTCTGAGCGCCCAACCCTTCCACTCCGGTAAAGAAAGGATGCTGTTTGGCCACGAGTGTTCCCGGAGTTCCATTCCAGCTTCCTCCTGCCGCGTCAATTGCCTTGATCCGCGACTGGACTTCGTCCGGGCTGAAAGCGCCTTCTTCATAGTTCCAACCATTGCCTGCACCGTCGGAAGCAGTAACGTCAAACTTCACCAGATGAATGTGCTGGCCGATGACATCAGTCGGCGTCGTCACCTGAAAGTCGTCCTGCTTGTATTCACCGGGAACGAGATTGGTGAATTTGAAAACGATGCACTCTTTGCTGTTCGCGCGGAAAAACAGCGGCTGCGGCGGACGCGTGCCCGCTTTCGTGGGCGCAACGTCTTGCCACAGCGCCGCCATGCGATGCTGCGGATAGTGCCAGCCCGCCTTGTTGTATTTCACATCCAGCTGAAAGTCCGCGCTCTGGTATGTGCGCGTGAGTGAAGCTGGCACGGGTACGCCATCGTCAGTCTTGCAAGGATCGGCGTACGGAGCACCCATGATCGCCGGAAGTCCGTTGGTGATGAAATTGCCGGTCGTTCCATCAGGCAGGAATGTCGAGTGATTCTTGGCTGCATGATAGGCCATAGCAACCTTTTCAGCCGGCGTTCCCAACTCCGGATACGACTGCGCCTTCGCCGTCACCAGATGCTTGCTGAAATCCAGACGCGTATGCTGCTCGGTGAATGTTCCTCCGGTGATTACGTGACGCGGCAAACCGCCATCGAATTCCGTAAAGTACGGAGGATGCGACGGACGGTGGCCGGCCACTGCGGCAACGAAGAACGGATAGCCAGGGTTGGTGGTAACGGTGGCGGGCAGATTTACCTGACCGTTGACGATGCTGACTGGTCCAGGCAAAGGGGCCATCGGGATAGTGGGAATCGGAACCAGAGCGGGAATCGGCGTTCCAACCGCGATCTCACCATCCGGATAAGCGCGTGATCCAGGGGCAGGACGTCCGTTGGCATCAAGCTGTGTGCCGGGCTCGAACACGTCATGCGTGCGCCACATGCTCCACATGCCCTGAGCGAAGTGGGGATAGAAATGGCAGTGGAAGATGGAATCGCCCACTGTCTGATTGCGGTTTCCACCGCCGTTATAGGTCATTTCCAACGTGAATGCTGCACCAGGACCAATGGCCTGGCTGTCGTCATAGCTGGAGTTATCGCTGTTTGGTGTGTGCACCCACTGGTGCGCATGCTGGTGATGAATGTGGTGTTCCTTCACACCACCGTGAAGGATGCGGAACTTCGTATGGTCACCGATGTAGCTGTGATAAACGTTGGAAGGATCGTCAGGATAAAGCGCTTTGGTGGCCTTGGGTCCTTTGATCACGTTGCCTTGTGCATCGCGGGTGTTCGCGGGGATATCCACGATCATCGCGGGTTCTCCCACTGCCCATGAGCTCAGGAAATTCTCTTCATAGTTACAATCGGCGCAATTCCACTGCGGTCCCACACCCAGGCGGTTGGCCAGGATCTCCGCACCGATTCCACCAGTTCCGTAGTTGATAGCAAATCCATCTACGACGCTGTGCAGCGTGAAGCCGATTCCCGGCGCGATGGCGCCTTCACCGGGAGGCGGCGGATTGTGCAGGGGATCGAAAAATTCGGGAAACGCCTGCACGGCGCCGATCTCGTCGTGGTAAATGATAGTGAACTCACGGAATGGCTGTTCACGGTCCGGTAGTTCCGGATTCTTGAAAAATGTGCCCGTGGGAAAACGTCCGGGCTTGTTTAGAGAGGAGAGCGGTCCGGTAACCAGCGCGGTAAGATCGGACTTTACGATCTCATTCGTGCTGCTCAGCATGTTTAAAATCGGCTGTCCGGACAGTGATCCTGAAACATAGGTAGCGTCATAGTTGACGATCGGGTGGCCATCCGCGGTCTTGCCGGTGGTCGCCAGATCCAGATCGTTCTTCGTCACCTGGCTCCGATACCAGCGAGCGCCTGGAGGTTCCACGTTGATGGCGCCTAGCAGACCAGCGCTTTGCTGGCCTCCGTCGCCCTCTCCGCCAACCGTGTCTGTGCTGTACATCACATAACCGCCTTCGTGCTGGGCGAACAGTGAGTACGTCGTCGTGCCGCCTGGAGCGACAAGGCTGCTGGCGTTTGCTCCCGCAAATGATCCGTCATCGGCGATGCTCTTTACCAGTTGCATGCCGATTACGTGAATTGAAGCATTGCGGGTGTTGACTTGATCGTTGTCCTTGCGGGTGGGCGCCAACAAGTTAGTGAAGTTAATGGTCAGGCAGTCGCCCACGTTCATGCGTAAGACCAGCGGACGAGGCCGCTTGTCAGAACGCAACTGGACATTGCCTGCAGTCAGGGTTGTGCCGGAGATCGGGACTACGTCCCGCTGGAGCGCGAACATCATTCCCGTGGCTTCAAGGGCGCCCAGACGGTTCAGGAAAAACGGCTGATCCAGGGCCACAACGTTGGCGGTGGTTTGTCTTTGACACGTGGTCGGCGGTGCAGCTTGCGCCTGCGAAAGCAAAGGCAACATCATTGCCCACAGCACGGCGCACACTGAAAGCCGAAGGACAGGTCGCGAGCCAATAAGCGACATAGTTCCTCCAGAGACTTGCAACAAGGCAAATCTTGGTTAAGTTTTTTTGCGGATCCGCGAAGAGACGCGGCAGCCGGTCTGATTGGGCCAGACCTAATAACTTAATTAGCTGCGCAGGACAGACGCTTTAATTGCGCCTTTTTCTTCCCTGGCTAAAAACAAGAACAGCTTTTGAGAGAGTGAAAGCAGAGTAGCACAATTCAGAATCATGTTGTCAAGAACTTTTTACGATTTTCGGTTTGCAGAAATCTTAATCATCCACATTGTTCTGAAAACTTCTTCGCCGGGAAAAGCATAAAGAGTGTGGCCGTGCCAAAAACAACGGCGCAAGTCGTTAGGGGAGCACGGATTGGCTCGAAGGAAACAAGAGCCCAATCCCGTTCCTTCACCGCACCCCCCGTTTCATTCTATTAGCGTGATATGGGAACCGCTCTTATTTTTTTGCACACATAGTTCGTGCGGCGTTTCGGTTTCAAGAAAAAAAGGGATCCGGCTTGAGCTAACGATACGGAAGGAATAGGGGAGATAAGGAAGCGGACATAGCGACTCGTACATTGCGCAGCACAGCGGGCAAGAATAGTTTGTCCGTACAAACCGGCTTGGCTGACGCAGAAGTGCGTTGGTGGAAACCACCTGGTTACAAATAGAGTTTCGGACCGGAGCGATTCATATCTGGGATCCGCATGACCACGGATGTGAATCGTTTGCCCCGATCCGAAACTCGCAATACTGCTCTCTCAGTACCTTGGTGCCTGGTTTTCCCGGTCCAGATATAGGCTTTGCTTTTTTTTAATGAACGGCCTCAATTTCGTCCGTTACCAAAGGACATGGATCGGTCTTATGAAATTAACGGAGCGCGGCGGTCTTGCCAGCTCCGAAAGGAATGTCCTTCGGGAGGAAACAATTCTGTTCCGCATAGTCTTTTGCGGATGTCCGCCTTCTGGATACGTGCTGGAGCTTCTCCGAGAAAGCGCGGGGCCTTCATTCTTTACCAGCGGCGAACAGCACTGCAACCCATCGCCCGTCCACCATTCCTCGGTGCATCAATCTGAAGAAAGGAAAAAACCACTGTTTGCTCAGGTTTTAGGTGAGCGTACACTTGCAGGCGTAGTGGAAATATCACCGTCGTGCGAGGCAAACCATGGCCCGATTGAACTTCGAATTGCAGATTGCCCGGTCGCCGGTGCTTAGCTATAGCCTTGCGGTGCTTTCCGTTTCCGTCGCGCTCGGGGCGTCGCTTCTCCTGGAACGCTTCCACTTCCACAACGTGGCAGATCCGCTGTTCTTGTTTGCCATTGCCGTAACCGTCTGGTACGCAGGGATTGGGCCGGCAACATTCGCCGTTGTTCTCTCCGGCCTCGCCGACACCTATTTTTTCATCGAGCCGCTTTACAGCTTCTATGTAACACCCGATGATCTTCCGCACTTCACCGTTTTCGTACTATTCGCGACGCTACTTACCGGGTTCGCCGCCGTTAGGAGGCGGGTCGAGCGAGATCTAATCCAGGCCCGCGACGCCCTCCAGATCGAAGTAGCAGAGCGAACCCAGCAGGCCAGCCTGCTCAATCTGACACATGACCCGATTTTCGTGCGTGACATGAGCGATGTCATCACATACTGGAATCGGGGCGCGCAGGAGTTGTACGGATGGACCGATAAAGAGGCCATAGGAAAGCATTCACAGGAGCTGCTGCAAACGATTTCTCCAACACCACTAGAGGACATCCGAGCGGAGTTGCTGCGGACTAACCGCTGGGAGGGTGAGCTTAAGAAGAGCAAAGCGGACGGAACGCACGTGGTGGTGGCGAGCCGATGGTCTTTGCGGCGCGACCAACGGGAATTGCCCGTCGCGATTTTGGAAACGAACAATGACATTACGGAACGAAAGCGCCGGGAAGAAGAAATTCAAGGGCTCAACCAGGAACTTGCAAAACGTTCCGTAGAGCTCGAATCCATCAACAAGGAACTGGAAGCGTTTGCTTATTCGATCTCGCATGATCTGCGCGCGCCCCTGCGCCACATGGCTAGCTATGCAGAGCTGCTTAAAAAGAAAGTTTCCTCGGTCGTAGATGAAAAAAGCAACCACTATATGGCGATGATCCTGGACTCGGCCAAGCGCATGGGCAATCTGATTGACGATCTCCTGGCATTTTCGAGGATCGGGCGATCTGAACGGCAAAACACACGGTTTAACCTGTCGCAGCTGGTGAAAGAAGCGCTCACTGAAGTTCGGCAAGACACAGAGGGACGCAACATTGCCTGGAAAATCGGCGCGCTGCCGGAATTCTATGGCGATCGGTCGATGCTAAGGCTGGCACTGGTTAATCTTCTTGCCAACGCGATTAAATTTACGCGCACGCGCACGCAAGCAGAAATTGAAATCGGATGCGCCGACGGAAACCAAGATGACCTTGTGGTATTCGTTAGGGACAATGGAGTGGGCTTTGATATGAAGTACGTGAATAAACTGTTTGGCGTGTTCCAGCGTCTGCACGATTCTGACGCATTCGAAGGTACTGGCATCGGGCTGGCCACGGTTCAGCGCATAATACATCGTCACGGAGGGAAGGTCTGGGCCGAGGGCGTGGTTAATAGCGGCGCGACTTTTTATTTCTCAGCTCCGAGACCACAAGGACAATTATGGAGAGCATAGACAAACTGGGGCGCATCTTGATGGTTGAAGACGATCCCAAAGACGTAGAACTTACTC
Source organism: Candidatus Angelobacter sp. (assembly GCA_035995565.1). Lineage (GTDB taxonomy): Bacteria > Acidobacteriota > Terriglobia > Terriglobales > Acidobacteriaceae > Angelobacter. The sequence goes on from DASYKK010000165.1 coordinate 17,386, forward strand.
TGACGGCCCTTGAAGAGTACAACCTCGCCAATGAGGTCGTTGTCACTCGCGATGGCGAGCAAGCCCTCGATTACCTGTATTGCCGGGGGGAATACAAGACGCGCTCCAGCGGCAACCCTGCAGTCATGCTGCTGGATCTGAAACTACCCAAGGTCGACGGGTTGGAGGTGTTGAAGCAAATCAAGTCCGATGAGAAGATGAGAATGATTCCTGTAGTTGTGCTCACCTCATCGAAAGAGGAAAAGGATATGGTGGCAAGCTACAAACTCGGGGTGAACGCATACGTAGTAAAGCCAGTTGACTTTCATGAGTTTGTGAATGCCATCAAGGAATTGGGCGTCTTCTGGGCAGTCATAAATGAACCACCGCCGGGAAGCGTAAGGAAGTGAGTATCCACAGGAACGGGCATGCGAAATCCATTGCGGATTTTATCGATCGAAGATGATCCTAAAGACGCGGAGCTGATTCAGGATCTGCTTGAGACAGAAGGCTTAGTCTGCGAAGTAACGCGAGTGGACACTCAGGCCGCGCTCGCGGCTTCCCTCGAGCAAGGCGGAATTGATCTGATTCTGGCGGATTATACCCTTCCCTCGTTCGACGGCATTTCTGCATTGAAGTTCGCTATGAAGGCCTGCCCGGACGTGCCCTTCATTTTTGTTTCCGGAACGCTCGGCGAAGAGGTGGCGATTGAAGCGCTTAAATTTGGCGCAACGGATTACGTCCTTAAAACGCGGTTATCGAGGCTTGCGCCATCAGTACTGCGTGCGTTGCGTGAAGCCTCACAAAGGACTGAACGCAGCCGGGCCGAGGAGTCGCTCCGCCAGAGTGAGGCGTACTTGGCGGAAGCCCAAAGGCTCAGTCATACGGGGAGCTTTGGCTGGAGGCCTTCCAGCGGCGAGATCTTCTGGTCGGAGGAATCTTTTCGAATCTTCGGATATGACCGGGCGACCAGACCGACCGTGGAACTTATTCTTCAACGGGTTCACCCGGAAGATGCAGGTTTGGTGAAACAGACCATTGAGCGCGCATCCCTGAACGGGAAAGACTTTGATCATGAATATCGCCTGGTGATGCCGGATGGCTCAGTCAAATATGTCCATGTCGTCGCTCATGCCTCAAAGGATGAATCAGGCAGCATCGAGTTTATCGGTGCGGTGATGGACATCACCGAGAGGAAGCGGGCGGTAGAGGAACTCCGGCAAAGCGAAGCTCTTGCGGAACAGCGTCTTCGGCTTGTGGTGGACACAACTCCAGCGATGCTAAACAGTTGTCGTCCTGACGGTCATCTTGATTACGTGAATAAGGGGTGGCTGGATTATTTCGGGTTTTCTTTGGAGACGGCACTGGACCGTGCGGACGTGATGAACATTTCGATGCCTTCGAAGGCCGATATGCACGGTTCGGACTGGCAGCCGGTAATCCATCCCGAAGATCTTTCGGAATTTACGGACCACTGGAAATCGATTCTGGTGTCCGGCAAACCGGAAGAGCACGAAGCACGCGTGCGCCGCTTCGACGGAGTGTATCGCTGGCACCTGTTTCGCGCGGTGCCTCTGTATGACGAAGCCGGGAAAATCGTCAAGTGGTACGCGTCCGCCTTTGATATCGAGGACCGCAAGCGGGCCGAAGAAGCGTTGCGGCAAAGCGAGAGTTACCTGGCGGAAGCGCAGCGGCTCACGCATACAGGGAGTTGGGTCTGGCGGGTACCTGGAAGAGACTCCTTACATCTGTCCGAGGAATGGTATCGCATCTATGGTTTCGATCCAGAAAAGGGCGTACCGTCCTGGGAAGAACGATTGCAGCGCATTCACCCGGACGATCGGGCCAGGCGGAAAAGTGCAATTGGTCGAGCCGCAGGAGAAAAGCGGGAGTTCGAAGTGGAATACCGAATTCTTCTTCCGGGCGGCATAGTCAAACATGTCCACACCGTCGGCCGTCCCGTTTTGAATGCGGCTGGCAATTTGGTGCAATTCGTGGGTAGCTCGACAGATATCACGGAGCGCAAGCAGACGGAAGATGCCCTGCGGAGGAGCGAGACCTATTTACATGAGGCCCAGAGATTAAGCCACACTGGCAGCTGGAGACATGATTTTTTGACGGGAATGGTAACGATCTCACCGGAGGTGCGTCGAATCTGGGGAACCGACTCCATGGATGACGCTTCCAGCACAGATTTCTTTTTCAGCAGAATGCATCCTGAAGACCGGGCGATCGTCGAACAACAATATGAGATGGCCCGGCTCAGGAAAACTGATTTTCAATCGGACTTTCGCGTTGTTCTCCCGGACGGAACTGTCAGGAACGTCCACACTATCGGTCATGCCATTCTCAACAAATCGGGCGACGTCGCGGAATTTCTTGGGACCGTAATCGACCTGACCGAACGAAAGCGTGCCGAGGAGGCTTTGCGTCAAGCGCAGGCGGATCTCGCGCACGCCAGCCGGGTGACCGCTATGGGAGAGTTGACTGCTTCATTGGCACATGAAGTCAATCAACCGATTGCCGCAGCTATGACTGACGCCAATACTTGCTTGCGCTGGCTTGCGCGCGATCAGCCGGATATGGAGGAGGCGCGCCAGGCCGCGTCAAGAGTCGTCAAAGCTGCAACCCGTGCAGCCGACATCATTAGCCGCATCCGCTCGCAATTCAAGAAGGGCGGTATGGAACGAGAACGACTTGATATAAACGACGTTGTTCGCGAAATCCTTGCTCTTCTGCAAAGCGAGGCAATCCGATACTCCATATCCGCCCGGACGGACCTCGCAGAAGATCTTCCTCAAGTCACCGCCGATCGTGTGCAATTGCAACAGGTGATGATGAACCTCATCATGAATAGCATCGATGCGATGAAGGCGGTGGAGGGGAAGCGCGAGCTCGCCCTCCAGTCGCAGCGAACGGAAAACGAGCACCTTCTGGTAACGGTCACAGATACTGGGGTGGGACTTCCTCCACAGCAGGCCGACCAGATTTTTAATGCCTTCTTTACCACCAAGGAACACGGAACCGGCATGGGACTTCGGATCAGCCGCTCTATCGTCGAATCTCATGGCGGACGCTTGTGGGCCGTCCCCAATTCTCCGCGCGGCGCAAGTTTTTGTCTCACCCTGCCCACGAAAAGACGAGGCACATGAACGATGCCCGCATGCGCTCTTTTTCCCCCTTAGGCGGCTGCGCAATTTCCCCTCTTTCTCTACGAGTGCTCAACCTTCAACGCCATCATCATGCGTTCGCTAGACAACGTGATCCTTCTTTGCGTAGGACTCAGGATTTTCAATGGGCAACCCATAAAGCACACCGCCTTTGAAGCGCTCCTTAGACAGCGTTCACCCTTGTGCTATTCTGAATTTTCCAATCATGCGTACTTTCCTTCTGATCCTCTGCTTACTGATCTTTGTGCCGGTAATGGCACTTATTGTGATTTCTTCCACCCCGGCCGTAACGCTGCCGTCCTCACTTACAGCGCTGGGGCAGTCCACTCCCATCACCGTTCATGTAAGTGATCCTCACGGCGTGCGCAGTGCCATTGCGACGGTGGAACAGAATGGCTCCAGCTATAGAGTGTGGGAGGTGGAACAGCCGTCGCACCGCTTGCAGTGGAAGGGCGGCATGCCTGACGCTACATTCACTTTCAACGCCGGCGCCAGGACAACTCCGCAATTAAAGGACGGCAAGGCTCGACTGATCGTGGAGGCCACGTCGAATGACTTTCGCGGTAAGACGGCCCGCACTGAGCGAGAAGTCACAGTCGTAACGCGACCGCCGTCCGTAAGTGTGGATTCAGACCAGCATTACCTCTATTTAGGGATGGCGGAACTGGCCACCTTCAATGTCTCCGGATATGCCAGCGAGTCCGGTGTGCGCGTTGGCGACCAGAAGTTCCGCAGCTGGCCCATGCCCGGCGGCAAGCCCGGCTTGTTCTCACTCTTTGCCTTTGCCTGGAACATGCCGGCTGGCACTCCTCCGCTGGTTTATGCCGCTGATCCCGCAGGCAATGAAGTTACGGGACAGATGGTTTACCAATTTCCAAAGAAAGACCAGCCAAAGTATCGGACGCGCGATCTGCCTCTCGACGATAAGTTCATCCAGAAGGTTGTGACTGAGTTGGACCCCAACGGCTCGGGTGATCCAGTGGAGCGGTTTGTAAAGATCAATAGTGAAATGCGTCGCGCCAACAATAAGACGCTTGCCGATCTTCGCCTGAAGACAGCGGACCACTTCTTATGGTCGCAGCCGTTCAAGCAGCAATCCAATTCCAAAGTCGAAGCCAACTTCGCCGACGTGCGAAATTACATTTATAACAGCAAGAAAATCGATCAGCAGGTCCACCTTGGCTATGATCTTTCCATTACCCAGCACGTGGGCGTGGAAGCTACGAACGATGGACGCGTCATTTACGCCGCGCCTCTGGGAATTTATGGCAACTGCGTTGTCGTGGATCACGGCTACGGATTGCAGTCCATCTACGGCCATATGAGTGAGATCGCCGTGCATGAAGGTGACATGGTAAAGCGCGGCCAGATCATGGGTAAAAGCGGCATGACCGGCATGGCCGGCGGAGACCACATTCATTTCAGCATGCAACTGGAAGGCATCCAGATTGATCCGAAAGAATGGTGGGACGCACATTGGATTAAAGACCACATTGCAAAGCGGGTCGATTTGCCAGGGTTCAACAATTAGCGCTGAGCTTTCAGAAATCACTTCTTCGCGGGCAACAAAAACACCGCCGTTTCCGGCGGTGTTTTTTGTTGACTATACGTTTTCAATTACTGCGATAGCAGTTTCACTCCGTGCGGTACCAGCTGCGGCGCCACATAGGCATAGAACATCACTATCAGGCCCACAATGGCTCCGAGCGCGATGGAATGCCAGACCACGAAGCGGAAGATCATGCCTTCGTTTCCTACCTGGTTGGTTGCGGCCGTGGCCACGCAAATGGATTGCGCGTCCACCATCTTGCCCATAACGCCGCCGGCGCTGTTCGCCGCTGTCATCAGGACGGGATCCAGGCCAAGTTGCTGGGCCGTGATCTTCTGCAGGCTGCCGAACAACGCGTTCGACGAGGTATCACTGCCCGTGAGCGCCACTCCCAGCCATCCCAGGAAGGTCCCGAAGAACGGGAAGAACCAGCCTGTATGAGTGAACGCCAGTCCCAAGACCGCGTCAGTGCCCGAGTATCGGGTTACGAAGCCCAATCCCAGCATGGCGGAAATGGCCAGCACCGCCCATCGCATTCGGAATAGCGTATGTCCGAAAATGCTCATCAATTTTCCTGGACTGACTCTGCGGATAGTGCCGCCTACAATCGCAGCCAGGAAGCATCCCGTGCCGGTGGCAGAAAGCCAGATGAACGGGAAGCGAGCGCCTTCCGGCGTCGGCTTAACGACCACGGGTTTGTCGCGCGAAATCTTGTTATGAATGGGAGTGGCCCAGCCGCCTTGCGGTTTTCCTTCCGCTGTGAGGAAGGCCGGTGTGGTGTGTACGTTCATCCAGGTCTTCACCGGTTTGAATCCCCATAGAAACACGAACACGGAAAGAATCAGGAATGGCAGCCACGCCTGAAATGTCCGGCCGGCTGAATAGGAGTGGATCTCCGGACCGGTCGAACCGCCGGAAACGCTGGGAATAACTCGTCCTGCGGGTACCACGGCCACAGGGCCGCCGTCTTCCTCAAAGCGCCAGATCTTTTTGGGCTTCCAGAAAAGAAGGAAGACTACGGTGCAAAGCAGCGAAAACAGGCCCGCTGTAATGTCGACAAGGTTGCTATCCATGTAGTTCGACCAGAAGAACTGCATCGATGCAAAGGAGATGCCGACGACCAGGATGGCAGGAAAAACTTCGAAGGTTTCCTTCCACGGAACCATTGCCCGAACCAGCCAGAACGGGACGATGATTGCCGTGTAGGGCAGAATTCGCCCAATCATGGCGTTCATGTCGGCTTCCGGCATTTGTGTGACCGTAGCCAGCATGTGAACCGGCGTTCCGATAGCGCCCCAGGCTACCGGCGCCGTGTTGGCGATCAGGTTAAGCGCTGCGGCGTGAAACGGTTTGAATCCCAGGCCGATCATGAAGGCGCCGGCGATCGCCACTGGAGAACCGAACCCGGCACAACCCTCAATGAACGCTCCAAAACAGAAGGCTACCAATAGCAATTGCAGACGACGGTCAGCGGTAATTCCGGCCACAGAGGACTTCATGACCTCAAAATCGCCGGTACTGACTGAAATATCATAAAGATAGAC
>DASYKK010000166.1:0-2634 GCA_035995565.1 Candidatus Angelobacter sp.
AGAACCCGACGCCGTGCGTTTCTTCATTTACCCACTTACCCATGTACCAATTTCGTCACGCGCTTGCCAGTTCCTGCCGCATGCGTTGCAATCGGCCGTGCACGGATCCGTCATAAATCGTGCTGCCTACGCGCACCATAACTCCGCCCAGCAGGCCGGCATCCTGAGAATACGTTGCCCGGACGGTCTTTCCGGTAATCTCCGCCAGCTGCTGTTCCAGCGACTTCTTTTCCGCCGATGTCAGCTCGCGGATTGAACTTACTTTTGCATCGGCAATACCCATGCGGCGGTCCAGTTCCCGTTTGAACTGCTCCAGCAGGTCGCCAATTTTACCGATGCGCCGGTGGTCGATCAGTACAGCGAGAAAATTCCGCAGCATTTTTGTCGCGCCAATGTGCTGGATGATCGAATCGAGCAACTTTAACTTCTGCTCTCGACTTACAGCCGGATTCGACAAAACGTTCCGCAGCTCCCGGCTGTCGTTGATGATCTCAGCCATCTGTTCAAATTCAGCTACGGTTTTTTCCGGATTTAACCTGTGACTAACTACTACTTCGGCGTAAGCGCGCGCGTACCGACCCAGGACTGCTGCCATCTAATTGCCGTCCTTTCCGATCTGGGCGGTAAAAGACCGCACCAGGGCTTCGTCGGTATGTTTGCTCACGCGGATTTTCTTTTCCGCCAGTTCCACGGCCAGTTCCGCTACGTAGGCTTTCAACTCGCGGCGCGCGGCATTTGCCGCCATCTCAATTTCCTGCTCCGCGGAGGCCACGATTCTGCGGCGCTCTTCTTCCCCCGCAGCCAGCAAACGCTGCTCTTCGGCCTTGGCGTTCTCCTCAGCCTCTTTTTTCATGCCCGCGATTTCCGTATCCAGGTGCGAAAGACGTCCTTCCACATCAGTCAGCCTGCGTCGCGCCTCTTCGCTCATCTTCCGGGCTTCTTCAATGCCCTTCTGGATTGTGGCCGTGCGTCCCTGAAAATAGCCGGGCAGCATTTTGCGCAGCAGGCCCGCGATGGCGAAAAAGATCACGGCAAAATTCAGTCCGAGGCAAAGCCAGTAAGCTTGATCATTCGTAAGGCCGGTGTGGCGGGCAATAAACTTGACCGCGGGAGCGTTGCGAATAGCATCCGCTTCTCCGCCTTCTTTTACTTTTTCCTGCCCTTCGGCCTTGTCCGACGCCTGCTCCGCCTGAGTTGAGTGCTCCGCGGTTGCGCCGCTCGCCGGCTTGGCGCTTTCCTGCGCTCGCAAGGTCGCGGGCGCAATATGAGCGAATAGCAGCAACGCCATGATTGCCCGGCAGCAGATTTTTTGTCTGAATCCTGTCATGGCCTACCGACCCCCTGCCGCCGTAGCCGGTTTCAGGACCGTTGCGATGACCTGGTCGGCCAACACATTCGCCTGCTGCTCCAGCGCCGATTTGGCGGCGAAGGTCTCTGCCTCCAGAACCGCCCGGGCTTTCTTCACCATCTCCCCGGCATTCTTGCGGGCCTCCGCCAACGCAGCATTGCGCTGGTCCATCACCCGCTGGCGGTTGGCTTGCTGCGCTTTATAGATCTGCGACCGGGCCTCACGTATGCGCTGTTCATACTCGGCTGTGCGCTTCTCTGCTGCAGCGATCTCCTGCTGCGCGCGCTCAATGGCGCCTTCCGTCAGGGCATGTCTCTGCGCCAGCACCTGGCGTAGTTTGCCATGCACTAGGAAAGTGTACGCCGTCCACAAGATCAGCACTGAGATGATCGTGGGGATGGAATTAACCAGTAATTCGCCTATTTGCCTGAGTATCGCGTCCATGCAAAATAATCTTTAAGTTGTTGTGAACAAGATGCGGTCGGGGGCTTCCACCAAACTCTCTAACTTAACATTCGATTCGCAGGAGTGTCAACGCAAGCAGCCCCCTCCGGAAGGCACATTTCGTGGAACCGGGAAACTATTTTCGGCTGCCGCTTGCTCCGGTTCCAGATTGCACTTTTCGAAAACTGTCGCGCCCATAATCTTCAACAAAGCTGCTTCCGTCTATTATCCCGGCCATGACTTTTCTCTACATCTTGCCTGGCCTGGCGGTATGCGCACTTTTCCGGGATCGTAGCATTGGTGGCGACATCATGATTGTTCCTGTACTGATTTATTTGTTCGATATGAGCCAACACAAAGCTCAAAGGGACGGCGCTTGCAGCGCTGCTGGCGCCGGTGGGAGCCCTGGCTTTCTGGGAGTATTACAAGGCAGAGAATGGCGATCTCAAGGCTGGCCTGCTGATTGCCTCGGGGTCTTATTGGAGGATATTTCGGCGAACCCTGAGCCCAGCAACTCGCTGAAATCGTCCTGCGAAGGGTGTTTGGAACTTTGCTGGTAATCATTGGCATCCGGCTACTACTTTCACTGTGAGAAGCCTCTCACCATCGCCGACTCCGGCCAGGTGCAGAGCCGCTATTTCTCCTGTGTTTATAAGCATTTGCTGCCACTTGGAACGCCATGGCACCAAGATGATTAAGTAAGTAAAAAAAGAGTTGGCAGATCGCTTGACATCGTCTTGGAGTGGCCTAAAATGTAGATATCACCTCCGATCCGATTCAGGATCGAATGGGCTTGTGGCCAAGGAAACCGTCACCGCTTCTTGGTCTCAGGCCCATTTTGA
>DASYKK010000167.1:0-4025 GCA_035995565.1 Candidatus Angelobacter sp.
AGATTCGGCGACGGCCACTGTGTTTCCATTTTGCCGTCCGGCACTCTTAGGTTCGCTTGCCGGCGCCGCAGCCGCAGCGTTGGGGCTGTTTCTCTTCATATCTGTTTCTCCTGAAGGATCGCGAGTCGTCTGACAGAAAAATGGTATAGCGTAAATCCGGAAGGCAGTTCTGAGTGAATGCAACGGAACGCACACTTGCCGCTATTCGACAATCCTGAGCGTTGACGCTTAGAAATCGAGACCATAATCATGGTTAGGAGAGCTGGAAATGCAGTATTGCAAGCTTGGGAATAGAGTACACCGAAAACAGGAATTCGGCTTCGAATTTACTTACCTAACACGTGCTACAACGTCGTGCAAATAACTGAAATAAAGACAAATAGCAGAGTCTTGGAATCCCAGAGCGCGAGCCAATATTCAACCAGTTGGTTGGATGCGAGTACCTGAATCGGGGTCGGCCGAAGGCGCGGTCCTTGCATTTAGCTCCATTCGAGAGGACGAATGGAAGTCGTAGTTTATGTTCGATATCGAACCGATTTGCAATGTTGCGCATGAATCTTGAACCAGGAGCTTGGATTGAATAAAAATTCGGGCATTCAGCAGCCAATAAATATATGTCCGACACTTTTCGTTGGTCGATGATTTCATAGCGAACCTGTACTCACTGGAGACGTTGCCCGATGAGAGTTTTGATAGTGGAAGATAACCCTGTCGATACCACCAAATGCATCGCATTATTCAAGAAGCTTGGTGCGGCAGAGATCGAAGCCGTTCCGACGGTTGCCGCCGCGCTCGTTCATCTTGAAGACGTACTTGATAACAAACGGCCGGCGCCTGAGCTCATTGTTCTGGACTTGTCTTTTCCTTTGGAAAGCGGTTTTGAAGTGTTGCGACGCTGGAGAGCTCATCCAAAACTTCAGGATATCCATATCATCGTATGGACCGCGATGGGCGAAACCGAGCAGCGCCTTTGCGAATACTTTGGCGTGAAGGGAGTAATTCCAAAGTGGGCTGGCACGAAAGAATTGGAACAAGCCGTAAGGGCGTCCAGCGCAGGGTGATAAGAGGTCGAGCAAGTCAGACTTTGGGATACGGCATCGGGTTCAAAGAATTGTATAGGCCAAACACGGATCTGCTGAAATCACATTGAGTCAGAATTTGGTGGAGCTAGTCGGGATCGAACCGACGACCTCATCGTTGCGAACGATGCGCTCTCCCAGCTGAGCTATAGCCCCACATGTACGTGAAGTCCTGAAAAAGATTTTACCAGCGCAACGCGATCTCACAAAATCGGATGGATCGCTCGGACCGCCAGGAGCTTATCCCGCCCTGCCTATCATTCTTGCCAGAAGTGTGGGGAAAAAGCGTTTGACATAAACCAGGGACTTCTCCCGCGCGGCGGCGACGACAATCTCTTTCTTCTTCCGCGCGATGGCCTGCAATATCTGACGAGCACACTCATCCGCCGGCATGCCGTGGGCAAGCTGAGAATCCATTTTGGCATGCTTGCGTCCATCGCCCCGCAGTGCGGACAAGCTGATATCGGTGTGGATATAGCCCGGACAAACCATGGTGACGTGGACGCCATTGCGTTCTTCTTCTGCCCGCAAAGCTTCAAAGAAACCGTGTAATGCAAATTTGGTGGCGGAGTAGCCGGAACGCATTGGCACGCCGAACTTGCCGGCCACACTGGAAATCACCACGATGTGTCCGCTCTTTTGCGCCAGCATAGAAGGCAGCACGGCGCGGGCCATGGCTTCCGGAGCGAAGAAGTTTACTTCCATCAGCCTGCGATAGACACTCTCATCGGTCTCTCGCGTGCGCGATCGCTGGGTGATGCCGGCATTCAGGACCAAAATATCAATACCACCGAACAGGCCAAGCGCCAGTTGCATTTTCTCCGGCAGTTCGGCCGCATTCGTCACGTCCATCGGCAATATGAGCGTCGCCGGCTCACCGCCGCAGGCAGTCTGCACGCGCTTCAACTCATCTTCGCGCCGCGCGGACAGGATCAGCTTTGCTGCAGCCTGATGAAATGCCAGCGCCAGCGCTTCGCCAATGCCAGAAGACGCTCCGGTGATCCATACACGGCGGCCTTGAAAGTCCATGGCTTACTTTGCTCCCGCCAGATCGACAGTCGCAACAAAGAGAAACTGCACAAATTTCCCGAAGCCTGCGATCTGAATACGTTCGTCATTTCCGTGAATGCGCTTGAGGTCTTCAGCACTCAAGACAGTACCAATGTCATAGGCCTGCACACCCTTGGCACGGAGCTGGGCGGAATCGGTGGCGCCCACCTGCATGATGGGAATCGTCGGCGCGCCAGGAAAAACTTTTTGCGCGGCGCGTTCCAACGCGTGGAAGGCGTCAGTATCAAGGCCAGAAGGTGGCGTGGCCGGACGGGCGTTGGTATTCTCCGCGTCCACAAAAGTGATGGCAGGATCATTAATCACTTTCGCTAGAGTGGCTTTGAGTGCATCCATGTTCTCGTCGGGCAGGGCGCGAACGTCAAATCTCGCCTCAGCATCGGCGGGAATTACGTTGGAGCGAAAGCCGCCCTTAATGATCGTCGGAACCAGTGAAGTGCGGAGCATGGAGTAATAGGACGGCTGCGTTTCATGCAGCTTCTGCTGTACCGCTGGATCTTCGACATGCGCATACAGCTTAGCCTTCTCCGGAATGCTGATGCTTGCCATTTGCCGGAAGAAACGGCGCGTAGTTTCATTCAGACGCATGGGAGCTTCCCATCGGGCTGTTTTGTCGACGGCAGCGGCGAGATGTGCGATGGCATTGTCCAGCCGGGGAGCCGACCCGTGACCGCTGGTGCCCTTCGCGATCAGGGAGAATCCGCGCGGAACTTTCTGCGTGGTGGAAACAGCTACGTACTGCGTTTTGCCATCTTCTTCCGGAACATCGCCGCCTTCATTCAAGGCATATTCACAGGCGATTTCGTCCCAGTGCTTTTCCACCATGAAATCGATGCCAAACTGGCTGGTGCCTTCTTCGCCGGCCTCGGCCAGGAGGATAACGTCGCGATCCAGAGGCACCTTCATGCGATGCAGCAGCAGAAAGACTTCAAGGTTGGCGGCATCCATCGATTTGTCATCGACTGAACCGCGGCCGTAAAGATAGCCATCTTTAATGATGGCGGCAAACGGGTCGATCGTCCACTTGTCACGCTCCACGCCTACAACGTCCAGATGGCCCATCAGTAGCAGAGGCTTCTTTTTTCCGTTGCCTTTGAGCCGCGCAACCATGTTGCCCCGACCGGGAGCCGACTCAAAAATCTGCGCCGTAATCCCTTCGGCAGCCAGCACACCCTTGATGTATTCCGCGGCACGTGTTTCATTGCCTGGCGGATTGCTGGTATCGATCTTGACCAGGTCGCCCAGAAATTTGACAGCTTCCGTCTGGGCCGCGGTGAAGTCAAACGCCTGCTGGGCGAGACCACAACTAGAAAGAAGTGCGACGGCAAAAAGAATGCGACAGACCGATGGAATCATAGCGAGCAAGCTTAGAGCTTGCGGGCGGTTTCCTGCAATAGCTTCTTTATTTGTCGCTTCGCTCCAAACCGCTTAGAGAGTCATCATGCACTCGGGAGTAATTCGGCCTGGCAACCGACAACTCGGCACGCGAGCCGGCCTCGCCGCTTCGCCTTATCAAATCATTAGCTTTGTAGATACATTTCGCAAACGCTCTTCGAGTTGCGTTAAGTCTGTGCCTGCTGGCAATCCGCCTTGCGCCATGTCAGTCGACCCGCCGCCACGGCCACCCAACTGTGCCATTGCATCCTTCATTAGCTGGCCCATGTTGGATTTCTGCCCTGGCGTTTGGGCAAAGACCAGCGTCGGCTGGCCGCTGCTGGATGCAAGCAGCGCAACGACGCTTGGCTTCCCTGCTGTGAGCTTCTGGGCCAGCAGCTTTATAAACACTGCATCGCGGTCGGGAAAAAATTCGTAAATCACCTGTGGCGAGTCGGCGGCTTGGGTGAGTAGACGTTCCGAATAAAGCTCCGCCAGTTCCTC
>DASYKK010000168.1:0-1692 GCA_035995565.1 Candidatus Angelobacter sp.
GCGATCTCAGGCGCGTGGCCCAGCAACCGGCAAAGGTCCTGGGCAAACGCTTCATGTTTTTCGAACGAACAACGGTCGGCCTTGTTAATAAACACCAGATCAATGTATGAAACAAACTTGCGGTCACCAAAGATTTCTTCCTCCGGGGCGACTTCCTCGCTTGACCATGCGTCACACTTTGCGGTTGCCAGCGGGAATCCAGCGGCGTTAATTCGAGAAAGAAATGATCCAAGCTCCGGATGCACCACCGCTTCAGGGATCTGCTGTAACAGTTCAGGGTGGTTTTTCAGATCGTAGTACCGCACATGCGGGTCGGCTGAACTCCAAGGTAGCTCCAGCGCAGGGTCGTCGCGGCCGAGTTCCACGGAAAAGTCAGCTTGCATCAGCTCATCTCATGGTGCTGAAAAAAGTGCATGATCTGGCGTTCGGCCCATCGGCCGTCGTATCCGTTGGGCTGGGCAAGAAACGCGCAGTGGCCGCCATGAGCGGTTTCGAGCAGCGTGATGTGCGGGTTGGCCAATATCTTGGCGCGCGTTTCCGATAGGAGTCGGATAAAAGGATCGTCAATCGCATGGATGATCAGAGTCGGAAGCGCGATGTTTTCAATCACGCGATAAGCGCCGGAGCGGGTGTAATAATCTTCCGCGCTTTCGAATCCGCAATAGCGCGCGGTAACCACATCATCGAATTCGCGAATGGTGCTGGGAAAGCGCTGGATCTTTCTATATATTTCCGGAAAAATCTTGCGCTTCCGTTCATAAGTACGCATTAAACTGACCAGAAACTTCCACTCGTAAATGCGATTTCCGCCAACATGCATGGCATCCGCTGATGCGGCCAGGTCCGCCGCCGGAGAAACGGCCGCGATCGCCTTGAGTTCCGCCGGCGCATTCGCGCCCAGTTCACCAGCAAGTTTCAGCACCAGGTTGCCGCCCATCGAATAGCCAATCAGCCCCACGCGCGGCACTTTTCTCTCGTCAATCACCGTGCGCAGAACCGCGCCCACATCGCTTGAGAGACCGGAATGGTAAAGAGTAGGCGTCAGCTTTCCTGTCCCTCCGCAGGTACGCATATTCATCCGGACAACATTCATCCCAGCATTCCAGGCCTTGGTAGCGTTACCAATCACATATTGTGACAAGCTTGAGCCCTCAAGGCCGTGGACGATAATCACTGTAGCTCTGCGCTCCGAATCGGGATACCAGTGGCAGTGGCACAACACCTGGGTATCTGCATCTACGCGATATAGACATTCTTCCGGTGCGGGCAGGTCGCTTTTGCGACGAAGGAAGTTGCCCGCCAGGGTCATGGCATGCCGATTGCGCAGATAACGGCGCGGGACGTAGGGATCAAAAACCGGCTCTTTTAGATTTTCAGCCATGCTGCAAGTTCCACTCGTTTTTGAGTTCGCCTTATAATCAAAGATGCTGTAACAATTTTAACTGAGCGCCTCAATATGCCAATCTTTGAATACGTCTGCCAGCAATGCAAACACCAGTTTGAAGCCATCGTGCTAGGCACACAAAAAGCCGCGTGCCCCCAATGTGGGAGCAAACGGCTGAGTCAGCAGCTTTCCAGCTTTGCCGTTCGAGGCGAAAAGTCTCAAGATGTTCCCAGTACAGGCGGCGCTTGCGGAAGCTGCGGCGACCCTCGCGGCCCCGGCTCCTGCAACATGAATTAGATCCTCGGCCC
>DASYKK010000169.1:0-5925 GCA_035995565.1 Candidatus Angelobacter sp.
CATCACATCCGCCCAGGACAATTCTGACTGGGAAGACTTTCTCACTTATGAGCAGATGGAGAAGGAAGGCAAGCTGACACTGCGAATTTCTGAGTGGCTGCCGTTTGACGCCCCGGCAGAACAACTGCTCCGCATGCGCCAGCACCATTCGCACGAGGACACCATGTTGCACACCGGCATGCTCAAGGGCTTTATGGACGGATCGCTGGGATCGCGCACGGCCGCGATGCTGGCGCCTTACGACGACGATCCCAAGAACTCCGGTATTCCGCGTTACGAGCAGGACAAACTGAACGCGATGGCAGCAGAGCGCGCTAATGATAGCTTTCAAATTGGCTTCCACGCCATCGGCGACCGCGGGGCGCGCATGGCGCTGGACGCATTTGCCTACGCCATCCAGAAGAGCAATAAGAAGAACATGCGCTTCCGCATTGAGCATGATCAGGTCGTCGCCCCGGAAGATTTCAAAAAGTATAAAGAGCTGGGCGTGATCGCCTCAGTGCAGCCGAATCATCTGCTCACCGATATGAATTGGGCGGAAGCACACATCGGTCCGGCACGCGCCAGGCACTCTTACCCGTGGAAGGAATTTCAAGACAACGGAATCCCTCTAGCTTTTGGCACAGATTACCCGGTGGAACCTATCACGCCATTCCGCGGACTCTACGCGGCGGTGACGCGCAAGAATGAAGCGGGCACAAAGGAATACTTTCCCGAGCAGAAGCTGACCATTCATCAGGCTATTTTCGCCTATACCGTTGGCTCGGCGAATGCAGAATTCGCCGAACAGAGCAAAGGTCAACTGCAACCAGGCATGCTGGCTGACTTTGTCGTCCTTGATCGGGATATCACGAAGGTAGCGCCGCCAGAAATCTTAAAGACACGGGTGTTGCGCACCGTGGTAGGCGGAAAGACCGTTTACGAGGCCAAATAGTCCCGGCATTCGTGGAAACTTGTTGCTATGTCGCTGGTTCTATCTTTGGGACGGCCGCTGCTTCCAGGCGCTTCCGGTCGTTATGTAAATCTCGCAGCAGCCATGCAAGATAGGTCACAATCAGGAGATTGGTCGCGAATATCGCCCACTTGATCGGTGTAGCATGGTGTGCGAGTTCGTAAATCTCGATAGGAATATACAAACAGCCGCTGATCAGCGCGAACCATTCCGCCCACCGCTTTTCCAGCCAGAGTCCGACCGCCTCAACAAAACGGATGATGGAATACAGTATCGTGCCGCCAATCCATAAGTGAAGATTTCCGGGTGTCACGCGGCGCGCTCCGCGAATAATGGATCGTGCCAGATGACCGTCAGGATTCAAATGAAATATCCGGTGCATGAAACGCAGCAAATGCTCGGCGACATCTTGAATGTCTTTGTGCAGCAGGCTCAGCAGCCATATGGCCACGATTACGGCAAGCAAACCCTTGCCGGCTTCAAAGATGGCAATGCCGCGCAGACCAAAATGTTTCGCTATAAGGTTCTTCTGCGTATTCATGGACGAGGGCAAAACTTCATTCTATATGTCAGTAACGCGTTTTGGATGATTTGAGATGAAGAGGAGCCTAACGGAGGGACATTGGTGCAGTCTAAGCTTGAATCAGGAGGGTATGACATGGAAAGCCTGCTGCAGGACGTTCCCTTCGCGTTGCGCATGTTGCGCCGCAGTCCCGGCTTCGCTGCGATAGCGGTATTGGTGCTGGCCGTCGGGATTGGCGCGAATGCCGCCATCTTCAGCGTGGTCAATGCCGTCCTGCTGAAACCGCTTCCCTACCCGGATTCAGAGCGACTGGTCATGCTGCGGGATGAATCAACGCAGTCAGGGTTTGTGCCCATGTCCTACCCGGCATTCCTTGGCTGGCGAGAGCAAAAAGACATCTTTGACCAGGTGGCTACCTATATGAATACGGACTCGGCATTGACGGGCCGGGGAGAGCCGGAGCAGGTGCGCGTCATGCGTGTCTCCTCCAATCTGCTGCCGTTGCTAGGGGTGACGCCGGCCCAGGGTCGAGGGTTTACGGCGGAGGAGGAGCCCCGGCAGGCAAACCCGGTCGTCCTGCTGACACATTCCTTCTGGCAGGAGCGATTTCAAGCAGACCCCGCAGCTGTGGGGCAAAAGCTGACGCTCAATGATCGCGTGTTCACAGTAATTGGCGTGCTGCCGGAGAACTTCAAGTTTGGCAACAATCCCAAGCTGGTTTTGCCGCTTCGTCTGGACACTCAAGTTGCGCCGGATGGATTGAATTTTCTGCCGGTGATGGGAAGGCTGAAGTCCGGAATCACATTCGAGCAGGCCCGGAGCGCAACCAAAGCCGCGCTACCCCGAGTGCAGAAGATGGCCAGCAATGAAAACGGAATAGGTCTCATCCGTCTCCAGGAGTTCTTTGCCGGCGACTCCAGGCCTTTGCTGCTGGTGCTGTTGGTAGCGGTTCTGGTTGTGTTGTTGATAGCGTGCGCCAACACGGCAAACATGCTGCTTGCCCGCGCCGCGGCCCGGCAAAAAGAGATTGCTATCCGAGTTTCGCTCGGCGCTCCCCGGATTCGTCTGGTACGGCAACTGCTTACCGAAAGCACACTGCTCGCCGTGTTGGGAGGCGCATTAGGCATCGCGCTGGCCTGGGCTGGCTTGGGAGCGCTTACCAGCCTGCTGTCCAATCGCTTGCCGCGCAATGCGGATGTGCACATGAGTCTGGCCGTCCTGGGTTTTGCGACGCTCCTGGCAATTCTCACCGGCATCGTTTTCGGTTTGGCGCCAGCGCTCCAGGCCGCGCGCGGCGACCTTCATGATCGTCTCAAACAAGGCGGATGGCAGGCAGGCTCCTCTGGTTCGCAAAAGCTGCGCAGCATACTGGTGGTTCTGGAACTTGCATTTTCCCTGGTGCTGCTGGCAGCATCCGGCTTGCTCCTGCGCAGCTTTGTTCGGCTCTTGAACGTGAACAAAGGATTTGATTCTGATCACGTGCTGACCATGGGCATTGATCCATCTCCCGGCCGTTATGCCGATCCCAGGACCGAACTCAATTACTTGCAGCAGATCATGCAGCGAGTGCAAGCTGTGCCGGGGGTGCGCTCAACCGGATTCGTAACAACGCTGCCGCTTGAAGGCGGATCTACGAACGGTGATGTCAAGATCGAAGGCAGGCCTGCGGATCCTAAGGCCCCGCTGATCACTAACAAACAGTTTGTGGCAGGAAATTATTTTTCCGCGATGCACATTCCCCTGATCAAGGGACGCTACTTCACTGACAATGACACGCAGGATTCACCGAAGGTCGCGGTCGTGGACCAGGCATTTGCACAGCAGTTCTTCCCGGGCCAGGATCCCATCGGCAAACGCTTTGATGTGAACTGGGGCGATCCGGGCTGGAGCGAGATTATCGGTGTTGTCGCCGATACCAAACTGGAAACGCTGGAGTCTGCGACCGGACCGACTTCTTATGCTCTGATCCAACAGAAACCAGAGCTGCTTAAATTCTTGGGATTTGCGCTGGTAGTGCGGACGAATGTTGAGCCCACTTCCGCGGTTCAATCCATTGCCCGGGAGGTGCACCGGTTGGATGCGAACCAGGCGCTGGCGCGAGTGCGGACCATGGATGCAGTCATGGATGAATCACTGGCGCCGCGTCGCGCGCCCATGGGTCTATTCGCTCTGTTTGCCGGAGTGGCTTTGTTCCTGTCTGCTATCGGCATTTACGGTTTGCTTTCTTATTACGTGGTGCAACGCCGGCACGAGATTGGCGTGCGCATGGCTCTAGGCGCTCAACGCGGTCACGTTCTGGGATTGGTCCTGAAAGAGGGAACAAAGCTGATCGCGATTGGCATTGGCGTGGGGCTGCTATTTGCTTTCATCGCTTCACGCGCGATGGTCAGCCTCTTGTACGGTATCAAGCCGACAGACATTCCCACGTTCCTGGGCGTCTCGTTTGTATTGGCATTGCTGGCGCTGGTGGCTTGTTGCGTGCCCGCGCTACGCGCCACCCGCGTGGATCCACTGGTGGTGTTGAGAAACGAATAAACGCATCAGACGTGATCGCGGCCACCAGCATCTAAGTTCTTGAAGCAGAAAGGATCACATGCAGGTCGGCAGCCACCCCGGAAAGTGGCGGATGAAGATTCGCGGGATCAGGGATGCTCTGTGGCGTACGATTGAGGCGGTGCCGGAAAAGCACACGCTGCAAATGGCTGCTGCACTTTCCTACTACTTTGTAATTTCGCTCTTCCCTGCCTTGCTGTTGGTCTCGGCGATCCTGGCTTACCTGCCCGGAGCAAACCCTTTTGACCAGGTGCTATCGCTCATGTCCGGCTTCGTGCCCAAGGACTCGATTGACCTGCTCCGCAGAGTGCTTGCCACGGTGGTGACTCCTAACCGCAGCACCCTGCTCTCGTTCGGCATTCTGGGAACACTTTGGACCGCGTCCGGCGGTTTCGCCGCGGCGATTGAAGCTCTGGATATCGCTTACGAGGTAGAAGAAGCGCGGCCGTTCTGGGTTACAAGGCCGCTGGCCGTCGCACTTACGCTGCTGGTGGGCGTGCTTCTGCTGACCGCGCTGGCGGTGATGATCCTTGGCCCGCAGTTTGGAACGTGGCTGGCTTTGCGGACGAATCTCTCATGGCTACTCGCTGAGGCCTGGCCGTATATCCATTGGACGGTTGCGGTGGTGTTCACTGTGCTCGCCGTGGAATCTTTGTACTTTCTGGCGCCCAATGTGAAGCAGCGTTTCTGGGCTACGCTTCCCGGGGCGGTGCTCGTCGTCGGCTGCTGGATCGGCCTTTCCTACGCGATGGGAATCTATTTCCGCAGCTTTGCCAACTTCAACAAAACTTATGGGACCATGGGCGCGGTGATCGCGTTGATGGTGTGGCTCTATTGGACCAGCTTCTTCATGCTGGTGGGAGCAGAGCTGAATTGCCAGCTGGCCAAAGAGACGAGCAAGGGCAAAATCAAGCAGGATGAAAAACCGAGCGGATTGACCGGCCTGGATCTTGCTGCTTAGAAACAAACCACAAAGGACACGAAGGAACACAAAGTTGATTGCTTTACGTCGATTACTTTGTGAACCTTTGTGTCCTTTGTGGTTAAAAGCTACCTTGCCGACTTAAACAAGGCAAACACCGCGCCCTGGGGATCGGCAACAATAGACCACGTTCCGACATTTTCCATCTTGCGCGCCGGCATCAACACTTTTCCTCCCAGTTGAGCAGCTTTTTCTGTCGCTTCTTCCGCATCGGCGACCTGGAAATAAATCAGCCAGTGCGGTGGAGCGTTGGGATTGCGATGCTTGGCCGGAGGAATTCCGCCAATAAAGTCTTCCCCGTTTTTGATGTGAATATAGCCCGAAGGATCTTTTTCATCCTTGGCTAACTGCCAGCCGAACAAGCCGCCGTAAAATTTCGATGCATGCTCGGGATTCGGCGTGCTGAGATCAGCCCAGCAGAATGTATTATCGCCAGTGATAGTCGTGCCCTGATGGTTCTTGGGCTGCCATAAAGAAAAGACCGCGCCGGTGGGGTCCTGCAGCACGGCCATCCGTCCAAAGTCCATCACATCAAACGCCGGAGCATGCACTGTGCCGCCGTCCTGAGCGGCTTTTGCCACCGACTGGTCAGCATTTTCAACCGCAACATAAATCATCCAGTTAGGAGGGATGCCCTGTGCGCGCTGTTCCTTGCGCATGGTGTAGGCGGCTCCGGTATTGCGGCCGGAAAGCTTGAACATGGAATAGAAGTCGTCCGGACCCATGGGACTGTCATCGACTGACCAGCCGAAGAGCGATGTATAGAAAGTCTTAGCTGCATTCTGGTCCGTCGTCGCCAATTCAACCCAGCAAAATGAACCCGCAGGATGCTTATCGATATTTGCCATAGCCAGAAAGTATACGCCCGACTTGTGAATCGCACGTTTTACCAGCTCAGCATCTAGGATCGATCTA
>DASYKK010000170.1:0-3960 GCA_035995565.1 Candidatus Angelobacter sp.
TTCCCTGGTAGCCTGCGGCCTCGTCTGATCCAAGCATTACGCGCTCGTAGCCGGGCACACTCTTTTCCCTGATTTTCATAGGACCCTTTTTGAAATTGGAGGATGGAGTACCAATGAATTTACCAGATCGCCGGGAGCGCGCGGAAGAGTTCTTAGTACAATGCTCTTGCCTATGTCGAAAAACTTTTCCCTCGTGCGTTTCATCCCACTTTGCACGCTACTTGTCCTTTTATCCGCCTTCGCTTCCTCCCAGCAGCTTGATCCTAACCTTTATAACGGACTGCGCTGGCGCATGATTGGCCCGCACCGCGGCGGACGCACCATCGCCGTGAGTGGGATTGAAGGCCAGCCAAACGTTTATTACTTCGGCGGCGTGGGAGGCGGCGTATGGAAGACCGCCAATGGCGGCATTACCTGGGAACCGATTTTTGACGGCCAGCCCATTTCGTCGATTGGTGCGCTGGCTGTGGCCCCTTCGAATCCTTCGATTATCTATGTAGGCACCGGTGAGGCTGATTTCCGCTCGAACCTTACTTATGGCAATGGCGTTTATAAATCTACCGACGGTGGCAGCACATGGAAGAGCATTGGTCTGACCGCCTCCCGCCACATCAGCCGCATTGCCATTGATCCGCATAACGCTGACGTCGTCTTTGTCGCCGCGATTGGAAGCTCATACGGTCCTAGCGCGGAGCGCGGCATTTTCCGCTCCACTGATGGCGGCTCGACCTGGCAAAAGGTTTTGTTCAAAGACGAAAAAACCGGCGCCATTGACGTCACGCTTGATCCCGACCATCCACAGACTGTGTGGGCAGCACTGGTGCACGACCAGCGTCCGCCTTGGAGCGCTTATCCCCCTATCACAACCAACGGCGCGATCTTTAAATCTACGGACGGAGGCACAACCTGGAACCCCGTTACCGGTGGCGGATTGCCGGAAGGCGATTGGGGCCGCGTCGGGTTGGCGGTCGCTCGCGGCACACATGGCCAGCGCGTCTATGCATTGATCGATAACAAAGATGGCGGCTTGTTCAAGTCAGACGACGGCGGACAGACCTGGGCTCGCACCGGAACAGACGCGCGCATCCGCGGGCGGCTCTGGTATTTTGGCGAAGTCTATGTCGATCCCAACAACCCGGACACCGTCTATCTCCCCAATGTCTCCATCTATCGCTCCACTGACGCCGGTAAAACTTTCGCCGCCATCAAAGGCGCTCCCGGCGGCGATGATTATCACGCTCTCTGGATTGATCCCAGCAATCCGCAACGCATGATTTTTGGCAGCGATCAGGGCGCCGGCATTAGCGTGGATGCAGGCCGCACCTGGAGCAGTTGGTACAACCAGCCCACCGCGCAGTTCTACCATGTGGCGGTTGACAATGATTTTCCTTATCACGTTTACGGCGCGCAACAGGATAGCGGAAGTGTCTTTATTCTCAGCCGCAGCAATGACGGTGCTATTACTTTCCGCGATTGGCATCCGGCCGGAGCCGGTGAGAGCGGCTATATCGCGCCTGACCCTTCCGATTCCAACACCATTTATGGCGGTGGCACGTATGGCGAGCTTTTCCGATACGACCGTCGCACCGGCCAGGCCCAGGTGATTGCGCCGGACGCCATTCGCAACTTTGGCGAAGCTCATCCTGAACATCGCTTTACCTGGACGTCTCCCGTGGTTTTCTCGCCCCAAGATCCGCGTACTCTTTATTTCGGATCACAGTACGTCTTGCGCAGCACCAACCGTGGCAATAGCTGGGAGAAAATCAGCCCCGATCTTACCGGCACAGACCCGAAAGCATCCCAGGACGGACCCCTGACGGTGGAAAATGCCAAAGCTCGCGGTCACGGCGTGGTTTATACCATCGCCCCGTCACAGGTTAGTGCTGGCCAAATCTGGGCGGGAACTGACAGCGGATTGATTCAACTCACGCGCGACAGCGGCAAGACCTGGAGCAATGTCACACCTTCTGGACTTTCTGACTGGAGCAAGATCAGCATCATTGAAGCGTCCCACTTTGATGCCGGTACAGCATACGCCGCCGTGGATTGCCATCGCCTTGATGACATTAGCCCTTACATCTATCGGACGCATGATTTCGGCAAGAATTGGACCCGAATTAACAACGGTATTCCCGGCGGCGCTTACGTTCGTTCGGTCCGAGAGGATCTCGTCAAGAAAGGCCTGCTCTTTGCCGGCACAGAACTCGGCGTCTTCTTCTCAATCAATGACGGCGACTCCTGGCAGCCTCTTCAACTCAACCTGCCCGTTTCGCCTGTGCACGATCTGGTGATCAAAAACAATGACCTTGTCGTCGCAACCCATGGCCGTGCTTTCTGGATACTGGACGACATTTCACCGCTACGCCAGCTCACCAGCGAAATCCAGTCGGCTCCAGCTCACCTTTTTCCACCTTCCTCCGCGATGCGCATACGCGCCACCACACACGGTGACACGCCGATACCTCCTGAAGAGCCAGCAGGCGAAAATCCACCGCCCGGCGCAATCTTCTACTATTACTTGAAGTCGCCTGCGCAAGGTGAAGTAAAGCTTGAGATATTGAATGCGGGTGGCCAGCTGGTTCGTGCGTATTCCAGCAAAGACCAGCCTTTCACTCCGCCAGCGCCGCCAGCATTTCCCGCCTATTGGTTCAAGCCGGAAAATCTGGTCTTACCTACAGCCGGGATGCATCGCTTCCTCTGGGATGTACGCTACTCTGCTCCTCCATTCCCTCAGCCCGAATACAGCATGTTTACCGTCGCGGGCCGAGATGTGCCGCGGCAACCGGCTGGTCCTCAGGCGCTCCCCGGCTCCTACCAAGTCCGGCTGACCGTCGACGGCAAGACCTACTCCCAGCCTTTCAAACTTACGATGGATCCTCGCGTTAAGACCACAGCGCAGGATTTGGAAAAGCAATTCTTGCTGGAGCTCAAGCTCGCTCAGACGTTGCAGCAGGCGAACCAGGCCGTTGAAGACATTCATGCCTCAGCGCAGGCCGGCAAAATAAGCGCCGACGATGAAAAGAAACTTGCCGGGGCTCGCCGTCGCCGTGGCGAAGCGGAGCCGGACGGCGCACCGCAGCCGCCTGCTTTTGCCGCCGCGATTGGTAATTTGGCGCAACTCCTTGTCACCATCGACAGCGCGGATGCTGCTCCCACAACCCAGGCAGCCCAGGCCGCAGACAAAACCCTGGCTCAGGCGCAGGCGCTCCTCCAGCAATGGGACGCATTGAAGCGCAAGTAAATGCAGGCGGCAGAGGTAGTCATCATCGGCGGAGGCATCGTTGGCTCCAGCATCGCGTGGCATCTTACGCATGCTGGTTGCAAAAATGTGCTGGTGATTGAGCGGGAAAGCTCGCAGGGAAAAGGTTCCACCGGCAAGAGCATGGGCGGTGTTCGCGCGCAGTTTTCCACCCCCGTAAATATCCAAATGTCGCTGTACTCGATTCCCTTCTACGCTAAGTTTGAAGAAGTCGTTGGCTATCCCGCCGATTACCGCCCGCAAGGCTATCTTTTTCTCGCCACCAAAGACTCGCACCTCACGTACTTGCGAGATAACTTTGCGCGACAGCAAAAGCTTGGTCTCACCACGGCGCGCCTGCTATCAGCCAAGGAAATCCGCGCCATGCTGCCACAGCTCCGCTCGAATGACATCCTTGGCGGCAGCTTTTGCTCCACGGATGGTTTTGTCGATCCCTATAGCGTGATGAACGGCTTCATGGCGTCCGCCATTGAACAGGGCGGAATTCTTTGGAAGAAGACCGAGGTCACCGGCATCACCGTCGATCAACAAGGTGCCTTCGACCTGGAAACGACACGAGGCCGGGTTTCAACGCGAACCGTCGTGAATGCCGCCGGCGCGTGGTCAGCGCAGATTGCAAAATTTGTTGGCATTGATCTTCCGGTTGAGCCGCTTCGCCGAATGCTGGTTCCGTCCGAACCTTTTCCCGACTTCCCGCTCTT
>DASYKK010000171.1:0-1933 GCA_035995565.1 Candidatus Angelobacter sp.
GTGGGTGCAAACAGGCCCAGAGCGGAAGTGGTGGAACTGGCAGACACACCATCTTGAGGGGGTGGCGCCGAAAGGCGTGGGGGTTCAAATCCCCCCTTCCGCACCAAGTTTTGAAAGGATTTTCAACAAACAGATGATTAGTGTTTTGATAACCATTGTTCATGTAATTGTGTGCGCGGTATTGATTGTCGTGGTGCTGCTGCAACACGGCAAGAGCGCCGACATTGCCGCCACCTTTGGCGGAATGGGCAGCCAGACAGCGTTTGGCCCCCGCGGCACGGCCACCGTCTTTTCCCGGCTGACTACCTGGTGCGCCATCATCTTCATGCTCACGTCGATGACGCTGACTTATATCACCAGCTTGCGCGGTTCGTCTTCTGTCATGGACAGAGTCCCCACGCCGGTAGAAACGCCGAAAAAATAGCCGCTTTTCGCTTCAGCAAGGCCGCCCGCGGGCGGCTTTTGCTTTGTATCGCGCTTCCCTTTCCGGTGAGACTTATAAACCAGGGCAGCGTTACAGCTGGCCGATAGACGCTTCCAGCGATTAGCATATTGCTATGATCCACAAAGTCTTTCCTGTCGGCCCGCTGCAATGTAACTGCTCAATTATTGGCGACGAGCAGACTCACGAAGCCATGGTGATCGATCCTGGCGACCAGATCGAAGGAATTCTGGAAATCCTGCGCCAGGAGAAACTCATACTGAAGCAAATTGTGATTACTCACGCGCATATCGATCATGTGGGCGGCGCGATGAGGCTCAAGGCGGCCACCGGCGCTCCCATTCTGATGAATCAGAGCGATTACGCCCTGCTGAAGATGCTGGACATGCAAGCGGCGTGGGTAGGCATGAGACCGCCCGGTGACGTTCAAGTGGATGAGGCAGTAGGCCAGGGGCGCGTGCTGAAGATTGGGGAGATATCGTCAAATGTGATTCATACTCCGGGACACACTGAAGGCAGCATCTGCCTTTATTTTCCCGAAGAAAAAAAGCTGATCGCCGGTGACACCCTCTTTGCCGGCAGCATTGGCCGCACCGACCTACCCGGAGGGTCGATGGATAAAATCATGCGCTCATTGCATACACAGGTGTTGGCCCTGCCGGATGAGACAGAAGTGGTGCCCGGTCATGGACCGGTTACGACCATCGGTGAAGAGCGCGAGACCAATCCGTTTTTGCAGAAATAAGCTAATCGGCGAGATAACTGATCTCAGTCCGGCGAATGCGATAGCCGGCGAACGCAAGAATTGCGACGCTCAGACACAGCAGCCCGGGAATCGCCAGCCAGGGAGATACCGGCTCAGCCATTACGGTAAAGAGAGCCATGATGCCGTCCGGCGGAATAGTCACAGGCGAAAGCTGCTTCAGGTAGAAAGTGACACTGAACTTTTGCAGCAGCGATGGCGCAACGGCATGGAACGATTCCCACAACAGCACCACTACTCCGGGGATGATCGGGTTCTTGAAGATCAGACTCAGCGCCAGGAAGATGGAGCCGAATCCCAGGCACGCGAGCACGGTCACAAGAAGATACGACCCGAGTTGGCCAAGACCAGGGCCATTGAATACAAACGCCCGTCCCGGCGCGCCGAAATGGCCGTAGACAAATGTGAAACACAGCAGAACCGAGGCGCCAAAGACCAGGGATGTGGTGATCAAGCCGGCCAGAAACTTCCCTGCCACCAGCAACTCTCGGCGCATGGGCGAAAGGAAATAGTAGTGCAGGCTTTTTTCCACGATTTCGCCACGAAATAGCCAGGTGAACAGTCCCATGCAGCCAAAGAAAAT
Source organism: Candidatus Angelobacter sp. (assembly GCA_035995565.1). Lineage (GTDB taxonomy): Bacteria > Acidobacteriota > Terriglobia > Terriglobales > Acidobacteriaceae > Angelobacter. The sequence goes on from DASYKK010000171.1 coordinate 1,789, forward strand.
TCCAACCCGCAAATAGAAAATCTGGAAGGTGTAAGCTAAGACGCGCGTGTCTTCTTCAATGCTGCAATTGCGTCCCATGGGGCTGGTGAGGGCATGGATACCAAACATCACCGTGGGAGCAAAGGCCAGCAGGTAGATCCAGATA
>DASYKK010000172.1:0-5671 GCA_035995565.1 Candidatus Angelobacter sp.
GCGAAGCGATTATATGCGGGACCTGGTCCTGGTTTCAGCCCCGAATCAACGCGAATGAGCGCAAATCTTCTTGAACTTGGTTTGATTCGCGAAAATTTGCGTGAATTAGCGGCCAAATTCCCGAACTACTTCGTCACGACCTTTGCCGTCGCCACATTCTCAGCCCGATCATAAACGCGCACCACCACCACGTGCTCCGCAGCCGGCGCCAGCGCAGCCGCTGGAGCAGGTTTGCGCTTCTTGCGTTTCTGGTTCACAGGTTCTTCCGGCGTAGGAGGCGCGTTGCTCAACAGTACCGTGAAGTCGTAGTTTTCGCTTTTTGCATCCGAGAGCGCTCCCACGGGTTCCACATATTGCCACTCGCCGGCATCAATCGAGTACTCAGCGCGCTTAATTGGCGATCCATCATCGGCGGCGTGAAATGTGACGTGTAAATCCTGGCCTTCTACGCGGGCTGCCAGATTTTCCACGCGTGGCGCCGTGTTATCCACTTCAAAGCGCTGGCTGGTTTTTTCGTCAGAGAGCGCATCTTCCGGGCTGTGCGATGGCGCGTCGCTGGCCACCACCTTGATGGTGTAGCCGCCATCAGGCAGCAGGCCGGACTCAAAGGAATAAAACTTGTCCGTCAAGTCGGATTTTAAGAGCTTCCAGTCGTTCTCGTTGTCGCCGCGGTAGTAAACCGAGTAAACCAGATTGTCGTCGTTCTCGTCGTGCGCGGCCCAGCGCACGGCAACAGAACCGCGGTCTTTATTGGCCGTGGGAGCATTTTCCATATGACTATTGCCGAATTGCTGTGGCGACGGTCCCAGACTGACGGCGATAGTCTCAGGGCCCGTCATTTTCGATTGCGGCTGAAAGCGCGCTCCCACCTGAACCACCACATCGTCCACCAACGGAGCAACATTCTTGGAAAGATAATTGATCGCCACTTCATCGATTTGTGTGGGCGGGTTCGCCGGCTTGAGCACGGCACGCCACTGGATAAAGCGCGCTGCCGGAACATCTGTCCGTGCATCTTTGGCCAGGTCAATGCGCGCCCACGGACTCCAGTTACGATCAGGGTTGTCGACGTTGCCGCTGCGCGCGAACAGCTCAAAGTTGCCGCGACCTCGGACTTCCGCGCGTCCCCACCGAGAGAATATCTGCGCATCTTTTACGTCACTTTCAAACGTGCCGTCTGCTTCCGTGCCGTTGCCCATCACAAAGATCTTGCCCAGATTGCTGGTAGAACAATAAAGGCCGCCATTTGGCGCTTTGCTGAACGCGCTCACCTGGTTGGCTGTGGCGCGTAGCAAGTCGGTGTAGTCGCCGTTCTTTTCGATCGCATATATACGACCTTTATTTCCTGTGCCTGCGACCAGTCTTTTGGCGGAGTCGAATGCCAGGGCGTAAACAATATCGTCGTGGGATGACCAGATTTTTCTGGGCGAACCATCCGGCGCAATGCTGTATACGTCTGATCCGGAAAGGCTCACGTTGCCGGCAAACGGTGCCGCGGCGGGTGGAGTCCCGGGGGCAGCGGGCGGCGCAGTGGGCGCACTGAGTGCTCCTGTTTGTTGTGCGGCGCGCTTCTCGCCTGTGCCTGCAGCATAAATGTTACCGGCGGCATCTACAGCCAGCGCGGTGATTTCTTTTTTGGGTGCGCTGTAAAGTACGAAGCCCTCGCCTGCCGGTGAGATGCGATAGATCAGTCCGCTTCCGTCAGAACCCGCGATCAGGTTGCCCCTGGGATCAAAAGCCAGTACGCGCATATGCGCTTCGTCGGACTTAAAGAAGACTGCGCCCTGCCCATTTTTCTCCACACGGAAAATCTGGCCGTTGTCTCCTGTAGCGATGTACAGGCGCCCTTGCGCGTCGAAGGCCATGTCCCAGATGTACTTAGTTTTCGGATCGAAGAAAGTTTCGGCGGCGAACTCCGGTGCGGTTGCCGTACCGCCCGGCTTGCGCGTGATTCGATACACCTTGCCATCGGGCGAGGTAGCGGCGTAAACCTCGCCATCCGGACCAAGGACGACTGATTGCACTTGCAATTCCTTGGGTTCAAAGATCACGGTGGATTTGCCGTCGGGTGTGACGCGATAGACTCTACCTGGCGCGCCGGTGGCGGCGTAAACTACACCATCCTTGTCTGCCGCGATACTCCAAATGAATGAGGAGGGGCTGGTGTAAATGGCTTTGAACGCCGGCGCAAGTTCAATTTGTCCGGTGCTGCGGATGGCGATGCCACGGGCAGTACCCTTTTCAAATTCGTCGTAGCCGGTTTCTTTCCACTGGCGCGTGCCTTCGGCAACCGCGAAACCAGCAAAAGCAATAACAATGCAGACAGGAAGAAGTTTTTTCATCTCTAATAAGGGTAACAGCAGGTTGTTTTTTCTGAAATCCCGAGCGTAAGCGAGGGATCGCTATCAGCTCTCAATCTATGGGTTATTACCAATGCAGATTTGTGCTGAGCTCCGCGGGAACGTCTGTCGATCTGCGTGCTCGAGAGAAAGCTCCGCCCCTTCATGGCCTGCTGACAATAGCGATCCCTTGCTACGCTCGGGGATTTCAGATCATTTAATGCTGACGCTGATGATCTGCGCGCCGCTCACCACGTAGCCCGCTGGCGTTGACGCTTCATTCACCGCCGATTCATTGAAAACCACCATCTCCTGCGTGGCCCGCATGCCTTCCATCACGTTCATCACGGAAAGAGGCACGGCCGGCATGACCTTGTCTTCCACCGTGGCTTGCGGATTGGCCTCAAGCAGGGAAACATACAGATGATCATTCAGGTGTTCTTTGTTAAGCACTTCAATGGTGGAGTGCAAGTCCATACGCCTGCCCATTGCCGGTGTCGAGCGCCGCGCGCGGTCCAGCGTTTCTGCGTCGCTCACCAAAATGCGGAGAGAGCCCTTGGGCGCGGAAGTGGGAACGCGAACAGGAATGCGACGCACAATGCGGTCGCCACGATAAGGCCGCAGAACGGCTTCAATCGTGATCTCGTCGCCCGGTCGCGCTTCTGTCACATCGGTGCGCGCGCTTTCCAGCACGGCAGCACGGCGTTCGGGCTCCAGGTCGAATTCCAGATTTACGCCGCTTACCTTGGGAGCCTCAAAAGGATTGTCATAGATGCGGCCAAAATGGTCGCCCAGTGACATGGCCACAGCGTAAGCCGTAGGTGTAGCGTCCACGGGAGAAAACATATTGGTCAGGCGCACATCAGAAAAGCCGTTTACGTGAATGCGCCCATTCATTCTGTAAGTCGTCTCTTCTCCGTACTGGTTCATGCCCATTAATGCGTTGTAAACCGTGGTCATCATCATCACGGGCGTGAGCTTCGCGTTGTTCAGGACTTCGTAGTGATACTCGCGCGGCCCGCTGGGACCGTGAATGTTGAGCGTTACTGGAATCATCTTTGGTTCGCGATCAAAGCGGCCCAGAATGCCGGTATGGCGGTCCTGCACAAAAGCGCCCACGGCCTCTGTGGTGTTGATGATCTTGAAGGCGTTCAGGGGAGAAGACAACGTTGCCACCACATTGGCCTTCGTCATTGGCATATCGACCATGCCGAACTGCATGAGCGGATGGCCGCAAGCCAGCAGGTGGTCTTTATCCATGTAAGTGACGGTGCAGGTTGCCGCAACGTCCATATCGCCGCGCACCATGATGGCGCTTACGGCCGAGCCGGGCACCAGCGGTTCAGGCTGCTTTTCCTTACTGGCGGAGCCAACACCCATGACCGGAGTGATGCCAGCCGCGGACAAAGCCGGTGCGAATTGCTTGATGGCTGCTTCGTTAAATCCATTGAACACAAACGGAGCGTCAATCGGAGTGAGGTACTGCGCGTAGCTTTGAATAGGATTGCTGTTATCAGCGCCGGGTGTGCTTGTCTTGGATGCGCCAGAGACACGGGCCGCGGACGCGGCGCCAGACTGCGGAATGCTCTGATCGAACTCATTGATCTCCAGCATCTGCTCGATGGGAGTCACACCTGCAATTGGCTCCTTCGAAAATTGGCCAATGCGGTAGGCGATCGCGCCCAGCAGTTTGCCGTCAATGTAGACGGGGCTGCCGCTCATGCCGGCGACCACGCCGGTGAACTCGGGCTTCTCACCCACCAGCTTCACCAGCACCACGTCACTCTTGGGGCCGTTCAGGTTGCGGAGCACGCCCAGCACTTCCACTCCCATGGCTTCCGGCTTAGTGCCCTGGAATACGGTGTAACCAACGCCCTTCATCCCCGGACGCACGTCGTCCACCTTCATAATCTTTGTCGGGGCAGGATCTTGCGGGCTGGGCAGGCTGGCGGCGCGTGTCTGGGCATGGCCCAGGCTCAGAAAAACGAAGAAAACGTTCAACAGTACAACTGCTTTTTTCATGCTACAAACCAGTGCTGCAAATACAATCGTCCGAACCGGCCCTGCAGCGCGGGGAAAAATGGCTTCTAAAAAGCTGAGTTCGTGCATCTATACTAAAGTACAAACTCATAAAAAGGCAGTGTGAAATGCTCTTAATACATGCCGTTAGACCATTACGTATTTCTAAGGGGAACGCCTGCTTGCGCTTTCTTGCCGCGCTTACATTGATCGCCGGCTTGTGGCTTGCCAGCCCGGCCGCTCGGGCCCAAAACGCCGACCCTCAGGCCAGTCCCACACCGACCCCGAAGGCTAATGCGCCCGCAGACGCGGGAGGCCCGCAGGGCGATATCGGTCCAATCGCCGTGCCCAAGAAGAAAGATGAACCCCCGCCGAAGGATGACGCCCCCAAAGCTCCCAAGAAAGTTGAGGGGCTGGATAACTTTTCCATGCGCGTGGCTTCTCAGCTTGTCACTGTGGACGTGGGAGTGCTTTCCAAAGACGGCTCCTTTATCCCTGGCCTGAAGAAGGAATACTTCCGGGTGCTGGAAGACAACGTTCCCCAGACCATCACCAATTTCAATCAGATTCAGGCGCCGATCACAGCAGTTATGCTGGTGGAGTTTTCCAACAATCAGTACTTCTATAGCTTCCAGATCGATTCCATCAAGTCAGCGTATGTGTTTGCCCAGACTCTGAAAAAAGAAGACTGGATCGCCATGATCTCCTATGATCTGAAGGCGCATATTCTGGAAGACTTCACGCAGGACAAGCGGGCCATCATGGGCGCAGTCAGCAGCTTGCAGCCGGGCATGGCCATGAGTCAGGAAACCAATCTTTTCGATTCGCTCTATGACACCATTGACCGTCTGGAAAATATCGAAGGCCGGAAGTACATCATCCTTATCAGCAGCGGGCGTGACAGCTTCAGCAAACACACCCTGGACCAGACTCTTAAAAAGGTCCAGGCATCAAAAGATATTGCAATTTACACCGTCAGTACCGGCAAGGCTTTGCTGAATTACGCCGAAAGCCATGGTTTGACGAAGTATCTGTGCGGCATCACTGAATTCAGCTGTAACATGACATTTCTTCAGGCTGACAATCAGATGAAGGCGTTTTCTAAAATGACCGGCGGCCGCTGGTATGAGCCCATCTTCGACGGCCAGTTGCGTGAGATTTTCGGCGACATCGGCCAGACCATCCGCAATCAGTACGCGATTTCCTATCATCCCACTAACCACGCTCAAGACGGGTCTTTCCGCAAGATCAAGGTGGAACTGGTGGATGAAACCGGGCATCCCCTGAAAATGAAAGACGAGAAGGGGAAGGAC
>DASYKK010000173.1:0-13155 GCA_035995565.1 Candidatus Angelobacter sp.
ATTACCGGCACCGAGCCGCAATATTTTGATATCCGCAACTGGAATTTTGCCAAGGGCGCGAACTTTTCTCAGGATGACGTTACCCGCGCCGCCAACGTTGTGGTGCTGGGAGCGACGGTGCAGCAAAACCTTTTCGGAAACATTGATCCCACGGGCAGGACGATTCGTATCGGCAACCTGCCGTTTCAGGTTGTCGGCGTGCTGCAGGCCAAAGGGCAGTCGGGAATGGGACAGGACCAGGATGACGGCGTCTTTGTGCCTATCACCACGCTGCAAAAGAAGATTACCGGGCAGGACTGGCTGCAATACATCATGGCATCGGCCACGTCGCAATCGGCCAGCTACCCGGCGCAGGGGCAGATCACTTCGCTGCTGCGCGACCGCCATCGCATCCGTGCCGGACAGGATGACGACTTCAGCGTGCGCAACCTGGCCGATGTGGCGCAACTGGCGGACGAGTCTTCCAAGGTGATGACCCTTCTGCTGGCTTCGATTGCCGGCGTCTCGCTGCTTGTCGGCGGAATTGGGATCATGAACATCATGCTGGTTTCAGTGACTGAGCGTACGCGGGAGATTGGCATACGCATTGCGATTGGCGCCACGGAGTCCGATGTGCTCAGGCAGTTTCTGAGTGAGTCAGTGGTGCTCAGCATGGCGGGAGGAATTCTGGGCATTTTGTTTGGCGTGGCTTCTTCCATGGCCATCACCAAGGTCCTGGGCTGGAGCATTTTGATTTCGCCCATAGCGGTGGGAGCGGCGGTGGTGTTCTCAACGGCGGTGGGAATCTTCTTTGGATTTTATCCGGCGCGGAAAGCTGCGATGCTGGATCCGATAGAAGCTTTACGGTTTGAGTAGGACGACCCCCTTACTCAATAACGAGTGGCCCGAGTGTGCAGAATGCCGGGCCATTTTGTTTTGCCGGCCATCGGCAATCTGCAGCGCGGCGATAAGCAGGCAGCGCTTATGAAGCCTTGCTCAAATCTGTTTCGACCCGGATGGTTGCCGGCAAATCAAGCTTGTGGGCCAGTTCGGTCAAGACGGCCTCCAACTCGAGCATGACAGCTATATCCACGTCGGCGGGCGCGGTTGCGGCTTCCATGGCGGCAACCGGGTCTTCAATCAACAGGCAGGCATTTGCGGGAGATTTGCTGATCCACAGGGCCAGTTGATCACCGCACTGGCGGAGCGCATGGAGTAGTTGCTCGGATTCACTCATCGGGGGAATATGTGCCAAGGCGCACCTCTTAAGCGATTTTGGATGCTTAGACGCGGTGAATCGGCTACTCAGAACACAAATATTTTACCGATCAAGGGGGGCCTCCTTACAAAACCATACAGTTCGTTACAGGGCTTAGACAATCGTTACAAGGCTTTCAGAACCAAGGCTGCGAATCAGGGTTTGAACAGACAGGACGAAAAGCTAAGACCTGAACCAGCAAAGGACAAGGAAGTCGGGCCTGGCGAAAATCGGAGGAGATTATGAATCGTTTAAGAATGATGTTGGTTGGAGCGGCACTTATTACCGGCGGTTCGGCTTTGGCATCGGCACAAGTTGTTCAACAGGATGTGGCTTTCCGCGACCGGGACCGCGACAGGGATAGGGATCGCGACAGGGACAGGGATCGTCGCGGCGATCGCGACCGAAACCGTGGTTACAACAATAACTACCGAGTTTATCGGGGCGGCGATGGCGACCGCGATGACCGCCGAGTTTATCGCGACCGCGATGACCGAGGATACGGACGGGACTGGCGATACAACGGGAACTACGATCGCCGTAACGACGGATACAACCGGCGTTGGGACGGACGGCGCTGGGTTTATTGGAATGGCCGTAACTGGGTTTACTAAGCGGCTATAAAAATAATGAGGTTAGCTCTTTCTGAGAGCCAGAGGCGGGACGTGCAGCACAGGCGTTCCGCCTTGTTGCTTTTAGAGGGAGAGCAATTCTGGTTAAGACAAAGGGCGGCATTTCTGCCGCCCTTTACCGTTCAGGTTGAAGATCGTTTACTGGTGGCGGATGTCGCCGGCAGCAATCACTGCGCCATCAATTTCGACGAAGAGCGCGCGGGTACCATTCACCAGATAGACCACCAGGTTTTGCGTTCCTAACGGCGTTTGCAAGGTCATGGTGGACCGTCCGTTGGCCGCCACGGTAAATGTCCCGGAAAGGGGTTGTCCAAAGGTGATGCCGCCGCTGTTGTTCACGTCAATGATACCGGTCAGCTTGCTCGCGCCGTCGGCCGTGAATTCCGCAATCGAATCCAGCTCAACGCCGTTGCTTGACGCCGTGAAATTCATTCCATAGGTCCCCGAGAGAGAACCGGCAGTAAAAGGCGTGGTCTGTTGCTGGAGCGCAGTGCCGGTTGTCTGGAACCGAACATCGGTTTCAAGCACCAGAACGCCTCCCGTGGAAGGATAGATGGCAAAGGTAAAGTTTCCAGCGGTTGTAGTCAGGCTCATCGTTCCGCGCCCGTTGGCCGCCATCGTGTAGGTGCCGGTGAAAGTGACATTGGTATTGACGACCCCGCCGTCGTTGAAATCCTCTATGCCATTGGTAATCGTGCCGGCGCCGTTAGACGTCAGCACTCCACCTGCAGCAAAGGGATTACGTGAAAGCAAATCTGCTCCCGCCAATGTAAAAGCGAAGGGGCCGGAAACAGAGGCGTTGTTGAATGTGCCCAACTGGCGGAAAGCTTCGCCACCCAGCGCCGGGAACGTGTTCGTTCCCACGAATTTCAAATGATTCGCGTCGACAACGTAGTAGGCAAATGTGAGAGCGCCTTTGGATGTATTCAATGTGCCCGTGCCGCGGCCGGTGGAGGTCATCGGGATAGATCCTGTCATTGGATCACTGGTCACGATAACGCCATCGTCGTTGGAATCGTCCACGCCGGCAGTAAGCGTGCCTGAAGCGTCCGAGGTAAAGATGCCGCCAATCGCCATGGGAATTCCGCCCGTGTCAATTCCTGACAGACTGAAAGCGAACGGGCCTGCCAGCACAGCATTGGAAAAAGCCGAGGTCGTTTGCTGGTCAATTGTGCCGCTGCCGGTTGCCCGGCTGTCAAAACGGGTCACCAGCGCGTGTCCGCTGGCCACGATCACAAAATCCAAAGTGGTGTTTCCGGCAGGCGAATTCAGTGTAGCCGTGCCTCGCCCGTCGGCGCGCACGACGTAGGTGCCGGTAACAGTTGCGTTGGTCTTCACGCCCAGTCCGCTGTTAACGTCCTGCGTTCCGGAGGTGATATTCCCGGCGCCGTCTGCGACGAAGCTGCCGGCAACAGCCAGGAAGCCTGAAGCGTCAGACCCAGTGTACGAGAAGGCAAAAGGGCCACTCAGGTTTGCGTTAGTGAATGGACCCACCGGAGGAGGGAAGGTAACGCGGCTGCTTCCTCCGCATCCTGTAATAATCATTAGAGCGATTGTGATAGCAAGAAACAGAGGATAGCGTTTATTTACCGGCATGATGTTCTACCTCGCGCTTATCAAAGAATTATGACACTAAAAGTCGTAGACCAGAACTTGGCTTCGCTGATTCATGCTCCCAATCGCAAACGACAACCTTAAACGCTGGAACGGCGCACTTGTTGGGTACTGGAGAGACCCTGGCAGAAGCAAAAAGACGTAGCAATGCTACGTCTCCACGTCGGAATCCTAACTCTTTCCGCAAAGAGTGTTTCCGCAAACTTCCTGTCCGGGACTCTGCGCATACTTGCGTCCTTATTCGCGCAAACCTTCTTATTTTGGGGTATGTCGAGTGGTGTGATGCGCACGCGGGCTCGTGCAGGCATTGGCTAGAGGGTAAAGTTTTGTTAAAGCGCCGGGCCATTTATAATTAAGGATAGTTGACCTCATAATTTCCTGGAGCATTCCATCCATGATTAAGTTTTTGCAGAGCGGCAACAGAGCCGCAAAATATATCCTCGCCGGATTCCTTTTGATTCTGGCTGCCAGCATGGTGACCTACCTTATCCCCGGTTTTGCGGGGGATACGTCGGCCAGTGAGACCGGCGTGGTGGCTTCCGTCGGCGGCCATGAGATCCATCGCGAGGAAGTAGCGCGGGTGGTACAGGCGCAGGCCCGCGGGAACCAGATTCCGGATTTCTATATGCCTATCATGCGCCAGCAGGCAATCAAGCAACTGATACAGCAGGCTGAACTTCAGTATGAGAGCGAGCGCATGGGGCTGAAGGTTTCAGACCAGGAATTTCGCGACGAGTTGCAGTACGGGCCCTATAAGCAGGCCTTTTTCCCCGCAGGAAAGTGGATTGGCTCGGAAAAGTATAAGCAGCTGCTGACGCAGGGCGGTACTACGGTAGAGAATTTTGAGCGCGATGTCAGGCTAGACCTGCTGCAACGGAAGCTGGTGAACGTTATCGGCGCCAGGGCGACGGCAACCGACTCCGATGTCGAACAGGCTTATAAAGACCAGAACACGAAAGTGAAATTTCAGTATGCCGTTCTCAAGCTGGATGACGTTGCAAAAGCCATCAAGCCGACGGACACGGAGTTGAAGGCCTTTTACTCGGCGAATCAGGCGCGCTATACCGGCGCTATCCCGGAGAAGCGGCAAATCAGGTACTTTGTTCTGAATGAGAAGAACGTCGCGGACAAGGTGACTGTGGATCCGGCTGAGATACAGCGAGCGTACAGCGCTGGCCAAGCCGCATATCGCATTCCTGAGCGGGTGAAAGTTCGTCACATCCTTATAGAAATGCCCAAACCAGGTCCGGACGGCAAGGTAGATCCGAAAGCTGTGGATGCAGCGCGCGCCAAAGCCGAGGATGTGCTGAAGCAGATCAAAGCAACTGGAGACTGGGCAGGGCTGGCAAAGAAATATTCCGGCGATCCCGGCAGCAAAGACAAAGGCGGCGAACTGGATTGGCTCAGCAGGGGCCAGACGGTAGCGGAATTTGACAAAGTCGCGTTTGCCCAGAACAAAGGCCAGATCAGTGATCCGGTGCAGTCGTCTTTCGGGTTCCACATCATCCAGACGGAAGAAAAAGAAGATGCGCACCTGAAGCCGCTGGACGAGGTAAAAGCAGGAATCGAAGGAGCGATCAAGGCGGAAAAAATCAAAGCCGCGATGACCCAGGCTTCGACGGACGCGGAATCGATCGCGCAGAAGCAGGGGCTGGACAAGGCCGCAAGCAAGTATGGCGCACAGGTCGTCAGCAGCAATATGATTACCCGTAATGATGCGCTGCCGGGAATTGGCCCGCAACCCCCGTTAATGGACGCGATTTTCTCCACCAAGGAAAAGGCTGGGCCGCAGGCTACCCAGACTCCGCAAAGCACCGTGGTATTTGATGTTAGCAAGATCGAGCCGGCGCGGACACCGTCATTCGACGAAATCAAAGATCGCGTGGCTACTGAATTCAAGAACCAGCGCGCTGCCGATATTCTGAGACGCAAGGCGCAGGAACTTGCGGACCGCGCCCACGCCGAGCATGATCTGGGCAAGGCAGCAAAAGAAGCGGGTGCCACCGTGAAGACCAGTGACCTGGTTTCGCGAACGCAACAAGTGCCGGATATCGGCTCCTTGTCAGGGCCGGCGAATGCGGCTTTCACTATGAAGCAGGGCGAAATCAGCGGTCCGCTGAATCTAGGCACGAGTCAGGCGGTCTTACAGATTCTGGAACGTCGTGAGCCATCGCCAACCGATGCTGACTTTGCCAAGCAACGCGATCAGCTGCGCGAGCGTCTAGCCTCACAGAAGCGTCAGGAAGTGCTGACTCTGTTCGTGACCGATCTGAACACGCGCCTGGAAAAAGAGGGCAAAGTAAAGATCAACAAAACAGAAATGGACAATCTGACCAAATCCCGCAGCTAAGGCTGCATCATAGAGAACTATGCTGTCCCAGCGCCTGGCCGGAATATTGTTGCATCCAACATCGCTCCCTTCGCTGGGCGGCATAGGCGATCTTGGCCCGGAAGCCTACGCATTTGCGGACTTTCTGGCCCGGTCCGGCCTGGGATTGTGGCAGGTGCTCCCGCTCTCGCCCCCCGGATTGGGCAATTCTCCTTACTCCGCCATCTCCGCGTTTGCCGGGAATCCACTGCTGATCAGCCTGGAAAGACTGGCCGAACGGGGCTGGCTGGACAAAGACAAGACAAGAAAGATGCCTGCTCCTCATGGCCGGGTTGATTTCGATGAAGCAAAGGCTTTCAAGATGTCTCTGCTTCAGCAGGCAGCCCAGAACTTTCTGGAACGCGGTAATGGCGAGCGTGGCCGATTTGAGGCATTCAAGCGCACTCACGCCTGGTGGCTGGAAGACTTCGTACTTTTTGACGTGATGCGCCAGGTCCATCGCGGAGCCACATGGAGTTCATGGCCGAAAGAACTGGCCCGGCGCGAAGCTGAAGGGCTGCACAAGTTCGGACTTGAGCACCAGCCCGAACTGGAACGCGAGCGTGCCATTCAATTCGCATTTTTTGAGCAATGGCGATCCTTGCACCAATACTGCGGCCAACGCGGGATCAGGATCGTGGGCGATGTTGCCATCTTCGTGAATTATGATTCGGCCGACGTGTGGCGTAATCCCGATCTGTTTTTTCTGGACGAGAATTTGCTGCCAACCGTAGTGGCCGGCGTGCCGCCGGACGCCTTCAGCGTGACGGGCCAGCGCTGGGGCAATCCTTTGTACCGCTGGGGCGTCTGCAAGGCGCGCGGCTATGACTGGTGGATTCAGCGCATGCGAGGCGCGCTGGAGACCTGCGATATCCTTCGCCTTGATCACTTCCGCGGGTTTGAAAGCTATTGGGAGATTCCCGCCGATGAGCCTACGGCGGTGCATGGCAAATGGGTGGAGGGACCGTGTGATGACCTGTTCCACGCACTGCGCGCCAGTTTGGGCGATTTGCCCTTTATCGCCGAGGATCTTGGCTTGATTACCGAAGCCGTCCATGCTTTGCGTGAGCGGCTGGGTATCCCCGGAATGAAGGTGCTGCAATTTGGCTTCGGCGATCCGGGCGCTCACATTTATTTGCCGCAAAACTTTGAGCCCAACTGCGTGGTCTACACCGGCACTCATGACAATGACACGACGGCCGGCTGGTGGAAATCCTCGGCAAATAAGGAAGAGAAGCGCCTCGCCGCAACCTATTTAGGAGAACCCGCGGACGGAATGCATTGGGCATTCATCCGGGCCGCGTTGGGCTCCGTTGCGCGGCTCGCTATCGTGCCTTTGCAGGATTTTCTTGGCCTGGGCAGTGAAGCCCGTATGAACACACCATCACTGAGCGATGGCAACTGGGGCTGGCGCTTCGAGAAAAGCGCGCTAACGAGTACGCTGGCGGAAAAGCTGGCCACACTTTCTTCCATCACCGACCGTATTCCGCTAAGTGCTGACCAGCAAGGCTACGGGGAAGTGCGCGAAGACTTCGCTGCATAGCAGGGTTCTTTGCGGAGTGACCCTGATTTTCTCTCCGGTAAAAACATTCTCCAGAAACTCCGCCGAACGCGGTGGTACAGGTATTTCGGTGTTTTCCCATAAACCCCCAAGAGGAGCGCGCAACGCGCCGCCAGCCAGGGTATAGCTAAGACGGGGCACAGCCACGATAGCCACCTGGTTGTTGTGCTCACGAGCGAAAGCGACCAGATGCTGCTGCTTCGCGCCCGTGCCGTGCACCGGGCGGTATTGCCCGGGGTGAAACAACTCACGGCGGTCACGGCGCAGACGCAGCGCCTGCATGGTAGTCCACATTTTGATTCGCCCATCCTGATAATTGTTGAGCAGCTCGGCGCACATCTCAGGCAGATTGCCCGCTTCAGCTTTGCGGTCGAGTTCGGTGAGATATCTCTCGCGCAAAGCGTAATCTACGGGACGCCGGTTGTCGGGATCGACCAGGCTAAAGTCCCATAGCTCGGTACCCTGGTAAATGTCAGGATTACCGGGCGAAGTAAGCATGAGCACGCGCTGCGCGAGCGAGTTGATGGCCCCGAAAAACATAATGGGCGGCATGAATGCACGAATTTGCCCAAGAAAGGCATTTGGCCGCGTGGACGTTCCGGACATCAGTATTTTTTCAATGAATTGCCGCAACGCTTCAACGTAAGCCGGATCATCGCTGATCCAGCTTAGATTGACTTTGGCTTCATGAACGGCCTTCGACATGTATTGCTGAATTCTCTCGACGTATTCGTTGCGCACAGCGTCCGTACTCATGTCGAATGGCCACGTGCCGACCAGCGTCTGGTAAAGCAGGTATTCTTCGTTGGAATCCGGCACCTGGCGGCCGTCAGGAAGCATACGTTTGCGCAAGCGGTTGGTCCGGCGCCAGCGCAACCCATGCGCCGACCATGTTTTCGGCATTTCAGAAAGCACGTCCAGCCGCGCCCGCACATCTTCGCTACGTTTGGTGTCATGCGTAGAAGTGGCCAGCATGGAATAAGGCCAGCTTTCGGCGCGCTTTAGATTGCCGGCATGAAATTCGTCTGTGGTGATGCCGAACTGCCGCGGCGATCCGCCTACTTCATTCACCGCGATGAACCGGTTATAGACGTAGCATGCGGTATCTTCCATGCCCTTGGCCATCACAGGGCCGGTGAGCTGTTGAAACTTGAGGGTGAATTGCAGCTTTTTGCGGTACAGGTCAGACTGGTCTTCTGAAGTTTTCCGTTTCAGCAACAGGATGTCCCGCAGGAAATCGAAGCTGGCGGGCGCCTTGTCCATGTTGCGCCGTTTGGCTTTGGCAACGGCTTCATGGATGTAAGCGCGGTCGCGGTCGGTCATCTCCCCGCGTTCATCGATGTATGTGCGATAGACGGGGAAGCACGCGATAGTTTCACGAATCACGTCGCGTAAAGACTTCCGCGTGAAATCGCGGGCGTAGCGGTCCGTGGCGGAGATGGCGTCAAGCATATGCGCAAGCACGTTTACTTCACTGGCCAGCGACGAGTGCATGATCAGCTTCTTGCTGTTGTAGATCACGCTTTCTACGTCCTGGGTGCCGCCGGCAAAGCGATGATAGAAGTTAGCGAAGCTTCGCTCATTGCGGCGATCGATAAACAGCCCATTTACCAGCGTGGTGAAGTCGTAGCCTGAAGTTCCGTCCACCGGCCACTCGCGGGGAAGCTCTTCCGCGGGCTCCAGGATTTTTTCCACCACGGTATACACCAGGGCGCGTTGGTTCATCCAGTCGTGCTGGCCAAAAGCCTGTTGCAGGTCAAGTTCAATGCCATTTTCCGCCAGCGTTCCGCGAGGTGTTGCGCCGCTGCACTGGCTTGCGGCATAGAGCATTTGCAGTCGGATCATGTATTGCCGCGGGTTCAACAGCCCGTCACAATGGTCAACGCGCAGGCCCTGGACCATGTCGTCGGCCAGCAGGTGCCGCAATAATTGATGGGTCGCAGCAAAGACGCGCGGATTTTCCATACTCAGGCCGATGAGGTCATTCACGTCAAAGAAGCGGCGGTAATTGATTTCCTCGCCAGAGACGCGCCAATTGGCCAGCCGGTAAACCTGCGCTTCCAGGAGCCGATGCAGTGCGTCAAAGCTGCGCGGATCGCCGACCTGGCCGTTCATCATTGCCGCAGCTTTCGTTGCGATCTGCCGTGACTCTGGCGACTTTTCCATCAACTCTTTCCATGCCACAGTCAATGACGCAATGGCGCGCCGCCTCTGGCGCACCAGATCGCCTTCCAGGGCGCTGTGCGATGGCAGGTTATGCAGGCCGGAGAGCAGGTTGCGCAGCTCCTGCGGCAAATCATACGTTCGCCGCTCGAAAATCATGGGAATGCTGTGCGGATCAAGCGGCAGAAGTCTGTCAAAATATTCAACGTGAAATCCGGCTTCGTCGCTGATCAGTCGAAGGTGGCCGGCTTCCAACTCTGCGCCGTACTGGTCGCCCAGGATCGGCAGAAGAAGCTTATTGTTGAGCTCCGGCTTCAACGGCTCCCAGTCAATGTCAAAAAATTCCGCGAATTCTGAGGCGCGTCCATTGGCCAGCACGTCCCACCACCATGGATTCGCGCCCGGGCCAATGCCCATGTGGTTCGGGACTATGTCCAGTACCTGGCCCATGCCATAATTCTTCAATTCCGCGACCAGTTCTTTCAGCTCTTCATAGCTGCCGACCTCAGGATTCAGCTGATTGTGATCCGTAATGTCATAGCCGTGAGAACTTCCAGGACGCGCTTTAAGGATAGGAGACGAATAGATGTGTGAAATGCCCAGCGCATGCAGATATCCAACCAGCCGACGCGCATTTTCAAACCGGAAGCCGGCGTTAAACTGCAGGCGATACGTGGAAAGCGGTTTGGCGCTGCTCTTCTCGGAGGCCAAACGGTCAAGGCACTCCGAGATACCGCTTGATTCTGGCGTCAATATCGCTGGATTGGCTCTCATGGGACGACTACTGAAAGACGGTTCTCAGGCAGAATACTCCCGCTGATTTAGATGCACGAATCCGGCGTCGTGAACCCGACCATAGAGCGCTTTGCTAATTTCTGCGGAACAGTTGAAAATAGCTTTTGGAAATATAAGGAGCTACTCCCAGCATGCCCGCAACTGGTGAACTGATTCGAATGATGAACTATGTAGACGACATTGCCGCCACACTGCGCCGTATCGTGGTAGGGATTTCCGGCATGACGCCGGAAGAACGCAAACGGCTGGCGGACTACATGCGCAGCTCAGACCCCAGCTTCATGAAAACCCTGGAGAACCTGGACAAAGGCTAGATCGATGGCCGAAATCCGGACCATCGCGGTCATCGGCGCCGGAGCCATTGGCCGCGGAATCACATACGTCTCTGCACTTGCCGGTTACCGCACTATCCTGGAAGACATTCTGCCTTCCAGCTTGCGCACCGCCGCAGCGGAATTGCGTGAGCATCTGGTGCGGGACGCTGATCTTGGCGCAGTCAGCAAGTCCGACGCAATGGCCGCTTTCAACCGCATGGAATTTGCTTCCACCGTGGAACATGCAGCGCGCGAAGCCGATCTGGTGATTGAGGCTGTGCCTGATGAACTGGAATCCAAGATCGAAATTTTCACGCTGCTGGATAAAATCTGCAAGCCGCCAACCATTCTGGTATCGAACACGTTGTCGCTGCGCGTGACCGATCTTGCTTCCGTGACTTACCGCGCAGCTAAAGTCGCGGGCATGCGTTTTGCCAATCCGGTTTTTACCACGAAACATCTGCAGATCGTGCGCGCCCGGCTCACTGACGACGAAACCGTCTCCGCCTGTACTGACGTCGGAAAACGGATGGGCAAGCAAGTTGTCGTAACCAACGAAAGCGCGGATTGAACCAGGACTTTCGCTCTTCACCTGCCCGTAAAGACTAAGACTTGCGCCGCATCAATTGCAGATCCGATAAGTAAATGTCGAGCGGGCTCAATGCTGCGATGCCAACGTTTCCGGCGCTCTCTGCAGCCGCTTTATCCAGGGCTGCTTCCTCGCGGCTTAGTTTGTCGGCAATGCTCGCAATCCGCCGCCGCAGATATTTCAGATCGCACGGCTTCATGATGTAATCATCGGCGCCGGCTTCATATCCGGCCTGAATCTCTTCCGGCTGGTCGCGGCCGGTAATCAGGATCACATAGGGCTTCGGAACCACCGCGGTCGTCCGCAGCCACTTGCAGATTTCAATGCCGGTCATTTTCGGCATGTCCCAGTCCAGCAGGCAAATATCGAAGCTGCGGGTACGCAACGATTCCAGGGCACTTTCGCCGTCCACGGCTGAAACCATCTGGTGGCCCCATTGAATTACGGAACGCTCCAGCACCATACGGGAGAGCAAATCATCTTCTGCAACAAGAATTGTGAGGGCTTTCATGCCTACCTTACTTTTGAGTGACTTGGGCTAAAGCTGAATGTAACAAAAGGGACGCATTCGCGCGAGATTACCTCGGTTTTCCACATTCCCAAATTAGAACTATCAAATAAGAGGTTTCTTACTCCCGCTCGCGAAAATACGCTCCAAGTTGTTGGCCCAAAAGCTGCAAGTCACTCATTTTCGGTCAGTATCGCATACAAAAAGTTAAAAGGCGCAGATCACTCTGCGCCTTTACGGTTTTCAGAATAAGGGGATGTCTAATTCCCAGCCGGCTTGCTGCCCATCGCAGGCAGAGGCAGCCTGCCGTCGGCGCCGCTGGTCAATGCCACGAAGGCCGGGTCTCTATAGAGCGACGCAAACACCGCATCTACCCGCGCTTCCATCATCTCTTTGCTGCGGACTTGCTGGTACCGCTCATACTCAAAGAAGTGGCGTTTCAGCAGGGACAGCGCTTTGTCTTTCTGGCCCAGCTGCGCATAGATAGCGGCCAGATTGTAGGACGCGCACAGTATCGCTTCGTTGTCTTTGGCGATCTTCAGCGCTTCGTCGCCATGACCATTACCAGCCATAAACGCCGCAGCAAAAATCAGGTTGAAAGATTCTTGCGGGTCCAGCGCCAGCGCCTGACGCGTGTATTGATCGGCCTTTACCTTGTCGCCTTCAGAATTCCAATAGACGGCCAGGTTGCGGTACGCGAGCGCCAGCGGAAATTCCTGCGTTGAAGCTTCCATCAGGCCCAGGCCTTTTTTGAAGTCGCCTTCATGGATCGTCATCTTGCCCAGCCCATGCAGCGCCACGGCGCGGGAAAGCGGATCAGCCGGCATGGCCAGGATCGCATCGAACGTCACGCGCGCTTTGTCCCACTCGCCCGTGTGGTGCCGATAAAGCTCGCCCAGGTAGCGCAGCGGCGTGGGATCGTTAAGATCAAGGTTGTGTGCGGCCGTGTAGTACTTCTGCGCCTGCGTGTAGTTGGCTGCGTTCTCCGCCATCAGCCCCGCGGACATCGTTTTCTGAATCTTCGCACTCACCGCCCGATCAAAATTGGGGCCGTCCGGCATCGCCTCGGCGTTGACGTCCGTCACGCCGAGTTTTTTCAGCTCTTTTACTGCGTCTTTGGCTTTGCCCGGGAACATGCATTTCTGCTCGACCACCTGCTTCAACTCGGCAATTGCCGTCTGGCTGTCGCCCGCTTTGGCTTTGGCTTTGGCGGCTTCCATCTTCTCTTTCACCGCGGACTCGCGCTTCTTCATCTCGCTTTCCACCAGCTTTTCCACGTCGCCAACACTGAGCTTGCCGTTCTTGTTTTCGATCTTGTTCACCACCGTGCCATCGGCCTGCACCAGCAGCGCCACCGGCAGCTTGCCATCCGGG
>DASYKK010000174.1:0-4431 GCA_035995565.1 Candidatus Angelobacter sp.
TTCGATGTTGGCCACGTCGCTAATCTGGAGCAGCAGAATAGGCAGATCACCAGAAACCGAGTAGCCCCATAATCCCGACTGCGTACGCGTATTGCTGCCAAGCACGGAAGCATCGGCGCGCAGTGAGGGATTGGCATAAAGGATGGAACTGGCGAGCCGTCCATAACTTTGTGTGTCAGCTTCTGTGGCATTGAGTTGCCGCAGGAGCACCTGCCCATGTGTCCATGCAAGATCAAAGACGCGATCAGCCAGATGACGGTCCTGATATTTATCCACCAGTTGCAGGCAGCGATCGCGAGTTTCGCCGACGCCGGAGACCAGGTTGGCGGTGGCGGATTGCCCCGGTTCCAGTGTGATGCGGTGGCGGATGGCGACAATTGGATCAAGCACTGAGCCCTGACTCCCGGACAGTGATGCGTCTCCTGTCAACGCTTGGGGATTCGCAACTGTCCGTCCCCGCCCGATGAACTGCATTCGGTCGGTTTCGTAGGAAACGCTTCCTGCGGCGGCTCCATGCACCACCATTAAGTGAAACATCCAGGGCGACTGTTCATGTTTGGATCGAGGCCGTCGCGTGCATAGAATCGCGCGGCGCTTTTCCAGTATCTCCGTTTGCACAAAGAGATTGCTGAACGCGGGATGCAGGGCGTCCGAGGCCGGCGAGGCAAGCACAACCTCCGCATAGCTGGTGATCTCAACCACCCGGCGTTTCTTCGTCCGGTTGGTGAGCGTGATTCTTCGCAGCTCAATGTCATCCTCAGGAGAAACCGCAATCTCGGTGTGCGATTCCAGTTCCTCCTGACGGCAGCGAAACTCAACCTTCGCTTCCGAGAAAATAGACTCGTAGTGTTCCAGCGGTTTGACTGTGGGCTGGTGTGCGGAAGACCAAAATCTACCGGTGGCAATATCTCGGATGTAACAGAACGTTCCCCAGGGATCCCGCGTCGTGTCTTCACGCCACCTGGTTACCGCCATATCTTTCCAGCGGCTGTACCCTCCACCCGCATTGCTGACCATGACGTGATATTTCCCGTTGGAAAGCAGTTGCACCTCTGGAACAGAGGTGTTGGGGCTGCGAAATACGCGCACTGAGGATTCCTGACCGTCGGTATCAATCCTGCGCGTTTCCGGCAGTTCCTCTGGCGAACTATAGAGCGCCTTTGCTTTGGGAACTTTTTCATGCAAAAGCAGTACAGTGGCCTGGAATATCGGGACGGACTCAAACCGGCGCTGCATGGGCCTGTCCACCAAAACATGGGCCAGAGCGAGCAAGCTCATCCCCTGATGATGGGCCATGTGCGACCGTACAATCGCATTGGGCTGACCGCGCGGCACGCGCGAAGCCGTATAGTCAATCGCCTCATAGAAGCCGTAACTACCTTCAAAATCGGCCGCTGACAATCGTTGGAGGTTGGCGCAGGCTGCCTGGGGATCAACCAAAAGCGCTAGTCCCGTAGCGTAAGGCGCGATGACAGTGTCCTCGGCCAATCCCCGTTTCAGGCCGAGGCCCGGCACGCCGAAAGCCCGGTATTGATAGTTCATATGCACGTCGACGGCGTTGTACCCGGACTCCGAAATACCCCAGGGAACGTTGCGGCTGGCGCCATACTCAATCTGCCGTTCCACTGCCGCCTTGTAACTTTCATCGAGCAAGGTGTTGGCATAGGTTGGCATGACCAGTAGCGGCATCAGGTACTCAAACATCGAGCCATCCCATGACAACAGCGTTGGTCCAGCTGAGGAATGGGTGAGCTGGCGGCCAAGTGAAAACCAGTTGTCCTGTGGGATCTGGCCCTGCGCAATCGCCACGAAACTTGCCAGCCTGGCTTCCGACGCCAGCAGATCGTAGTAGCTTGCATCACGACGATGATCGGTGACGTTGTATCCAATCGACATCAGATGGCGACCTTCGTCATAGAGGAAGCCATATTCAACGCGGGCAAAATCGCCGCACAACCGGGTGAGCCGCTCAATCTCCGCAATCCGAGCGCGCCCGCGATCAACACCCTCGCGGACGAGTGGGGCTGCTTCTTGCAGCCACCGGCGCGCGTGCTCTCCGGTCTTTTCGAATGCGGACAGCGACTCCGTATCCAAGGAGGCCAGTTCGTGCAGAGTCAGAACCTTGTTCCAGGGGAAGCCATTGAGTTCATCAGGGACATTAGCAATCCCGATCCATGGCACGAGGAACATAAGATCGTCAAGAGCGGTGTGGCAATGCTGAACCAGCGCGTCCGCCCAACGAGCAGTTTGGCTTTCCGCAAGACCGGTCACGCCCTCTCTGATCAATGCAGCTTTCGCAGCCAACTGCTCAAGAGCGGTATGAGTAGCCCGCAGGTGAGTTGGCGGCGAACCTCTTAAAGCCTCCAACTCTTGCCGCAGATCGGTAGCTTGAGCCAGGGCTGCTTTAGTCCGCTCATTGTCCTGCAGGACAGCTTGCTTTGCGTGATCAATGAAAACGCCAAGCGTATCGAGCAACCCAGCAAAAAAACGTGGCGAAAGAACCGGCTGGTCGGCAAGCGCGGCGAGTCCCGGCTCCAGGGTAAGCACATGGGCCACAAGATTTCCGCTGTCGACGGCGGATATGTAAAGCGGCAATAGAGGCTTCAACGTGAGCGTGTCATACCAATTGAAGAAATGTCCGCGATAGCGATCAAGTGAACCCATGGTCGCAAAGGCCATGGCAGTACGTTCAAGCACTTGGGCCGATGGAATATATCCCATGTCGTAAGCAGAAAGATTCGCCAGTAGCGCCAGACCCATGTTGGTTGGCGAGGTGCGGTGAGCAACGGTAGGAACCGGGCTTTCCTGAAAGTTATCCGGGGGAAGCCAGTGATCTTCCGCACCAACGAACTTTTCAAAGAATGACCACGTCTTGCGGGAGAGCTTACCGAGAAAAATGATCTGCTCGGGCGATAGCATGATCGCGTCACGCTTCAACGGCAGACTAGTCCACCAGGCCACGGCGGGGGCTGCAAGCCAGAGCAGTAACAACGGCGCTGCCACGTTCAGAGCACCAGGCCGCACGATGGCAAGACACAGCAGCACCGCTGCTGCAAAAGCGGGAGCGGGCCACATGGAGACAAAGTGATTGTCAAGGCCAGAACGACCCTTGTGCTTGTGCTCGCTGGAAGCGTTCCACTCCAACAGATGCCGATGCGAAAAGAGGATTCGCCAGTGCGCGCGCAGGATGGCGTCAAGGCTGAAGAACGCTTCGTAAGGCAAACAGGCCAAAGTGAATAACCCTTGGGCAAAATGGCGTCCGAACGCGCCCGCCACTTCGGACAAATGCTGCCGAGGCGTCATGTCTTCAGGTTTTCGCAATAGATCAAAAAACGCGCTCAACAGAATGGGAGCAAAGATCGCTCCAATTGCCGTCAGGGTCCACGCCCACAGTGGCGATAGTCGCAGCCAGGTCAGGAGTAGAAGAAGGACAAGAACAGCCGGTACCAGGCTGCGGCGAAGATTGTCAACGATCTTCCATCGCGACAGGAGCGACAGCGGGTTCTTGAGAGCGTTGCGCTCCGGTCCGGGAACGTGCGGGAGAATCCAGCGGGCGATTTGCCAGTCACCACGAATCCAGCGGTGGCGTCTCGCCACGTCAGCGTCATAGGTCGGGGGATAATCTTCATAAAGCTGCACATCGCTCAGTAGTCCGGACCGCACGTAGCAGCCTTCGATGAGATCGTGGCTAAGAATGCGATTTTCAGGAAAACGTCCGGCCATGGTCTGTTGAAAGGCGTCCACGTCATAGATTCCTTTGCCGATGAAAGAACCTTCGCCGAAAACATCCTGATAAACGTCCGACACGGCGTGCGTGTATGGATCAATGCCCGGTTCACCTCCCCAAAGCCGCGCGTAACGCGAATGATTCGTGCCGGGAAGGCTCACGGCGACGCGCGGCTGAAGGATGCCATAGCCCTCCGTAACGCGCTGCTTTGCGTCGCTGTAGTTAGGATGGTTGAGAGGGTGTGCCATGGCACCGACGAATTCACGGACCGAGTCGCGCTGCAGCTCAGTGTCAGTATCGAGCGTAATGACATAGCGAACACCTTGAAGAATGGCCGTTCTACCCGTGACGCGCGCAAAGTGGTCTCCAGGCTGGCCGCGGAGAAATGAGTTCAACTCCTCAAGTTTGCCCCGCTTGCGCTCGTGCCCCATCCATAGCCTTTCGCCAGCATTCCAGCGGCGCGGACGGTGCAGCAGGAAGAAAATATCGGCTGCCTGGCTGCTGTACTTCTTGTTCAGGTCTGCAATTCCAGATTGAGCGAGATCAAGAAGCTGCGCGTCTTCCGGCATGTCCTCCTGGGCGGCATCACGAAAATCCGACAAGAGAGCGAAGTGCACATTCTCATCCCGGTTGGCTAAAAACCGCACTTCCATGGCTTCCACCAGTTCGGCCACGTTCTGGCTGCTGGTGAGCATGGTTGGAAC
>DASYKK010000175.1:0-19742 GCA_035995565.1 Candidatus Angelobacter sp.
GCCAGCACAATCAACGTCAGAGATCGAATGCCGATATGGCCGCTTCCAACAGGCAACGGAACATCTTCCATCGTTAACCAGATCAGCAGGCCCAGAACCGCATAAATCGCGACTGCCACATAAAACCGCTTGCGCTTTTGCATTTACAACTCGCGCTGAAAAACAATCTGGTGCACAGGGGAGGATTCGAACCTCCGTAGCTCCGAAGAGCGGCAGATTTACAGTCTGCTACCATTAACCACTCGGTCACCTGTGCGTTAAACCGAGCCTGCTTCGCGTGCGCCAAACTCCACTCGCGCGGCTCTTTACTCCAAGGGCTCCGCAACGCTCCGCCCTCGCATTGCGTTCGCGCGCAACGGCGCTCTCTTCATGCTCTACCCGGCTCTTTGCTGGCTCACAAACGGGGCGCTTTTTTCAGTAGACAAAAAGCGATTAAGGAACGCGCGAACATACTTCCGCATCAGCCGTCAAAACCTGACGTTTAGGGAAGTCTTCGTGGGTTTGCCTTCCGGTAGAAATTACTATGTGTGCGCAGTGCCTGCTGTTGTCCGAAAACGCGTCCAGCTAACGCGCTTCGGAAATCCCGTTTTACTATCTGGAGCTGGCGAAGGGACTTGAACCCCCGACCCTCTGATTACAAATCAGATGCTCTACCAGCTGAGCTACGCCAGCATAAACCTCCCGTAACCGGGCACAAAGTTAATAAGTTAGCACAGCGACAAGTCGCGCGCAACACCTCTACCTTGATGCCTTGTTAGGGGAAGCGTAACCTGCCTGGTACCGCTCCAACCAATATTCTAACAAGACTTTTGCCCGTGCGGCTACCGCGCAACAGAAAAAAAACACTTAACATATACTGGTCATCTCATGTTCAAGCATCGCAAACTGCTGATTTTAGCCACCTTACTGGTTGCCGCCGCAGCCGTCGGATTTGTGCTCTACCATCGCACCACACAAGTCCCTGAAGCTGCCCGCCTACTCCCGGAAGGCGACCTGATCTTCTATGCCAATCTGAAGCCTGTGCATTTGTTTGAGCTGAACAAATCCGGAACCGTGCAACCGCAGGGCGAGTACAAGGACTTCGTTGATCGCACCGGAATTCAGCCTGAACGCGATATTGATGAGGTCGCCATGTCCCGCCGGGATACGCCTGATGGCCGCGACGTGGAATCATCGGAAGTCCTTATTGGCCATTACGACCAGTCGCGGCTGCGTGACTATCTGCAGCTTCTCTCTTCCGTCCGCGAGCCTTACCGCAATTACACCATCTATTCCATTGCGCATGAGGACCACACTGTGCGCGTTGTCCTGCTCGACGCCGGCAAAGTTGCGGTAACCAACATGGCTTCTCCCGAACCCATGCGTGGCATTATCGATCGTTCACTGAAGCCTTCAGCCGGCCCCGTTCTGCTGAGCCATTACAGCGATGTTCCCCTGGGAAGCTTGGCCTGGCTCATTGACCGCATTCCTAGCAAACCAGATAACGTCCAGCTTCCCGGAGGATTCGCCATTACGCTTCCCGCTGAAGCGGTCGCGGTTGGATCGCTGCGTTACACCGGCTCCCTGCTTCTGAGGGCCGATGTTTTTGCGCAAAGCGAAGCCCAGGCCCGGCAGATTGTAGATTCCGCCAATTCACATCTGGCGCTGGTGCGGAGCATTGGGCAGTTCATAAAAACCAAGGGGCCTGATCAGGACATCAAAGCCGCATTTGACAGTCTCCAGGCCGCGCAAAAAGAAAATGTGGCGGTTTTCACCGCCACAATTCCGCAATCGATTCTCAAAAAGGTCTGGTCAGAAGCTCAATCGCAGGGCGCTCTACCAGGAGCACCCAAGCGCTAGCAAAATCACATGGCTCCGGAAGCCACCTGCTGATTAATGCTGAAACGCAGGTACTTATGCGGGTTTACCGGGGTATTGAAGATCCTGACTTCATAGTGCAGATGCGGGCCGGTGCTGCGTCCGCTCTGTCCCACGTAGCCGATCGAATCACCTCTGCGAATCAACTGTCCCGAGCTCACCGCAAACCCTGAAAGATGGCCGTAGAGCGTGCTGATCCCATTGCCATGGTCAATCATCACCACGCGGCCGTAGCCATTCATAAAGTCAGAGAAGCGGACTATGCCATCCGCCGGAGCAATAATGCGAGTGCCGTAATCACTGGAAATGTCCACGCCGCGATGGAAC
Source organism: Candidatus Angelobacter sp. (assembly GCA_035995565.1). Classification (GTDB taxonomy): domain Bacteria; phylum Acidobacteriota; class Terriglobia; order Terriglobales; family Acidobacteriaceae; genus Angelobacter. The sequence goes on from DASYKK010000175.1 coordinate 2,185, forward strand.
GCTCCTTCGCCGCTGAACGGATCAATGCGTTCGCCAAACGATCCGGTTAGTCTCCCCTGGACGGGCCAGAGCGTGGGCGCCGCTGCCAGCCGCATCCAATCGCGCGTGCTGGTGTCGCTCACATTACCCATACCAATGCCTACCGAAGCTGCGCCGGTCATTGCCGAGTTCCGCAACGCGTAAAACTGTTGCAATGATGCGGAAGCCGGGTCGTCATCTTCAAAGGCTGGATCGGGCTTGAGTCCGTAGAGTGAAGAAACTTCACCTGCCAGGGAGCTCAGGGACTGTGCTTGCAGCTCGTTTTCCTGGGCAATCTGCTCAAGCTGAGAGTATTGAGATTTCAGGGCTTTCTGTTCGTCGCGAAGCTGGTTGAAACGTTGCGTCTTCACTACCATCCGAGTGTAGGACCCCAGCATGCCGGTAATGGTGAGCATGCCAATCAACGCGCCAGCTACAAACACATACAGGTAATGCATGGGGACGGGTATTTTTAAAAGCTCCCCTTCCGTATTTCTTGCCACCAACATGATGTAAAAACGCTTGCGCAAAACATTTACTCCAGTTAGTGATTTTTCCTGAGCGAAAGAGCCCTGTGCTGGTCCCCACTGGTTCGCTCTTTGGGACTCTAAATTCTTACAGGCCCTTAGCGGCTAAAATCCCTTGGTGTGCCGCTGGTTCTCAGGGGAGTAGAAGCGGCTCAAGGAATATGAAATATTGGGTAACCTTAACAAGCTGCTTTCCTGCTGTCAACGACCGAACGGCCCCGCTCAGATAACGAAGGTTGACGCTCCAGACTGCATGCAAACCAATTCTGGCCATGTCCTTCGGTTCATCCCCCGCAAAGATGTGAATTTCGGCAATCGGTGCATGTCAAGCGTAAAGACGATACAAGTCTTTACTTTTGATATAGTTATAGCTACCAATGATCAAAGAAAGAAGCTTGATCGAGTATATCCGGAAGGTGGCCGCAGCCTCCCAGAACAAAGCTACAAAGAAAGGCATTGGCGACGACTGCGCTGTCCTGCGCCTCCGGCCCGGCTTTGAGTTGCTGGTCACTACCGACCTCTGCCTTGAAGACGTGCATTTCCGCCGCGCCTGGCACCCGGCCACGGTAGTAGGCCACCGTTGCCTCACGCGTGGCCTGAGCGACATTGCCGCCATGGGCGGCGAGCCGCTGGCCTGCTTCCTCTCTCTCGGGCTTCCAAAGGACCTGCCTCAAACCTGGGTAAATGGCTTCCTTCGCGGACTGCTGGCCCTGGCTCGACGCTTCAATGTGCAGCTCGCCGGCGGAGACGTTTCCTCTGCTCGCCAGATTACTGCCGATATCATTGTTACCGGCCAGGTTCCATCTGGCACAGCCGTATTTCGTTCCGGCGCTCGCTCGGGAGATCGCATTTACGTTACCGGCGCGCTGGGCGGATCCGCTGCAACTTTAAAGCAGCTTTCCGCCGGCAAGGCGGTAAAACCCAAAAAACTCAGCCAACATTTCTATCCGACGCCAAAGCTTGAAGTGGGAAGCTGGCTGCGAAAAAACCGTTTCGCAACTGCTATGATCGATATCAGCGATGGTCTTTCTGTTGATCTGGCCCATATTTGCAACGAAAGTGGAATGGCGGCTATTGTAGCCTCACGCCAAGTTCCCATCGGAAGGGGCTCCGATCTCGACCTTGCGCTCCATGGCGGTGAAGACTACGAACTTCTTTTCACAGCCCGCAGTCGTACCAAAGTTCCTGCTCAAATTGCCGGTATCAAGATTACCGAGATCGGTGAGATCAGGAACCGCAGAGATTACTCGTCAGCAATACAGATTCTGGGGGACAATGGCAAAGTCAGGCCGCTGCCTCAACGCGGATGGCAACATTTTGCAAAGCGGCGCTGACTGTGCTTCTGAGCGAACGTAGATCGAGTAACTTTCGACAATCTCGCACGTAGGATGGTTTATGAGCTCTCCCACTGGTCCAACACCGCCACCGCCGCCGATGTACCCAGTCACCTCCTCATCCGTCGCTCCCGAGCCCACTGGCCCAGGGCTCTCTGAGCCTCAACGACTGGTGGATACATTTATCGCGCCCAGCAAAACATTCACAGACATCCGGCGAAACGCGAGCTGGTGGGTGCCGCTGTTACTAATCTCGATTTTCTCTATCGGCTTCTTTGTAATGATTGACAAGAAGGTAGGGTTTGAACAGGTAGCGCGCACCATGCTGGCAAGTAATAAGGCAATTCAGCAGTTGTCCCCCGCGCAGCAGGAGCAGGCCTATGCCAGAACCGCGATTGGCCTCAAAGTAGGCGAATACGCCGCGCCAATTTTCGTTTTGATCTATGTTTTGATTATTGCGGCAGTCCTGATGGCTACCTTTAACTTCATGATGGACGCCCAGGTTTCTTTCAGTCAGTCGATGGCCATCGTCATGTATGGATGGCTGCCGGGGATTGTCTCGGCAATCCTCGCAATGTTGGCGCTGGCATTTGGGGACTCCGAAGGGTTTCGGATGGACAATCCCATTGGAACGAATCCAGCTCACTTTCTGGATCCAGCCACCACATCAAAATTTGTTTATGCGATGCTGACTTCGATCGACGTAATATCGATTTGGATCATCGTATTGATCGGGATGGGTTTTGCCCTAAATGCAAAAAAGAAGATTTCGACCGGTTCGGCCATTGCCACTGTCGCTGTCTGGTATTTCATTGTCAAACTTTGCGGAGCTGCCTTTGCCGCCATGCGGGGCTGAAAAGGCGGTACAACCTTCAAATTCAACCTTTTAGCTGGTGATTTGCCCCGGTCAACAGCTTCTTGATCGCCGCTGCGCCGGTGTATGATCTAATAACTAGTTTATACATGGCAGACTTGAAACTCAGGATCAGGCGCCGGCTGAAGGCGGCGCACCGCACTTTTCGCGAAATCAAGATGATCGCGAAGGGGCTGCGCTCTACGGACCACCCGATCCAGGTTCACATCATCCCCATGCGGCGCTGCAATCTCTCCTGCGCCTATTGCAATGAATACGACGATTTCTCTGATCCCGTTCCTCTGGAAGAAATGTACCGTCGCGTGGACAAACTGGCGGCTCTGGGCACCACGCTCATCACCATCAGCGGCGGTGAAACCCTGCTCCATCCGCAGCTTGACCAGATCATCTCCCGGATCCGTTCGCACGACATTATCACCGGCTTGATTACCAATGGCCTGTTGCTCTCTGTGCAGCGCATTCAGCAGTTGAATGCAGCCGGACTCGACCATCTTCAGATTTCAATCGACAACGTGAAGCCTGATGAGGTTTCAAAGAAATCCTTGCAGGTTCTGGACAAAAAGCTGCAATGGTTGCGCGAACATGCCGAATTCCACGTGAATATCAACTCCGTGATCGGCGCCGGCGTAAGAGAGCAGTGGGACGCCGTCACCATCGGCAAACGCGCGGTCGAACTGGGCTTTACCTCTACTGTCGGAATTATTCATGATGGTACCGGCCAGCTGCGTCCGCTGGATCATGAGGCAAAGAGCGTTTTTGCCGAGATGAAAGAGCTGGGCAAGCACAGCTATGCGCGCTTCAATAAGTTCCAGGACAATATCGCGCTGGGACGGCCCAACAACTGGCGTTGTCGTGCCGGCTCACGATACCTTTATATTTGCGAGAACGGGCTGGTGCATTATTGTTCCCAGCAGCGTGGCTATCCTGGAACCCCGCTGGCCGAATATACCGTTGCGGACATCCGCCGCGAATTTCTTACCGAAAAATCATGCGCGCCTAACTGCACCATCTCTTGCGTACACCAGACTTCAATCGTCGATTTCTGGCGCGCTCCGCAGAGCCTTGAATCCCACACTACCTTCCATCCCGTGACTCGGCCGGAACTGGTGCAGATTGAAGCCGCCCGCGAAGAAGAATCTGTAATGGGCGACTAGCGCTCGTACCTACGGCTTAAATCCCGCGGAAGTCCACAACGCCGCCGGCTGATACATTTTTCCTGCAGCAAACACGATACTGACTTTGCGGATATCGCTGATGTTCTCCAGCGGATTTCCATCCACCACGATCACGTCGGCCCGCTTTCCAACTTCAATCGTTCCCGAATCTTTCTCCATTCCCATGGCGCGCGCCGGCACCAGCGTGGCCGCCTGTATCGCTTCCATAGGCGTGAACCCAGCCTGGACGTAGAGTTCGATCTCGCGATCCAGGCTGAAACCGGGTACCGCCTGATCTGTTCCAGCCATGATCGGAACTCCTGCCTGATGCAGCAGACGCACGGTGGCAACCAGCGCCCGGAAAGTCGCGCCTGACTGCTCCGCTTTCTGCGGAGGCATGCCCATGGTCTCCAGTCCCTCCCGCAATTCCGGCGCCACCTTCGAAATGCCCGGTTCGAAAGTAGAAATCGGGTGATCCAGAGGATGCGTTATCAACTCCATCAAAGCCAACGTGGGATCGACAACAATATGGTGCCGCAGCAAAAGCTTGATTAGCTTTTTCACTTTTGGTGCGTCGGGATCAATGGTTTGCGATTTGGGGTCCACCATGACGCTGGTGAGATATTCGACATGGTTAATCTGGTCCATACCATCTTCTATTCCCTGAATCGCATTCATGCCAAATGGAATGTGTCCGGTTACGGTCATGCCCAGCCGATGCGCTTCCGCCGTAACAACTTTCAGAATGTCCGGTTTCACTGAGCTATAGATTTTGATCTGCTGGAAGCCCGCAGCTTTGTATTTCTTTACCTGCTCCCGCGCCTGCGCAGGGCTGTCAACACGAATCACTCCAAGCGCGTACGGTCCGCTGCCGTCCACCACGCCCGCCATGACCAGCCGCGGCCCAATCCCCTGGCCGCCAGCAATGGCATCTCGCGCGGCAACTATGAATTCTCGTTCATTGCCGACATCTCGTGCTGTAGTGACGCCTGTAGCAAGATAGATCGGCCCCCATTCCACCTGCTCAAAGTGGGCGTGCATCTCCCACAAACCTGGCAGTACGCTCTTGCCCTGCGCGTTCACGATTTGCGCGCCTTCCGGAACATTAATGCTGGCCGCCGGCCCCGCCGCCGCGATCTTTCCGTCTTTTAGAACCACAACCGCATTTTCGATCGCCGGCCTGCCTGTTCCATCGATCAACCTGCCACCTACAATCGCCGTGACCGACCGGGCTTGCGCGGTAATGCCCTCCGCCACTCTCGCCAGATTAGCCATGCCGTCCCGCGCGGCGCCTGTAACAAAAGCCGCCAGACCGTCTTCATAACCTTCCGCCACTGCTTCAAAGTGGTCCATCTCCGCATCCACGCTGACCAGTGCGATCACATGGTCCTGCGAATCCAGCCACAGCGATTCCATGCCCCAGATCAACCCTCGGACGGAAAGCTTGTCCAGTTGGATTTTGCGGCTGCCAATAATGAATGTCTCCGTGCCCTGGTCCTGGATTTGCACTTCGCCGCGCGGAAGCGTCTTGAGGGTTTTTGGGCTGCCATGCGACCGCCAGTAGCGCACCAGCATCATCTGCACAGACACCGGCGCGTATCCCTGAACATCGAAAAATCTCTCGTCCGGCGGAATCGTTACTGCTCCCGCACTCCGCCCATGCACTGAGTCTTCGATAGAAGAAAAGCGTGAAATCTTACCTTTGATCTCAAAATCACGCGGCGTCAGATCTTTGTCCATCGTAAGCGTGGTGACCAGGGGCACCGGAGTACCGCGATCGGTGAACTTAAAATCGGACTTCAAGGTCACTTCATCTGCAGACCGGGCCAGCGTGTACGTCTCGCGGCCGATGAGTTGCTCGAATTTATGCAAATTGAAGACGCCCTGCTCGGTTGCGGGTGGTTCCGTCTGTGCCCAGCCGGACGCACATACCAGCACCACCAGAGCAAGACAGGCCTGCCTGACTGCTTTCACAATCACTCCTTTATTCAGCTAGCGCGTGCCGCAGCGCAGCCTGCGCTAGTATCCGAGTTGAATCGAGCGTCGGCAGTGGCGTTTCGCTTTCATTGACAAGCAACGGAATTTCAGTACACCCCAGCACTACGGCGTCGCACCCTTGAATCTTGAAGGACTCAATTACCTGCTCAAGGTAAAACAGCGACTCTGGCGTTTGCTGGCCACGCACCAGCTCATCAAAAATGATCGTATTGATTTGTTCCTGCTGTTCGTCCGTCGGAAGTAGGTAGGCAATGCCCAAATGCTTCAGCTTTTCCGGATACACAGGCCCGCTTACCAGGAATTTGGTTCCCGTAATTCCCAGCTTTTTGAAACTGCGGCGTTTAGCCTCTTTGCCGACTTCTTCTGCAATGTGGAGCCATGGCAGCGGTGATCGCGGCACAACAAAAGGCATGGCCTGATGAATTGTGTTGTCTGGGCAGATGAGGAAGTCAGCCCCCGCGCGCTTTAACGCCTCTGCAGACCGCAACATCAACTCAGCCACTGGCTTCCATCCTGCACCAGAGTCAATCGGCTTCATGTACTCGGCCAGCGCGATCGTGTGCATCGTCACTTCGGGATGCGTATGCCTGCCCATCAGCTGCTCCGCTTCAAGGCAGATGGTTCTATAGCAAAGCGCAGCGCCTTCCGCGCTGCAGCCAACAATACCAATGTGCTTTGTCATGCCAGAAAATCAATCTGCTGCATAAAGCGCAGCTTCTTCTCCACCGGCAGGAAAGACGCCTCAATCGAGTTGCGCGCCAGTTCACGCAGATGTTCCTCAGAAAAATTGAATTCCTGCTTCGCGATCTCGTATTCTTTGTTCAGCGAAGTCTGGAACATCGCCGGATCGTCCGTACTCAACGTGACCATCAGCCCTTCATCAAAAAACTTTCTTACCGGATGTTCCTCAAGCTCTTTGCAGGCGCCCGTCCTTAGATTGCTGGTGATACACATTTCCACCGGCACCTGCTTTTGCGCCATCGCTTCCATTAACTCCGGATCGCTTGCCGCAGACAGTCCATGGCCAATGCGCTCCGCGCCAATATTCAGCGCGCCCCAGACCGACTCCGGTCCCGTAGTCTCTCCTGCGTGGGCCGTAAGACGCAACCCATTGTCAGCGGCCGTTTTATATAGATCGCGAAACCCTTCCGCCGGACCGCGCGCCTCGTCACCACCAATACCGATGCCGACTACATTGCGCTCACGCAGCCGCGCTGCCAGATCAAAAACTTCTTTTGCCGCCTGGGGACCAAAATGGCGTACCGCATCAAATATCCATAGCAGTGACACGCCAAAGTCCCGCTGCCCGCGTTCGCGTCCGCGTTCCAGGCCTTCAAAGATCGGTTCCACCGGCTGCCCTCGCCAGCGAATCACGCCAACGCTCACATAAACCTCGGCATGGACAACGTTCTGCTGGCGCAGCTTCTGCATCAGCCGGTAGGTCACAAGTTCGTAATCTTCAGGGGAACGCAGACGCTCCGTCACTGACTTGAAGGCCATCAGGAAACCGTTGAAATCTTTATATGAATAAAGACGGCGAACGTCGTCTTCGGTAAGCACATCGCCGCTGCCCGCTACGTCATAACGATTGTTTTCCGTTGGCAAAGGCATATGGTAACGGCGGCTTAGCTCCGCCAGCGTTGCAGGATCAACGCTGCCTTCCAGATGCAGATGTAATTCCGCTTTCGGCAACGACTGGATGAACGATTTAGAAGCCATCACCCTTTGCCGGCAGGAATGTTAGCTGGAGCGAACTCGCTGTGGCGACGGCTATAAAGCCAGTAAATCACCATGCCAATGGCCAGCCATCCGAAGAAACGTAGCCACGTTATTACCAGGAGACCTGCCATCAATGAGACGCATAACACTACGGAAATAATGGGAAAGATCGGCACCCATGGCACTTTGAATCCCCGTGGGCGGTCCGGTTGCGCTTTTCGCAGAAACAATACCCCCAGTGAAACCAGCACGAAGGCAAAGAGCGTTCCAATATTGGAAAGATCTGCCGCTTCGCCGATGTCCACCAGGCCAGCGGGTATTCCTACCGCAGCGCCGGCAATCCAGGTGGACCAGTGTGGAGTTTCGAACCGGCAAAGGTCTGAGAAGAGTTTGGGCAACAAGCCGTCGCGTGACATCGCAAACCAGATCCTGGTCTGGCCATATTGGAAGACCAGGAGCGAGGAAATCATTCCCGTAAGAGCGCCAATCACAATGACTGCCTGAAAGAAGCGACTCGTCCCCATTTGTTGCAGAGCGTAAGCTACCGGCGCGGCAGCCGCATCAGCATTGGTTGCGAATATGCTGTACTTCTGCATCCCAAGCAGAACCAATGCAACGCCAATATATAGGACCGTGCAGATGATCAGGGAGGCGATGATTCCGAACGGAATATCCTTTTGCGGATTCTTGGCCTCTTCCGCCGCAGTGGAAACCGAATCGAACCCGATATAGGTAAAGAAGATGATGGCTCCGCCGGAGATGACGCCCGCAAATCCAGACGGCGCAAAGGGATGCCAGTTGGCCGGGTTCACCAGCATTCCGCCAACTACAAGGAAGGTAATGATGGCGCCGATCTTCACCAGCACCATAATGTTATTGGCGCCCGCAGATTCGCGGATGCCCCACACAAGAAGAACAGTCAAAATGAACACGATGAGAAACGCCGGAACATTAAAGTACGCCCCGGACCAGTGCCCGCCTGTCCAGACCGGAGTAGACCAGGCATCCGGTATATGTAGTCCGAACGAAGTGAGCTGTGCTTTCATATACCCGCCGAAACCAACTGCCACCGCCACGTTGCTAACAGCGTATTCCAGGATCAAGTCCCAGCCAATGATCCATGCCACGAGCTCGCCCAGCGTCGCATAAGAATACGTATATGCGCTTCCAGCAATCGGAATCATTGACGCCAGTTCGGCATAGCACAATCCAGCGAAACTGCACGCAATGGCTACCAGAAGAAATGACAGCGCAATAGCTGGGCCCGCGGGCGGACGGCCATGAAGCAGGACTCCGGAAAGATTCCCGTGTCGAAATAGATTCTGGAAAACGTCCAGCACCTGCGCATGTAGTAGAGAAGGCGTCGAATATTCCCCAGCCGCGGCTGTGCCTGTAAGAACGAAAATACCAGAACCGATGATCGCGCCAATACCCAGAGCGGTAAGCGACCATGGTCCAAGAGACTTCGGCAGGCGGTGGCCCGGCCGTTCTGAGTCCGAGATGAGTTTATCAATGGACTTCTTGGCGAAGAGTTGGCTGGCCAGAAAGGCCTCCTTAGAACTGAGAGACGCGAGTGATGGTCCCGAAAAAACAGCGATGCGGCGTAGAAGCGCGCCAGGGCGCCTCTACGCCGACACCCATGCTTAGCGCTTGGCCGTTCCGCGAACCATCTTCTTCATCTTGGGCTTTTTGGAGCCGCGCGCGTATTCGCGGGGCTTCTTGGGAGCCTGCTTCTTGCGCGACGTGCGCTTCGTCTTCTTGCGTTCTTCCTTGCTCAGTGCCTTCGTATTTGCCATGTACCTGTCCTAATTAAAGATAAACTGCAAAATCATTACGCTCGCTCCAGGTGGGCATACTTTTCCACCAGCTTTTTCAATCCGAATCGTGGAAATTGTACCGTAATCTTGGCGTTTTCTCCTTCACCTTCACGCCGATACACCACTCCCTCGCCATATTTCGGGTGCTTCACGCGCTGTCCGGGACGAAAAGAACCACCGCCGGCCGCTTTCTCAACCGGAATCTGCGGCCGATTAAACTTCTTGCCTCGCGAGGCAAAGAAGTCCGCAATGTTGTCAATGGAATTGTACTTTGGACCAGAGTATCCGCCATTGCGCGGCTTGGCGCTGGGCGGCTGGCTTACGCTCGAAGGTGCGCTCTGGTCTTCATCTTCATAACTATAGTGGCGCTCGCCGAAATCTGAGTCCTGATAAGAAGTCTTAGGTCGCGCGCGCGAAGCACCCAGCTCTTCGAACAACTGTGGCGGCACTTCTTCCAGAAACCTTGAAGGCACTGTGGCATCCGGCATGTCTGTGCCATACCGACGCCGATAGCGCGCCGCGCTCAGCACCAGATGGTCCATGGCCCGGGTCATGCCTACATAGCAAAGGCGTCGCTCTTCTTCCATCTGATCTGGATCATTGAAGGCCCGCGAATGCGGAAACAGCCCTTCTTCCATGCCCACCAGAAACACCAGGCCGAACTCCAGCCCCTTGGCGGAGTGCAGGGTCATCAGCGTGACCGTACCGCGCGGATCGTATGTGTCCACGTCGCTCACCAGGGCCGCGTGGTCTAGAAATTCCGCCAGTGTCTCGCCCCGATCGCGTGAATCCATGGCAGCATTCACCAATTCACGCAGGTTGTCGATGCGTGCTAGCGAGTCCGGCGTGGCTTCTTCCTCCAACTGCTTGATATAGCCTGTGCGGTCAATCAGAAATTTGAGAATTTCGGGAATGCTGGCCACTCCGCCCGGGGCACGGAAGCCCTCCACCGCCTCTATGCTTGTCGCTGGCTCCGCCGTCTCGAGTTCGTCCTGGCTTCCTGCCGCTTCAAATTCTTCGGGCTCGTCATTCGCGCCAAAGTCAAAACTGATGTTCTCTCCCAGCTGTGCCGGTTCGAATGAAACATCTGCTTCTGCTTCTTCCGCCTGGGGCTGTGTGGCTCTGCGCTGTGCTTCAGCCGTTTCCGCCAGGCGATCCGCAAATGTGCCCAGGAGCATGGCGCGCGCATCTTCGATCAGGTCTTTGAAGCTCTTCAAAGCGACACAGGCTCGCGGCGGCAGCAGCCTACGCTCAATGGCTTCGCTGATGGCCGACCACAGCGACATCCCTGTCTCCAATGACAGCCGCTCCAGCGTTTCGATGGTCGATTTGCCGATGCCGCGGGTCGGCGTGTTGATCACGCGCAGCAGGGCAATCGAATCCTGGGGATTGTTGATCAGCTTCAGGTAGCTGATCATGTCCTTGATTTCAGCGCGCTCATAAAAAGAAAAGCCGCCCACTACCTGATAAGGCAGCTGGTAGCGCCGCATGGCTTCTTCAATAAGGCGCGACTGCGAATTCAGCCGGTAGAGTACCGCCACACGCACGTCTTCTGCGCCCTCTTCCTTCATCTTTTTTAGATAGCGTGAGATGTAGTCAGCGGCAAACAGAGATTCGTTTTCGCCATCAGGCGCTTCGTAGTAGCCGATCTTGCTGCCGCCCTCGCGGGCTGTCCAAAGAGTCTTGCCTTTGCGCTTCAGGTTGTTGGAGACAACCGCCGACGCCGCTTCCAGAATCGCCTGTGTGGACCGGTAATTCTGCTCCAGCCGGATAATGCGCGCTTCCGGAAAATCTTTTTCAAATTCCAGAATGTTGCGGATGTCCGCGCCACGCCAGGAATAAATCGACTGATCTTCATCGCCCACCACGCAGACGTTGTGCTGCGGCCCCGCCAGCAGCTTGATCAATTCATACTGGGGACGGTTCGTATCCTGGTACTCGTCAATCATCATGTATTGGTAGCGCCGCTGATAGCGTTCGCGCGTGGTGGCGGATGACTTCAGCAGCCGTACCGTTTCCAGCAGCAGATCATCGAAGTCCAGCGCGTTCGATTTGCGCAGTTCTTTGCGATACTCCTCAAAAATATGCGCGACTTTCTCAGTGATGGGATCTGCAGATTGCAGGTACAACTCCTGCGGATCGAGCATGTGGTTCTTGGCCCACGAGATGCGAGAGAGCACGGCACTGGGCTTTAGTTGTTTGTCATCCAATCCCAGGCGGCGCATCACGCCCTTGACCACGGCCTGCTGGTCGGATTCGTCGTAAATAGCGAAATCTTTCTTGTAGCCGACTCCGCCAATCTTCAACTCTTCAATATCGCGGCGCAAAACCCGCACGCAGAAGGAATGGAAGGTCGCGATCAGGGGCTTGCGTAGGGTTCGTCCGCCCAGCATGGCGCCAACGCGCTCCGCCATCTCCGCCGACGCTTTGTTTGTAAAAGTTACCGCCAGGATAGAATCTGGCTCAACACCTTTATTTTCAATCAGATGCACTATGCGATAGGTTATTACACGGGTCTTGCCGCTGCCCGCGCCAGCCAGAATGAGCAGAGGGCCGTCAACGGCTTCCACCGCTTCGCGCTGTTGAGGATTGAGTTTGGCGTTATCGAGGAAGTTCACTGACAAATTCACTGCTTTTAGTATGGCGCGTTTTCGCGCAAAAAGAAAAGGATGCTCTTTGAGGACAGACGGATTCAGATACCTTGTGAGGGTAATTGTCTTGTTCAATTTTACAGCAGAGAACGTAACGTGGCGTGAGGCTTTTTTCGCAGCCCGATGATTATCATACCGCTGCGGCCACCTTGTCAGGTGACCGCGACGGATGAACTTACGGTTTAGGTGTCGGGCTGGGTTGAGCCTGCGGCTTTTGCTCAGACGGGCGCTGGTCCGCCGGCTTGGGCGGTTGCGGACGGTCAGCAACGGCAGGATTAGTCACTGGAGAGGCCGGAGCTGCGTTGTCGTCATCTTCAAGCGGTGGCGGCGGTGGCAACTCTTTCTCAATCGGCTTGCGCGGGAACATCTGGTCGCGTTGCGCCGCCATGTAAACAAAGGACGCAACAATCACGGCCATCTGCTTCAGATCTTCTGGTTGCAGGCGATCGTAAACGTCCATATTGGAGTGGTGCGTGCGTGTGTCATATTCAATCGGGTCTTGAATGAACTGGAACCCCGGGATTCCGGTGGCGTCGAAAGAAAGATGGTCGGTTCCGCCGGTATTGCGCATGCTCAAAGTATCCATGCCAAGGTCATGGAAAGGCTTCATCCAAGCTGAAAAGATCGGTTCCACTGCGGCATTTTCCTGCAAATAGACGCCGCGAATTTTGCCCGTGCCGTTATCGACATTGAAATAGACAGAAACCTTTGCCTGCTCCGGCTTGATGGACATCGGACCATTCTCACGGCGGCGGACGGAGGGATCGCCTTTGCGCTCGGGATCTTTCGACTCCGGCCGCGAACCGAAGTGGTGCGCCACGTACCATTCTGAGCCCAAGAGACCTTCTTCCTCACCGCTCCACAAGCCGATGCGGATGGTACGGCGTGGCTTCAGGTCGAGCGCTTTCAATATGCGAACTGCTTCCATCATCACGATCGTTCCAGCGCCATTGTCCGTAGCGCCAGTACCCGCATGCCAGGAATCCAGGTGCGCGCCCAGCATTACGACTTCATCTTTTTTGTCGGTCCCGGGGATCTCGGCAATGGTGTCATTCTGCGTCATCGATTCCGGACCATCATAGAAGTTGTTCTTTACGTTCAGTTCCAGCTCAACATCTTTTTTGGCCGTCAGGATGCGCGCAATACGCGTCCAGTGTTCCGTAGCCAGCGTGATCTGCGGCGTGCCAACCGTCTGACCAACTTTGTATGACCCGCCCTGCTGCACAAAAACAGTCCCGCCGCCGAGCGCGCCACGGCTGTGATCAATCACGGCAAGAACCTTCTCTTCGTCAAAAAATTTATTGACCTGCCGCTGCAGGCGAGCCCGCTGGGCAAACTCACGAAAAAGCGGGTTCACCCGCTCGCTGGGTATCTGATAATTTTCAATATCGGCCAGCGACTTTTCGTTCAGCCGTTCCGAGAGCGGCTCGGCTGATGGCTTTACCTCTGGATCGTCGCCAAAAAGGACAATCTTGCCCGCCAGCTTCCCCTTGTATTTCGCCATGTCCTGCGGGCCGCGAATATTCACGCGTATCACGTTGCCGCGGACCGCACCGTTGGTTCCCGGTGTCCAGGCTTTGGCGTACGCGATGAACGGCGCCGTATCCGGCGAGACCATGCGCACGTTCACATATTCATTGGCCCAGCCGCGTCCGAACGGCTCCCACGGCTCCAGATGCGAGTTGACCAGCCCAAACTCCTTCAGCTTGTCGCGGGTCCATTCATTCGCCTTACGCATGTTGGGTGAACCGGTCAGGCGCGCGCCGATCTGGTCCATCAATCCGCTGGCTATTTCCATGATTTTGGAGTTGCGAAAGCCTTCATAACGGATTTTGCTGATCGCTTCCAGATCAACCTTCTCCTGTGCGCTGCAATTCAGCGCTACGGCCAGCGAGAGTACCGCAATAAACAAGATAAGGCGCTTGACGGTTGGCATGAATGCTCCTTGGTAATCGGCCAGAGTGGCGGGCAAAGAAGTGTAAATGCCCGGCGGAACGTGGTCAAACACTCGTAAGTGAAGATTTGTTGAGCGGCTAGCGAACAGCCCGTGGCCGGCCAACGCGAATCAATGCGATGGTAAAGCCGCAAATGGCTCCCAGGATCGCAACCGGCACCGCAGCCTTATAGGCAAGGGTCATGTCCGGAATGCTGTGGCTTGCCGCCCTGAGCGCCAGCAGCACAAAGCACAGGAAGGCCACCGAGAGAAAGAATGTGATCACGCCCGAGACAAGACCGATGCCGGCACTTAGAAAGAATTTCTTCATCATGAACTCATAACGTCCGATAAAACAGCTGTACGTTAGAATAATAGCGTGAGTCAGGCAGTCAATGCGCAACTCCGCACCGCGCAGGAAATTATTCGCGATGCGCGAGTCAACCAGGCACCCAACGGTATCTGCTATACCACCTCCGGTGAGGTCATGCTTCCTTCCGACGATCTGGAGCGAATCATAGGCGCGGTGCCGCACCCTATCGCTGCGTCCCTGGAGCGCAAGGCCTTCTACTTTGTGCCGCTGACCATTAGCGACGGGGACAAAACGCTGGTGGCTGAGCGCTTTGATGGACCCCCGCCGGATGGAGCCATTTGCCATCGCAACATTGATTCCGGCAACTCACAATGCGTCTTCATCTCCACGCGTCTTCTTGATGAACGCTTCGCCATTGCCTTTGAGTTTTACATCAACGTAGGTCACGCGTTCGTGGACAAGGCCGGGATGTCGCCGGAATTTGCGGAACTGGTGTGGTCACAGGCCCAAGGTAATGTCCGCGGTGAAACCAGTCTTGATGCACATGAATTTCGCAAGATGGCCCAAACCAGCACTTCTGGCCGCGTGGATGAAAAAGCCAAGTCAGACTATCTGGCAGCGGCTTTTTGCGATTCCATCGCCATTTACATGCTCTCGCTCTGCCTGGACGTGGATTATTACGAGTTGCGGGAACGTGATTACCCGCTGCTGGCGCCGTCCGCACTGGCAGAGCGTCTGAAAAAAGTTGCTACGCTGTTCCCGCCGAATGCGGGATTCCAGTTCAACATTTTTTACAAGCGCAGGAGTTAGCTTGATTGTTGCCGGTGAGAATGGTGATGGTGGGAACATGGTTCCATCAATCGTCGCGCCAGGCCGACTCGCGTGCCAATCGCGCTGTTTCAGGTACGGAGGACTTCAGTCGATAACGAGAAAGTGTAGCGGTCTGGAGCGCAGCGACAGAAAACAATGATTGCACACCTACGCGGCCGGCTCATCTCCAAGCACCCGAACCAGGCGATTGTCGAAGCCGGTGGCGTTGGCTATGACGTTGTCATCAGCGTTCCCACTTTTTCTGAATTGCCGGCGCTGAACGTCGAAGTATCTTTTTTTGTACATACGCACGTCCGGGAAGACGCGCTGGCGCTCTTTGGTTTTCTTCGCGCGGGGGAGAAGCAACTCTTTGAAAAACTGTTGAGCGTCAGCGGGATTGGCCCCAAACTGGCCATTACCATTCTGAGCGGCATGTCGGCGGATGCCATGGTGGCTGCGATCAAAGGCAACAATGTTGCTTCACTCACACGCATTCCCGGTATCGGCAAGAAAACAGCAGAGCGCATGGTGCTGGAGTTGCGCGACAAGCTGGATGCCTTCGGCGTCCCGGCAGATACTCTTGCTAAAGCCTCACCAGTGGAAGAGGACGTGATCTCAGCGCTGGTCAACCTTGGCTATCAACGTCCCCTGGCGGAAAGAGCCCTGGCGACGATGGGCGACGTCTCCGGTCAGAGCTTCGATTCGCTCTTCCGCAAAGCCATGTCAGCCTTGGCGAAATAAGCACCCGCGTAAATCTGGCACCGAGATCTCCCAAACCGGTATTAGACTTGCATTGGTTGTATGGGATACAGGCCACATCTCGCGGTCTTTTTCTTGCTAATCACATTGGCACTGTACGCGGCAGCCCAAAAGCAGGGGCAGCAGTATTACATCAAGCCGGACCAGACCGCCGATCTTGCCGCAGAAACAAAGCTAAACACAGCCAAACAAGACTGCGAAAACTGGGCCATGGCGGCGGGCCTGGAGACCATGCTGCAACACCAGAATGTTGCTCTGGACCAGACCTTCTGGGTCATGCGCCTGAATGGCGGCGAACTCTGCCTCGACAAGATACCAACTATCGACGCTCTGAAGTTGATGGTGAACCGTGACTTTGTTTTAGATGATGGCCGTCACGTCCGCCTTGAAATTCATTTTGAACCCGGGCCTCCCCTAAGTGTCGATCCCATAATCGCGGGTTTGAAGTCGCAGCAAGTAACGCTGCTACTCTGGCGCGGCCATCCGTATTATCTGACTGGCGTGACGTATGACGAGCGTATCGGCCGCGATGGTACCCGCTTTTTTGAAGTGAAGGAAATCCGTCTGGCCAATACCTACCCGAAACTGCCTGGAGTCACGTTTCAAAGAGGAAAAGACGATCCGGCTGAGATCCAGGGAATTCTCAACGTCAGCGCGACAACCCTGTGACCTGCATCATTTCCCTATACAAAAGCTGCTAAAGATCAGGTTCAGTATGTCATCGGTCGTCGTCTCACCGGTGATGGCGTCCAGTGGACGCAGCGCGCCATAAAGATCGAGCATGATCATCTCGTGGGGAATGGCTCGTTTAGCCGCCTGCCAAGCGGCTTCCAGGCAGCTGAGCGATTCTTCCACCAGCCGTTGATGGCGGATGTTGGTAAGAAAGCCGGTTTCCTGTTCTCCGCGCACTGAGTGCCCGGCGACTTGTTCCAAAATTGCCGCACGGAGTTCTTCAATTCCCGCGCCTGTCACGGCCGAGGTACTGAATGCTTTCATCCCCTGTAGCGGCGGCTGACCACTGGGTACCAGATCAGATTTATTGGCGACGGCCAGCGCCCGGCGCTTTCCACTCACGGCCAGCAATTCGCGGTCTTCCGCAGAGAGTTCCTGCGTGCTATCGAAGACCACCAGGACCAGATCAGCCTCGCTCAGCGCCTCATATGATTTGCGGATGCCGATGCTCTCTGCTTCGTCCGTGGAGTGCCGAATGCCGGCCGTATCGACGAGCTTGATAGGTATGCCGCCGAGAGCCACCGTTTCAGTGACTAAGTCGCGCGTGGTACCCGGCGTGGCAGTGACGATGGCGTGCTCGCGCTCGACCAACCGGTTGAACAGGCTCGACTTGCCTACATTCGGCCGTCCCACAATGGCAAGAGTCAATCCTTCATGCACGATTTTTCCATAAGCAAAGGACGCACGCAGCTGTTCGAGCGGGACCTGCACTTCTTCCAGCCGGGAGAGTATCTCTGCCGCACGAAGTACGGAAATATCGTCTTCGGCAAAATCGATTCCCGCTTCCATCACCGCCACCAGTTCCACCAGCTTTCGCTTCATGGGCTGCAACCTGCGTGAGAGTGAGCCTTCCAGCTGTTGCGCGGCAACTTTCGCCTGGTATAGGGTCTGCGACTCAATCAGATCGCGGACCGCCTCA
>DASYKK010000176.1:0-9112 GCA_035995565.1 Candidatus Angelobacter sp.
AACGCCCTGTGGCAGCAGAAGCTGGTTATCAAAGAAGAAGGATACCGGCGCCCGCAGGATGCGGTGCTGGGAATCCAGGGGCTGCGGACCGACGAAGAACATGAAGCGCAGAAGGCATTGAAGCATCACGGCGGTGCAACAGAAGAGCGCCCATTCAGCATGTCAGTCTCTGACGGCTCGGACCATGCACCCGTGGAGTCGCTGTTTCAGGCACTCACCGACGCACGCAAGAAGACCGGAGAGAACAGCGCAGCCAACCTGGACTCATTCAAGAAATTCGTAAAACAGAAAACGGCCCAGCTGCAAAAAGAATATGGCTGCAAGACCGTGGAATATACCGTTGAAATGCAAAACGGCCAGGCCAAGCTGAAAGCCAAGCCAAAGACGTAGGTTTTGGTTTGTCGTACTTAGTGCTTTAGCGGCTTTTTTTAAAACCGCGGCGGCCTTCTCAGTCATCGTCTTTCGAATTTGGGCAGTGAAGCAGCAAATACCAATTGCCAAATATCGCTCCCGTCGGTTGCACTCTTTTGATTCGCGCTGATACCTTATTCGTTAGTCCTTTCATTCCCTTCCGAGGAACAATAGTGCCCAAAATTCAGCGTGCAATCCTGAGCGTTACTGATAAGACTGGTCTGGTCGAGTTCGCCCAAAAACTCGCGGCCATGAGAGTGGAATTGGTCTCCACCGGAGGCACCGCCAAGCTTCTGCGCGAGGCCGGTATCACCGTGAAAGATATCTCTGACCTGACCGGTTTTCCCGAGTTGATGGATGGCCGAGTGAAAACGCTCCATCCCAAGGTGCACGGCGGAATCCTGCATGTCCGTGGTAATGCCGAACACGTGGCAGCTGCCAAAGAGCATGGCATATTGCCGATCGACATGGTGGTGGTGAACCTCTATGCGTTTGAGAGGACTGCTTCCAAACCGGGCGTGCATTTTGATGAAGTCATTGAAAACATCGACATCGGCGGACCGTCCATGGTGCGGTCGGCAGCCAAGAATTTTCGCGACGTGGCAATCGTGACCTCGCCCGGGGACTATGACGCCATCGCTCAAGAAATGGCGGGTTCCGGCGGAGACCTGGGACTGGCCACTCGTTGGCGTCTGGCGCAAAGGGCCTTTGCCACCACCGCCGCCTATGACAGCGCGATTGCCGCCACTCTCGCCAGCACTTCACTCAACGAAAATGCCCAGTTTCAGCTTCCGCAGGGAGGTAATGATTTCCCCTCGGTGCTGCGTTTTTCGCTGAACAAAGCGATGGACCTGCGCTACGGAGAGAACCCGCACCAGCGGGCCGCCATGTATTCTGACGGCTCAGACGGCGGTGTGGCCAATGGCAAACAGCTTCAAGGCAAAGAGCTTTCTTTTAACAACATCGTGGATCTACAGGCAGCATGGGACCTGGCGCAGGATTTCGAGGAAACGGCGTGCGCCATCATCAAGCACACGAATCCATCCGGGGCTTCGACGGGAAAGACCCTTGTGGACGCCTACATGCGCGCCAAAGAAACCGACCCGGTTTCCGCATTCGGAGGCGTGATCGGCGTAAACCGCGTAATTGATGGCGCTGCCGCGGAAGAGATGGCCAAGCTGTTTGTGGAGGCGATCGCTGCTCCGGGATATTCGCCGGAAGCGCGGGAGAAATTTGCGGCCAAGAAAAATCTGCGTCTGGTCGAGGTCCAGCAAAGTGCGCAAAAGTTTGCCATGAAGCAGGTTTCCGGCGGCATGCTGGTGCAGGATGCTGACATCCGACCTTTGACCGATGCTGACCTAAAGGTCGCTACCACCCGCCAACCGACCGCGGAAGAAATGCGCGCATTGCTGTTTGCCTGGAAAGTCTGCAAACATGTGAAGTCAAACGCCATTGTCTATGCCCGGGATGGGCAGACTGTGGGCGTTGGGGCGGGGCAGATGTCACGCGTGGATTCCTGCAAGATCGGCGCTATGAAAGCGATCTTACCTTTGCAAGGCACGGTGGCGGGCTCTGACGCCTTTTTCCCATTTCCGGACGGCGTAGAAGAGATTGCCAAAGCCGGCGCAACAGCCATTATTCAGCCAGGTGGCTCAATGCGGGACCAGGAAGTAATCGATGCGGCGAACCGCTTGGGGCTGGCAATGGTGCTTACCGGCGTGCGCCACTTCCGTCACTAGTCAAGAATTGTAATCCCTGCTGAAAACAGGGCACTAAGGTCTAGAATTAGCAAGTGAATAGCCGCTACCGGAAATGGCGTATGTGCATCCAATCTAGAAGGTAAATTTCGGTTCGTTCTATGACTTTTATAAAAAATCGCATTTTTTTCTCAGGACTGCTTCTGCTCGCAACCGCCAACGTGTTAGCCCAGCAGAGTTCGCCAAAGACTCCGGCTGCGCCTTCTAAAAAAGAAGCCGCTCCGGCCCAGAAAGCGCCCGCTGCCAGGAATGCAGCTACCGAACAGCCCAAAGCGGACAAGAAGCCCGATCAAGCTGCAGCTTACTACCATTTCTCGCTGGCGCACATGTACGAAGAGATGATGGCGATGTATGGCCGCTCGGAATATGCCACCAAAGCCATTGAAGAATACAGGCTGGCCATCGAGAACGACCCTTCTTCAGAATATTTGAATGCATCTCTCGCGGAACTCTACGCCAAGACTGGACGCATCCGCGACGCAGTTCTGGAAGCTCAGGAAATCATTAAGCGTGATCCTAACAATCTGGAAGCCCACAAGCTGCTGGGAAGAATCTACTTGCGGTCGCTGGGCGATCTTCAGCCAGGAACGCAATCCCGCGAGGTGCTGGGCCTTGCCATTGAGCAATACGAGGCAATCACCAAAATCGAGCCGAAGAGCGCGGACAATCATCTCTTACTGGGACGACTGTACTTCCTGAACAAAGACGCGGCCAAAGCGGAGACCGAATTTAAGTCCGCACTCAATATCGACCCTAATTCGGAAGAAACCGTCACCAATCTGGCGTATCTCTATAACGACGAGGGCGCGAACAGTAAAGCCGCTGAATTATTGAAGTCGGTGCCTGAAGGCCGGCGGTCGGCAAAGCTTTATGTCGCGCTGGGGACCACCTACGAGCAGCAAAAAGATTACAAGAATGCCATTGCTTCTTTCCGGCAGGCATTGGCCATGGACAAGGAAAACCTTGACGCTATGCGGGGACTGGCCCAGAACCTGGCTAATGACAACCAGATTGAGGCTGCTCTCGACGAGTACCGGCGCATCCAGGATGCCGACCCGCAGGATGCCACTGCAGCGTTGCGTGTGGCCGAAATTTACCGTCGCCAGGGCAAGTTCGATCTGGCCATGGAAAACCTGAAGAAAGCCAGCGCACTGGTGCAGGACTCACTCGAAATTCCTTACAACGAAGCCTTGATTCTGGAAGCGCAAGGCAAGTATGAAGACGCCGCTACAGTCCTGCAAAAGCTGGTGGGCCGTCCGCTGCCGCCGGATGCTCGCGCGGGCGACAAGACCAACCGTGCTCTGTTCCTGGAACGGCTGGGCAATGTTTATCGCGAAGCCGGCCGGCCGCTGCTGGCCATGGAGACGTTCCGCAAGATCGTCGACCTGGGCGGAGATGAAGCGGCACGCGGCTATCAGGACGTAATCGACTCTTATCGCGAACAGAAGCAGTGGAATGATGCGACCCGAACCGCGCAGGAAGCGGTGAAGAAGCTGCCCAACGATAAAGGTCTTAAATTGGCGCTGGCGCAGCAGATGGCCGATGGCGGCAAAGCCGATGAGAGCGTGCAGATGGCCAAGTCTGTGCTCAAGGGCGGACCTGAAGACCGCGACTCTTACATCATGCTCTCGCAGATATACATGCGGCTGAAGCGTTGGAAAGATTCAGAAGACGCGATTGCGCAGGCGGAAAAGCTGGCAGCTCGTCCTGAAGAGAAAGAATACATCCGCTTCCTGCAAGGTTCTATTTACGAACGGCAGAAGAAATTTGACCAGGCGGAACAGGCGTTTCGTCAGGTGCTGCAACAGAATCCCAGCAATAGTATGGCTCTGAATTATCTGGGCTACATGCTGGCTGACCGCAACAGCCACTTGGAAGAAGCGCTCACGCTGATCAAGAAGGCTCTGGATCTCGACCCACAAAATAGCGCCTACCTGGATTCGCTCGGCTGGACGTATTTCCGGCTGGGTAACTATGACCAGGCAGAAGAGAACCTGCGCCGCGCTGCCGACAAAACTCCAAATGATCCCACCGTCCAGGATCACCTGGGTGAGCTCTATGCTCGCACCAACCGCTTCAAACTGGCCGCGGCCCATTGGGAGCGCGCGCTGGATGAATGGAATAAATCAGTGCCCGCGGACGTGGACCAGCAGGACGTAGCCCGGGTTACCAAGAAGCTGGAAAGCACGAAAGTGAAGCTGGCGCAGCAAACCCAGAAGTAAATAAATTTCCGACCCGCCGCATACAGCCCTTGCACCTTTTCTAATTTAGAAATGATTCGAGGGCTGCGGAAACCCGCAGTCGATCGTCCATGTGGAGATGACGGATGTTGATGCGCTGATCAGCCTTACGGATGAGCCCAGCGTCGCTTCGGTTACCGAGTTAGGCGGTTTTTCGGTCGCGTAGCCGCAGCTCAACTTTCCCTTCAACCTGACTCAATGTAAAACTCTTGGCGCATTTGGCACACAGCCAGAAGTTCTCAATGGCTTTGTGTTGGGTGTGAAAGCCAAAAAATCTGCCGCCGTCCAGACGCATCAGCATCTTGGAGCACTGCGGATTGGCACACTTCGAGATCATGAGTCAGTGGCGGCTGCTTCATATTTAGAAGCCGCTCGTGCGGGTTATGTCGCCTGTAATCGCAAGCTGCTGAATCCTTCGGCAGGAGCAGTGCCTCCTGGTCGCCCATTTATATGCTGCTGCCCTGACAGCAAACTCGGCGAGGCAGGCAACTCCCCAGTCTGATGTCGAAAGCTCATGTTTGCTGGGGAAAAATTACGAGTCTCTGCTGGCCAGAGCTCGATTAGTCGTTTCCTTTCAATCGCGGCAATGGCCCTAGGCTTGCCTCTATTCTACGTTGTTGTGCAAGAAGTCAATTCGTCGATCGGAGAAATTCGTGTTGCCAGAAAAATTCCAAAAACAATCCGAGCAGGTTCCCTTTCTCAGTCGAGAAATCGTTCCGGTTTCCGGCATCTGGCGGCCAGACCATTCCAGTTGTTCTAACACTGAAGAAATCTGGCTGCGCAAACAAACACTGTTTCCACTCTGCCCTGGCTGTGGTGCCCCCGTCCACTTCGCTTTGATAGAAGAAATCGCGCACATATCGGAAGACCCCGATTTCAGGTAGCGATTCGCTTTCCGCCGCCGGTTGTCATCGTCCCGCCTTAAGCTGTGGTTCCACCCGGCCTACAGCTATAATCATTGGCGACCGCCAGGAGGCGAAATGAAACGCGCCATTGCCTACATGCTTGCCAGTGTGCTGTTGTTCTCTCTTTCCACACCGTGTTTTGCTGATTTCCAATACACAGAAACCACCAAAATTACCGGAGGCGCGGCCGCCGGCGCCATGAAATTCGTAGGCGTCTTCAGCAAGGACGCGCGGCAGGCCACACAAGGCACCAGTTCCACCATCAGCTTCAAGGGCAATAAAATGAGGCGCGAAGATAGCATGGGCCAGATAGAAATCGTTGACCTGGATGGCCGCCGCATCACACAGATTGATACAAAAAAGAAAACCTATTCAACCATGACCTTTGACGAGATGCGGGCCCGCATGGAAGAAGCCCGCAAAAAGGCTGCCGAGCAACAGGCAAAACGCAATAAAGAGCAGCCCAGCCAGGTGAAAATTGTTCCGAAGGTTACCATCACGCCGGGCACCGGCTCAAAGAAACTCCTGGACTACAACGCCAAAGAAATGAAGATGCGGGTAGACATGGAAATGACGTCGGACGATCCCAAAGCGAAGGGCCAAAGCGCGAACATGTGGGTCGATTCTGATTCTTTTATCGCACCGGTCAAGGGATACGACGAAGTAAAGCGCTTCTACCAGCGCATGGCCAAAGAAATGGATTGGGTACCCGGAGCCATGGTGGGTGGCAACGCCCAGATCGCGCCTGCAATGGTGGAATTCCGCAAGAGCGCCACGACTTTGAACGGCATGCCATTGTTGTCACTAGTAAGTGTTGGAATGGCTGGACAGGCGGGCGCGGCGCAACAGAGCTCCCGCGACGAGCAAAAGCAGTCCAGTGGAAACCCGCTCAGCAATGGCATCGGCGGCCTTTTCGGCAAGAAGAAAAAGAAAGATGACGCTTCCCAGCAGGATGATAAGTCGGGCTCGTTGCCCAGCGGCACTCCAGGTTCGATGATGGATACCACGATGGAAGTCACGTCGGTTTCTACTACCGCTGTTGACGCTGGCTTGTTCCAGATACCTGCAGGATATAAACAGGTGGAAACCAAGAACGTCCAGTAACTTTTCGAGCGGCAAAGAATCCCTGCCGGTTGATTAGAGAACAGGGATATTATGCGCAGATCCGGCGCACGATCCATCCTGTGCGCCGGGGCGGTTAAATCGCCGGGGCCTCAAAAAAGTGTTTTATCCGGTGCCAATATTTCTGGACAATCATTTCTGTGCTGAGGTGGCCGCCCCGTGCAAATGAATTCAGTTTTACGCCGGTGCGATCAGCGAAATCTTTAACTGACTTGTAAGAAACATAGGGATCGTCTTTGGCATGGAACATCATGACCTTTGAGTCCTTGATTTCTTGCACATGATGAACTGGGTTGTAAAACTTGCCGTTATACAGCTTGCGCCAGTTGCGGTCCGAGAGGCGGTAGCCGTTGCCAAAGGCCTCGCGAATATACGCAGCATAGTTGGGATTTGATGTCTCTGCCTTCGCGGATCGGTCTAGAATTCCCCAGTCAACTACAGGGCAATTCGCGATCACTTTCTTCACGCGTTCATCGACTGATGCAAGAATTGCGGCTGCCCCGCCAAAGCTGCCGCCGATGACAAATATCCCATCCGGCAACAAAACAAACCTCTGGCCGAAAGCAAGCTCGCGGACTCCCTTGGGAAGCTCATCTATCACGTCAAGAATATCTTTGTGTGGCGAGTGTTGCAGGAACTTTCCGCCACTCTCCCACGATCCCCGATACCGGGGATAGAAGACCCAATACCCTTTCGCCGCAAGAAACGCCATCAACTGTTGTTTCCTGGGCATCGAGGGCATGCCATCACACAGAATGATGATTTTCTGCTTCTTGAGTGGGCGCATGGGCGGCAGAAATTCGGCCACGATCTCTTTCTTGAATCGTGCCCTGAATGCCCAGCTCATTTGCCCTCAATCGCGTCCCATACTTTTCTGGTATCCACGTTCTGGGTGTATTTCACAATTTTTCCATCTTTGAAATTCCAGATGTGAGCGAATACCGCGTCCATCACGCCTCTGGACTTTTTGTATGTTCCCAGGTATCTGCCGGTCACGATAATGGCCTCGCCGGCGTCGTAAAACTGGTCTACCTCGGCGCGGTATCCATCCCACTCCGTGGCCAGGCACGCAAACACATTTTTTCCTACCTCTTCCATGCTGTGGTAGGTCCCGGCATAGGGAAAGCCGGCTGCTTCAGTCCATTCAAAGCTCGGTGCCAGCGCGGATTGAAGGTTTTTGGCGATCTGCTCAGCATCGCCTTTGTAAATTCCTTGGATTATTTCCAGGTTTGTCTTCATCGTCACCTTGTCCGCACCCGCGCTCATTGATGAGCAGGTACTTGCGATTTCTGTTAAAAAATCTAGGAATTTTACCCTTTTTCTGCGAAAGTTGTAACGCTCAGACCATTCCAGAAACAACCTTTACAGCATGTTTTTAGCACTCGCCGGGTTTTGCGCAAGCAGACGGACCCCGCCAGGAGAATCTTGAATGTACGATGCCATCATTGTTGGCGCGCGCTGTGCCGGAGCACCCACGGCCCTTCTGCTGGCGCGCAAGGGGTACAAAGTTCTGCTGCTGGATCGGGGCACGTTTCCCAGTGACATGCCGTTTTCGAATCATTATGTGCATCAAACTGGCTCCGCGCGCTTGAAGCGCTGGGGCCTGCTGGATGCCCTGAAAGCGTCGAATTGCCCGCCTATTGTCACCAATCATTTTGATTACGGCGCATTCTCGCTTACAGGTTCGCCGGTTCCAGCAGAAGGCGGCGTTATTGAAGCGTTTGCGCCGCGCCGCATCAAGCTTGATCCCATTCTCGTGGATGCTGCGGTGAAATCGGGGGCGGAACTGCGTGAAGGTTTTTCCGTCCAGGAAGTGCTTTTTGAAGGTGGCCGTGTAGTAGGAGTTCGGGGTCACGAAAAGAATGGCCCCATGGTCACGGAGCGCGCCCGGATTACCGTGGGCGCCGATGGCATGTTCAGCGTGATTGCCAAGGCCGTAGGGGCGCCAGAATACAAGACCGGTCCCGCGCTGGAAGGATCATGGTATGCCTACTTCAGTGGCGTGCCGATGACTGGCTGGCATCTGTGGCTGCGTCCCGGGAACGTGATTTTCGCTTACAACACCAATGACAATCTTTCTCTGATCGGCGTTGCCTTTGCTGCCCGCGATCTGCCTGCCGTCCGCGCAAACGTGGAAAAACACCACAGCAGCGTGATTGCCCACCATGCGCCGAAGCTATGGGAACGTATGCAGGCGGGCAAGCGGGAGTCGCGCTATGTGGGCGGTGCAATTCCCAGCCACGTCCGCAAACCTTATGGCCCAGGCTGGGCCCTGGTTGGTGATGCGGGCTATCAGAAAGATCCCTGCACGGCTTCGGGTATCACGGACGCATTCGGAAGTGCTGAGTGGTTGGCCGAAGCCATTGACGCTGGTTTGAGTGGCCGTCAGCCGCTCGAAGAAGCTTTGGCCGCCTATGAACAGACGCGCAATGACACTGAGCTGCCGTACTTTGACCTGACCACGCAACTGGCAGCGCTGGAGCCGCCTCCGCCTGAGGTCCAGCAGCTTCTGGAAGCTCTAAGGGAAAATCCTGAGCAGCGCAGCCGTTTCTTTGGAATGCTTGCCCACACCGTACCGGTAACGGAATTCTTTTCTCCGGAGAACATGCAACAGATATTCGAGCAGCAAAAGGCGATGGCCGCTACGGCCGCCCGCACATGAGGAAGCACAATCCGC
>DASYKK010000177.1:0-4124 GCA_035995565.1 Candidatus Angelobacter sp.
TGGCTCCGCTGATGCCGACCGCGAGATAGAGTTTGGGTGAAACGGTTTGGCCGGAGCTGCCAATCTGGCGGTCCATGGGAAGCCAGCCGGAATCACAGATGGGACGCGATGCGGCAATCTCGCCGCCGAGGGCGTCGGCCAGGGCCTTGGCCAGTTCGATGTTTTTCTGCTCTTTAATGCCGCGACCGACGGAGACAATAATTTCGGCCTGCGTGAGATCGACCGCCTGCTTGGCTTCTTTAAACGGATCTTCAGGCTGGTTGCGCTGTATGCCGTCGGCAATATTGGCGTTGATGGTTTCCACCGGCGCGGGCGAAGCACCGGCTTCCGCTTTGTCGCCACGGAAAGCGCCTGCCTGGAAAGTGACGAAATGCGGCGCAGGGCAGGCGAATGAAACGTCGGCGGCAAATTTGCCCTGGAACATCTGGCGGGTGAAGACCAGCTTGTCGCCATTTTTGTGGAAGCCAATTGCGTCACTGATGAGCGTGCGCTGAAGCGCCGTAGCCAGTTGCGGGGCGAAGTCGCGCACCTGGTAGGTGTGCGGCATGAGTACCAGCGTTGGCTTCTTCTGATTGATGAAATCTTTAAGGGCTGCGACGACGCCATCCGGCTCATACCTGGCCAGTTTAGGCGAGTCGATCACGGTCACCTTGGCCAGCTTCTTGGCGGCGATTTCCTGGCCGATGCCGGCGATGCTGCTACCAAAGATCGCGGCCTCGACGGTCGCGCCGGTTTCAGCGGCTATGGCCTGGGCCGCGGCCACGGTTTCCCAGGAGACGCGGTTCAGTTTGCCTTCACGTTGTTCAGCAATTACAAGAATTGTTTCTGCCATTTAGTTTGTAAGCCGTTTCTTCTTGATAAATCCGAGTATGAGTAAACCCAGGGCGATAACCACATCGGCGGCAAAGAAGCCCTGCATCAGGCCGCCGCCGGCGCGGATGTCCCAGCCGACAAAAATCATCCAACCGCCGGCGGCGATCAGCATGATGAGGCCAAGCACCATAAAGGTTGAGCCGGTCTCGTGTTCAGTTACAGGCTTGTAATCTCCGCCTTCAGGGTCATATTCCATTCGTTCCATGGGGCGCTCCTTCAAAACGAAATTTGCCGGATCACATTACGCGCACGTCATTGCGCAGCTTATCCACCAGCTTCTTGGCGATCTCTCCGGGCGAGCCTTCGAGCATCTCAGTCTTCTTGGTTTTCTGCGGGATATAGAGCTTTTCAATCTTCTGCATGTTCTCGCCCAGCGCAGACTTTACTTCGTCCATCGTCACCTTGCGCAAGGGCTTGTTCTTGGCTTGCTTGATGCCGAGCAGCGTAGCGTAACGCAGCTTGTTG
The DNA here is from genome assembly GCA_035995565.1 of Candidatus Angelobacter sp. Lineage (GTDB taxonomy): Bacteria > Acidobacteriota > Terriglobia > Terriglobales > Acidobacteriaceae > Angelobacter. The sequence continues at coordinate 1,339 of DASYKK010000177.1, forward strand.
ATTCCCGACTGGATGGTCAACACCGCAGGCAAAGTCATGCTGACGTGCTGGAAGAAACCCGACTCCAGCTCGCGCTTAACTTTAATGCCGCTATCTGACTTCTGAATTTCCATAATGATGGTGGCATGCGGCCAGCCCAGCAGTTCCGCCATGATCACGCCGGTCTGAGCGTACCCGTAGTCGTCCGATTGGAGGCCGGTGAAGATGAGATCGAATTTCTCATCCTTAATGGCCGCGACAAACGCCTTAGCCATATTGAAAGCGTCCAGCCCGACGAAGCCATTGTCTTCGAGGTGAATCGCGCGGTCCGCGCCCTTGGCCAACCCTTCACGCAGCACCTGCTGCGATCGCGCCGGTCCGGCGGTAATCACCACGACCTCGCCGGTGTGCTTTTCCTTTTGCCTTAGCGCTTCTTCCAGGGCGAAAGCGTCGGGCTCGTTGACTTCGTAGGACACGTCGTCGCGGATCCAAGTGCCGCTTTCATTGAGTTTGAGTGGCGCGTCTTTCTGCGGGACCTGCTTCATGCAGACCAGAATCTTCATATTCGGTGTGTTCCTGTTCAACAGCTTAGATGCGAGTTGAGGGCGGTTTGTAAGCACCGCATAACGTCGCTAATAAAACCAGCAAGTATAAATGAGAGAAGAGCCTTATAACAGTGCAGCGCCTGACGACAAGCCGGATTATCAGCAAGGTTGCGCTATCCTTAAACGGAACACCTCAAGACTCTTGAACAATGAAGCCAATAACGTTGCGCGGGCGTCTGAGAGCGCCGGTTTCGTGGCCTTGCGCGAAGAAGGCCACTGGCGCATTTATGCCAAGCCCATGGAGATACTGCACGCCGCTGATCCCGAATCATTGGACGAGACTCTAAAGAGAATCGCGGCCCACGCGGCCATGGGGGGTGAGTCAGCAGGCTTTCTGGCGTATGAAGCCGGCTATGCCCTGGAGCCCAGCCTGCGCCCTCTTCTGGCTGGCCACGCCGCCACACTGGCGTGGTTCGGCTTGTACGACCGTTGCGAAATGCTGAACGGCGAAGATTTCCTGCGTATCACTGGTGCCCCCACCGTGAAAGGCCCACTTCTTGAGATCAGCCACGAAACATATTGTAAGAAGATAGAAGAAATTCGGGAGCTGATCGCCGATGGCGAGATCTATCAACTTAACTTCACTGACCGGCTGAAGTTTTGTTTTGCGGACCGGCCGTGGGACTTGTTTGCCGCACTTTGTCTTGAGCATCCCACGCCTTATGCAGCGTTCGTGAACACCGGAACCGAGCAGGTTCTCTCGCATTCGCCAGAGCTTTTTTTTCGCATTCAAGACGGACGGATCGTAGTACAGCCGATGAAAGGCACGGCCCCACGGGGATTGACCGCGGAACAAGACCGCATGAAAGCCGTGGAGTTGCAGCAATCGGAAAAAGAGCGCGCAGAAAATGTGATGATCGTGGACCTCATGCGCAGCGACCTCGGCAGGATCTGCAAGACGGGATCAGTGCATCCCAGAAAATTGTTTGAAGCAATACGATTTCCATCGCTCTGGCAGATGGTTTCAACCATTGAAGGAGAGCTATGCCCCGAGTGGACATTCGAGGGCGTACTTCGGGCCCTTTTTCCCTCGGGCTCTGTTACGGGCGCTCCAAAAATACGGGCGATGGAGCACATTGCGCGACTCGAAAATTCAAGTCGAGGCGTTTATACCGGGGCCATTGGATATGTTGCGGGGCGCAACGCCCAATTAAATGTGGCAATCCGCACAGTAATCCTGCGCGGCCGCGAAGGAGTGATGAGCGTGGGAAGCGGCATCACCTACGATTCTGTGCCTGACCGTGAATGGGAAGAGTGCGCATGGAAATGTGGCTTTCTTACGCGACGAACTCCCCAGTTTGGATTGTTCGAGACGATGCTGTGGCACGACGAGTACGTATTGCTGGAGAGGCACGTGGGGCGCATGAGGTCGTCAGCCGAATATTTCGGATTTGAATTCGATTGCCGCAAGCTTGAAGCTGAGCTATGCGAAATGGCGTCCCGATTTGCGCGAGGTGAGAAACGGCGAGTGAGAATTTCTCTCGACCGCAATGGCCAAATCGAAGTGAACAGCACGGCGTTCTCTGACGAACGCCATGGTCGAGTGATGATCGCCACTCACCGGACAGCGAGCGAGGACCGCTTCCTGTTTCACAAAACAACGCACCGGCAAAGCTACGACAAGGAGCTGGCACACGCGCGCGCAGCTGAATGCGACGACGCGCTGTTCTTCAACGAGCGTGATGAGCTTACCGAGGGTGCCATTCACAATGTGGTGCTCGTAAAGAACGGCGTTTACCTTACTCCTGCCTTGACCTGCGGATTGCTGCCGGGAACATACCGCGCAGATTTTTTGAAGGAACACCCTGATGCCAGGGAGGAAGTACTGCGACGCGAAGATCTGCTTCAGGCAGACGCTATATTCCTATGCAACAGCGTCCGCGGTTTGTATGAGGTCAGATTGGTGGAGGCAGCGCGGTAGAGGCGAAATTAACAGCCTGCGGTGAGGCGAAATGGCATGAGCTCTAGAGGAAGGCCACGGATTGCACGCCGGCCACTTCGAAGCGCTTGCGGCAACGCATGTTTTTGCACATGACCATGTCATCGCGGCGGACCATGTAAGACTGGGCCTTGGCAAACTTGGCGCGATCGCGTTCGTCGGCGCGGCCGGAGAGCTGCTTCTTCTTGGTACGCACCAGCCATGCCAGATCGTACTCGCCGGGCTGGCGGCAGTGCGGGCAGGTGAGGGTATGGGCTTTCCGG
>DASYKK010000178.1:0-7850 GCA_035995565.1 Candidatus Angelobacter sp.
TCGCATCGCAAACGTGTCACTGTTTGGGAACGCGGTCGTCGGCATCGTAGCGACCTCCAACGGAACCGTTCAGTCCTATCTCAACAACTTCAACAGCAGCGGAGGAGCGCCTTCCGGACCGGCATCACCAGGTCCCCAGTAACTCCGTTGGAAACATTCAGCTGTGAGATTCGGGCCTTTCGGAGCCCGAATCGCTTTTTCGGCGCTATTTGTTTTTTGCCGGCGGCTGCCGGCTTTGCAGTTCTTCAAGATCCTGTTTCGCAGCTTCAGAGTTAGGGTTCACGCGAAGAGCCTGTTCCAGTGCACTAATTGCCTTATCGGGTTCGTTATTGTTCAAATACGCTTCGCCCAGCATTACCAGACCGTCGTCGTCTTCGGGGCGGGCTACAGTGTACTTTTCCAGCAAGTGAACCGCTCTGGCGTAGTCCTTTTGTTGCCACGCGAGAATGGCAGCACCTTTGTCGGCCTCGGCGCCATTCTTCTCTACCAACTCCAGGGCACCCGCAACCAGCACTGCGGCGGTGACGACAAGCGTAGCCACCTGCAGGAGTTTGTTCCGCATGAATGCACCTAGCGGAAGTCCCACGAGCAAGCCGGTAACAAATCCTCCGAGGTGACACATATTATCAATGCTGCCACCCAGGCCCATACTAAAATTCAATATGACAACAAGAATCAAGCTGCTCACCGTGGCTTTCTTTTCCGCCGCGGAGATGGGTACTTCGCCAAACTTAATACCCACCAGGATGGCTCCCGCTATCCCGAAAATTGCTCCTGAAGCCCCAACCGAAAGCCGGTGGTGGTTGTACGCAATGCTCAACAGCGCCCCGCCCATGCCGGTCAGCAGATAGATAAGGAATGTTTGCCACTTCCCAAAGAGCCGTTCAGCGAGCCTTCCCAGATTCCACAAACCCCACATATTGAAGGCGAAATGGAAAAAGTTGGCGTGAACGAAACCCGCGGTCAGCAATCGCCAGTACTCGCCGCTGATGGTAAGAGGACCATAGTTGCCGCCCCAGTGGATCAGAAGCTCACCACTAAACGATTGCAGTGAACCGCCCGTCAGCACCATTCCGATGAAAACCAGAGAGTTGATCGTCACGAGAGTAGTGGTAGCCGGGAACTTGTAAGCGTTACCCATGGCCATGGCGCGGCGGGCACGACCGGTGGCCGCACCGGCACAACGATCGCACAAAACTGGCGCGCCCCCGTCTTCATTTACAGGGAGTGGTGTACCGCATTTCAGGCAGCTAGGCATCCTGATAACAGCATAACAAGGAAGTCAAAATCTGGTATTTGGCGGTGAGGTATTATCGGCCGAAACTGTCTGGAAGAATGCACGCAGAATCATTTCTCCATTTCTTTCTCTTCCGCAGCGGCTTCATTTTTCTTGCCTTCCATTTGCAGTATTTCTGCCAACAGTTCGTGGGCATCGAGGTTCTTGGGCCGCAGTTGAATGGCGCGACGGACTACACTCTCGGCTTCTCCCAAATCGCCAGCATCCTTGAGAGCGAGCGCATAGTAGTAGTCAGTGTCACCATCTGGCTCACGATGGGAAATTCCCTTTTTGAACAAAACCAGGGCTTTGGCGGTATTTTTCTGGTAGGCATAAAGTTTTGCTAGATTCACTTCCACGGACGGGTAGTCCGGCGCGATCGCCAATGCCCGTTCAAATTCCTGTTCCGCTTCGTCCAGACGGTTTGCCTGCTGAAGTGCCGAGCCCAACAAGGCATGTCCGTAAGCATCAGCAGGGCGGGTGGCTAAATACTTCTGCAGATGAGGGATGGCGGACGTCGGATTGTCTTGCTGCAGTGCCGCGACCCCCTCGCCTAAATCGACCGCAAATTGTTTAGCCCGGGAGACGGCGACAGTAAGTCCTATTATGATGGCGGCGCTAACAGCCATAATCCTCCTGCGCTTGGCAGCACTTGCTTCAGGAGAAGCGTTGAAAGTCCGCGCAATAAAGAAACCCATGAGCAATCCGCTGACGAGGCCACCAGCATGGGCCATATTGTCGATGTGGCCCTGAAGCCCAAAGAGAAGATTGAGGAGGGCAAACCTGAGAACATATCCCCGCAGTTTCCGGACGGCCTCGACGGGAAGGCCAAGATTGCCAAACTGAAGCACTGCGATCAGAGCACCGGCGATGCCGAAAATTGCTCCTGAAGCGCCTGCGCTCACCCGCATCGGGTCCCAACTCAGACTCGACAAAGACGCCGCTATTCCCGTCAGCAGATAAAGACCCAGTAGAGTGACTGAGCCGACCAGCTTTTCCGCGAGCTGTCCCAGATTCCACAAACACCACATGTTTCCAGCTAGATGAATAATTCCAAAATGCAAAAACATTGATGTGATCAGCCGCCAATACTGCCCGCTAAGAGTTTTAGGGCCGTAATTTGCGCCCCAGCGCAAGACCTCTCCGGCCTTGGGATCGATAAACGAAACTCCTGAGGCCACCATCACGATAAATACGACGATGTTGACGGCGAGCAAGACGTACGTCGCGGGAGAGGATCTTGAGGCTGCGGTCACCTCCGCCGGCAAGGCAAGGGAGGAAGCGCTTGAACGCTCACGGGCCTCAACCGGCAGCTGTGAGCGGCACGTCTTGCACAATGGCGAACTCTCGCCGAAAGAAAACGATGGTAATTCCGTGCCACACTGGCGACAGTTGGCCAATTGGAGGTCCTCAACTTTCTCGGCTATTGTATTTGGAGGCGTCCTGCAAAGTATCCGTGAAATTGTTAGAATTTTGGTGTGGAACCTTCTTTACTTACTCGCAGCATCCAGAAGCGCCCTGATACCTGCAAATTTGAGGGACGTATCCTTTTCCTGACGGAAGATCCAGAGCTGATCCGGCGGCAGCTGGCCGGGGAAGACCTGTCCTGGGACACAAAGAATCCGCAGAACAATCCCAAGTTGCGCGACGACATCTCCACAGATGAGATCACGCCTGCACATATCTGCTTTTTTTTCGATGAGAAGTTGGGCGAGTGGCCTTATACCGGGCTGAAATGCGGCAATGAAGTCCCAATCAAGCGTGGTGACGTAAAGAAGGGCGGCTTTGTGGCCGCCGTGAGTGGGAAGCGCCGGGGTAAGGGATCGAGCCGCGAACAGTCTCCGTATGCTGAGTTGTGCGCCGGCATCAAGCTGGTGATCGCGGAAAATATTGAGCGTATCTACAAGCAGAACTGCCAGAACCTGGGCGTGCTCACGTCCACGGATTTCGACCTGATCGATAAGGTTCGCGGTGGGGAAGTAATCCCGCTGAACAAATTCACCGAGGGTGAAGACGACATTACACGGCAAATCATCGAGTATGGCGGCCTGTTTCCGTTCAACGTGGCACGCATGCAGAAGAAAGTTTTTCTGCCGCCGATTACTACATCCAAACGGCCAATGACAATTGCGGAGAAAATTTTTGCCCGCCACATGTTGAATGCCGAGAATGAACAGGGCGTGGCTTACGTGAAGCCGGCGGATTCCGGATTTGCCCGAACTGATCTGCGCTTCAGCCACGAATATGTGACGCCGATGTCGGCGATCTTCTTTGAGTATTTTGTGGGCAAGGACGCCAAGGTGAATGATCCGGCGACCATCTTGTTTTTCCGCGACCACCTGACTTTTCTTGATGAAGTGATCTCAGAAGAGAAAAAGAAGATGGGACTGCTCGACCTTGCCGGCCAGCTCAAGTACAAGCAGGAGGATTTTGCGGGCAAGCAGGGAATCAAGCTGCATGGAGAGTTAAAAGATCGCAAGGGTTCAGAAGGGATATGCCATTCCATTGTGGCGGAAATGTATGCACTGCCAGGGCAGATGAATGTAGGATCTGACTCGCATACGCCGCATGTTGGCGCTGTTGGCTGTATTGCGTTTGGCATCGGAACCACGGACGTTTTTAATGCGTGGATCACGAAAGATGTCCGGGTAAAAGTGCCCGAGTCAGTGAAAGTGATTGTTCGCGGCAAGCGCAAGCCGAACGTTACGGCCAAGGATTACATTCTGCTTCTGCTTAGCATGGAGTACATCCGCAGCGGCAAGGCCCTGGCCAAAGTAATGGAATACTCGGGCGAAGCCATTGAAGCGCTGAGCGTGGACGAACGCGCCACCATGACCAATATGGCGGCGGAGATCGGCGGGTTTACCGGCATTGTTGCGCCGGACGAGAAGACGGTTGAGTTTCTGATGGAGCGTCGCGGCATGTCCCGCGCGGAAGCGGAGAAGTACTGCGAGGGACTTTTCAGTGATCCGGACGCGCAATACGCGCATGTGATTGAACTGAATGCCGACGACATTACTCCCATGGTCGCCACACCAGGCGATCCCGGCAATGGCAAGTTCATTCGCGACCTGAATACGCCCGTTCCGGTGGAGATCGCTTACGGCGGAACCTGCACGGCAGGCAAGAACGCCGACATGGACATGTACGCTGAAGTGCTTTCCCACGCGCTGCATCAGGGCAGGCGCGTGGCCGAATCCTGCAAGCTCTATCTCCAATTCGGCTCACAGGAGACACGGGAATATTGCGTGCGGAAAGGCTACGTCGACGTTTTCAAGAAAGTTGGCGCAATCGTGATCGAGCCGAGCTGCGGTGCGTGCATCAATGCCGGGCCGGGAGTATCTACGCGTCCTGACCAGGTAGTGATCAGCGCTCAGAACCGCAATTTCCCGGGACGCAGCGGTCCCGGACTGATGTATCTGGCCAGTCCATACACGGTAGCAGCCAGCGCCGTGGCGGGATATATCGTCGAGTACGAACCTAACGGCAAAGAAGCCGCGCCGTCTGGAATTGCGCTGGAAAAGCAAGGACGCAAGTAAGAGCGGAACAACGTTTACTTCGCTTCCAGCACTACCTGATCAACCTTGTATCCTTTGTCGCGCAGCAGTTGTGCAATGCCCTTATCGCCCACGATATGCGCCGCGCCCACCACGACAAAAATTGGATCTTTGCCTTTCAGGTACTCTTCCATTTTGCCGGTCATGATCATGTTGCGATCATCCAGAAGTTTTTTCTCCAGGCTTTTTGATCCTACGTCGTCCTGTTCGTCCATCACTTTTTGCAGCGCATCGGGATCACCGGCCATATACGCGGCCTGGGTGCGTTTGATCATGTCTTTGATCTTGTCTCCCTTTTTTAGTATCGACGCCAGCATGCTTTGCTGGTCCTCTTCTGGCGCTTCAGCAAAGATCGCGAGCTGGGATTCCATGGTTTCCAACTCATCGATCCGTTGCGGCGGCTTGATCTCATTCAGGAAATGCAAATCGATTCCCAGCGACGGATCTTCACCCGCCTGCTGCCAGGCCATTGCGGCGAGGGAAACAGCCACGAGCCATGGCTTGAGCTGTTCCATTCCAGCGCGAGGAACATTGTGTCTGGTGCAGTAATCGTCCAACGCAGCCTGCGTTTCTTTGGAAATGTGTTTGTTTAGCGAATCGCCGCCTGTATAAAGACCCTCTTTCTGCACCAGTCCAGTCATCCTGGCCTGGTCCGCATTCTTGATATTGATCTCCACCGCCAACACCTTGGCCGCGGCAAAGGCAGATTCCACTTCTTTAGGCAGCGGATACATGCTGCTGTCGCCCAGGTGGATGGATCCCACCAGATAGACCGTCGTGGTGGGAGAGGTGGCCTTCCACATCAGAAAGCGGCGTGGTTTGGGCTGCGCTGGCGCGGCCTGCTGTGCCTGGGCCGTTCCTAGACACGCCAGAAGCAGAATCAAAACCGCATGGATGTGGCGCCGCTTGAACATGCAGAGTCTCCTTTGAAATCGCCTGCCGGGCCTCGATTACAGCAAATTATATCGTTGGATGCAGTCAGTCGTTTCACTCGACCGCCCCTGTCCTTCGGGTAAAGCGTGATGGCAATCCGCAGTCCTCTCAGTAGAATAGGCGCATGCGGCATTTCTTATTTCTGATTCTCATGGTTGCGGGCGCTGGTCTTGCCTATCCGCAGACACCGGCTGCCGGCACCGTACACAGTTCCGTGCCGGTCGCTGCCCAACCCACAAACAGCTATGCACTGTATCTTCCATCGGCGTATTCTTCCGCGAAGCGCTGGCCTCTTTTGCTGATCTTTGATCCTTTCGCGCGCGGAGAAGTCTCGGTCAAGCTGTTTCATGATGCGGCGGAAAAGTACGGGGTCATCCTGGTCGGCAGCAACAATACACGCAATTTTGAGGACCCATCAGCCGCCATCCGCCTGCTTTGGGCGGAGATGAAGGAGCATTACACCATTGATCCGCGCCGTATTTATACCGCTGGACTCTCTGGCGGCGCTCGCGTAGCTTCGTCGGTGGCTCTGGCGTGCAAGAGCTGTATAGCAGGAGTGATTGCCAATTCAGCGGGCCTGCCCAACGGCGCCGCGCCGCCCGCGCCCGAGGCCAGCGATTGGTTTCTTGCGGCCGGCACAACTGATTTCAACTATACCGAGCAGTTGCGGTTCAAAGAAACGTTGGAAGCGCGAAACGTGGCGAGCCGGTTTGTGATCTTCGACGGCCCGCACGGATGGATGCCTAAAGACTTTGCCGACCGCGCGCTGGCGTGGCTCCAGTTGCGCGCCATGATCAAAGGCGTTGTGCCGATCGACAAGGAATTCGTCGGCGCACAGTTTGAAAGCCGGCTGGCTGAGGCGCAGGCAGAGCAGAAAGCCGGCGACGTTCTGGCCGCAACGCGCGCTTACCGTGAGATCGCCCAGGACTTCAGCACGGTTCACGACGTGAAAGAGCAGGAATCGCTGGCCAAGAGTCTGGCGGCTTCAGAAGAAACGCGCAAAGCAAAGAAGGCGGAAAAGGAAGCGCTGAAATTGCAGGATGAAACCGCTCACAAAGTCGGTGACACGGTTGCCGGCCTCTCCCAAGGGCAGGATGTTCGCGGGCAATTTATGGTCGCGCTGCATGCTGCGGTAAACGAGGCGAACGACGAGCAGCGCAAGCTGTCCAATCCGGCGTTCAAGCAGGCTGTTGCGCGGGGCCTGGCGTCTGCTTTTGCCTTCGCCATTGAAAATGGCGAGCAACTGATGCTCAGGAAAAACTATATTCCCGCCCGTGACATGTTTCAGGCCGGTGAGGCTATCCAGCCGGAAAGCGCCTGGGCCAGCTATCTGGTAGCCACCGCGGAGGCTCAATTGGGTGAGAAAAAGCAGGCCATCCAGGAACTGAAGAAAGCTCTGGAGAAGGGAATGGCGAATACGAAAGCTCTGGACGACAACGCATTTGACCGGATCAGGGATGAAGAAGCATTCAAACAGATTGCTGCAAGGCTCGCTGCCGTTCCTAAAAGCTAAGAACTAAGAGATTGCGAGCAGATATCCAAGACCGATGGCGATGAGGTCTTCAAGAATTGCAATCATCGCATCTTTTGTCTTAAGTTTTTCCACCAGTTCCTTGCGGGCATGGTAACCGGCAAATGCCCCGATCAAGCCAGCGATCCCGCCGAACAGGGCCCCTGACACCCAGGCATGGCCGGCTGAGACAGACATGCAAGCCCCGCAAAGGCCTCCGGAGATGATGCGGGCAATCAGAGGTCCGGGAGCAGTGCGTTTGGGCGTCTTTGGCAACAGATCGCCTACGTATTCGCCCAGCGCGAGCAATGAAAAGATGACAACGGCGGCCTTTGAAGCCATAAAGCTGAAAGGACTGCCATTGAGCGTGAGTGTCCCGAGCCGCGCTCCCCAACTTACAGCAGCAGGCGCAGTGAATGTACGAAGTCCGGCAACGAAGCCAATGCCGAGCGCCAATATGTATTCACTCATGGGAGGGCCCAAAATAGGAACGCCATCCCCCGGAAGCACAGATGCTGTTGAAATGGGATCGCCCTAGATAATTTTCGCGCCATTTTCTCTGAGTTCGAGTTGG
>DASYKK010000179.1:0-3391 GCA_035995565.1 Candidatus Angelobacter sp.
CTACGCGGAAGCGGTGAGCAAAGCACAGAAAAAGGCCAGCCCCGCCAAGTTGGACCTTGTGGGATGCCACGGCCAGACGCTCTATCATCAAGGCACGGCCGCCCTTTATCTGGGAAAACAAATTGCCTGCACGTGGCAAACGGGCGAAGGCTCTGTGGTGGCCGCACGGCTGGGAGTGCCGGTGGTCTCCGATTTTCGGCCAGCAGATATGGCCGCCGGTGGCAAAGGCGCGCCGCTCGTGCCATTTCTCGACTATGCGATCTTCCGCTCGAAAAACAAAGGACGCATCGTTCAGAACATTGGCGGGATTGCCAATCTCACTGCTATTCCCGCCGACGGAATGCCTTCCGACATTTTGGCTTTTGACACTGGTCCGGGAAACATGGTGATTGACCGCCTTATGCAAATGCTGTTCAAGAAAAATTATGATCGCGACGGCGGAGTTGCGAGCAGCGGAACAGTGCTTCAACCCGTACTGGAGAAGTCGCTGGACGCGGCGTATTTCAAGCTCAAGCCGCCAAAGACCGCAGGCCGCGAAGAATTCGGCAGCGGATATGCTCAGGCATTCCTGCGCCGCTGTGGCCGGGCCGCCAAGGCAGACGTGATCGCCACGGCAACAGCGCTGACTGCGGCATCTATGGCCCACGCGTTGAAGCGCTTTGTATTGAACCGGGGTAACTATCGCGAATGGGTAGTCTCCGGTGGCGGCACAAAAAATGCCGCGCTGATGGGCATGCTCAAGAAAGAAGCTGAGAACCTGGGTATGTGGCTCAGGCATTCCGATGATTTCGGCATTCCCAGCCAGGCCAAGGAAGCTGTGGCTTTTGCGTTGCTGGCGTATCAGACATTTAACGGGTTGCCCGGCAATGTGCCGTCGGCCACCGGAGCAAAACGACCTGCTGTGCTGGGAAAAATTTCCTATGCTTAACCACAAAGGACACGAAGGTTCACGATGGGGTTTCCAAAGTGAAAACAGACACCTTTGTGTTCCTTCGTGTCCTTTGTGGTTAAAAGTTTTTTGTTTGTTACTGTGCGCTAGCATCCTCTCCTGCGCCCGTCGTCCCGACGCGAACACCGTTGTAATGATCATTGAGAGCAGCCCCACCAACCTTGATCCGCGCGTGGGCACAGATGCTCAGTCAGAACGCATCGATGAACTGATCTTCGATCCTCTGGTCCACCGCGACGAGCACTTCAACATGGTTCCCTGGGTGGCGGAAAGGTGGGAGATCCCTGATCCAAAGACTTATATCTTTCACTTGCACCCTGGGATTCATTTTCACGATGGACGGCCGCTGACCTCGCGCGACGTGAAGTGGACTCTGGATAGCGTTCGCGACGGATCACTGACCACCCTAAAGACAACAACTTACAAACTGGTGAACCGCGTTGATGCCCCGGACGAGGCGACAGTCATCATCCATCTTTCCGAACCTGACGGCACGTTGCTCTATAACGTGTCCGACGGCGCTTTTGGCATTGTGCCTTACGGCAGCGGCAAACCTTTTAACCGCCATCCCATTGGCTCAGGTCCATTCACTTTTGTCTCACAGGATCCCGACACCGAGGTTGTACTCCGGCGCAACGAGAGTTACTGGGGCCAGCGTGCTCAGGTTGAGCGCGTCCGTTTGACCATTGTGCCGGACGCCACGACGCGCGCCCTGGAATTGCGCAAAGGCAGCGCGGACATTTCTCCGGGCGGCTCGCTCAGTGCGGACATGGTAGGCACGCTTCGGCGCTATCGTAGTCTGGAGATTGAGCAGCAGCCCGGCACGGTGCTGGCATATCTCGCTTTCAATTTGCGCGATCCCATCTTGAAAGATGTCCGGGTGCGCCAGGCGCTGGCTTACGCCATCGATCGCGGCGCCATGCTGCACTATTTGTTTGGCGACCAGGGTCGGCTGGCCGATAGCGTACTTCCGCCGCAGCATTGGGCCTATAACGGTAATGTCGCGCATTATTCCTATGATCCAGCAAAGGCGAATGCGGTGCTGGATGCTGCAGGCTACGCGCGCGGGGCAGATGGCGTGCGTTTTCACCTGACGATGAAGACATCGACGGAAGAAACCACGCGCCTGCTGGCCGCAGTGCTGCAACAACAACTCCGCCAGGCCGGCATCGCTCTGGACATCCGCAGCTTTGAGTTTGCCACGTTTTATGCCGACGTGAGCAAAGGCGCGTTCCAGCTTTATTCATTGCGCTGGGTCGGCGGCAATGAAGATCCCGACATTTTTTACTACGCTTTTCACTCATCCAGCTTTCCGCCCAAGCACGCCAACCGCAGTTACTATGTGAATCCTGAAGTGGACCGGCTCATTGATGCAGGGCGCAGCACCGTGGATCAGGAAAAGCGCAAACAGATTTATGCCCAGGTGCAACAGATATTAGCGCGTGACCTGCCTTACATCGATCTCTGGTACTTCGACAATGTTGTGGTTCACTCCGTCCGCGTGCGTAATTTGCACGTGAATCCTGCGGGAAATTACGACTTTCTCACCTCGGTGCATCTGGCGCAATAGCTGCGTCGCCGGTCGCGGTGCGACTGACGGCTCCACTGCCGGCAATGTTAGTATCAAAGATTCGAACTCATGCAGATACTTTTCATTGGCGACATATTCGGGAGTCCGGGGCGCAAGATCGTGCGCGACCATCTGGGTCATGTGGTGGAAACCAACAAGGTTGATCTGGTGATTGCCAATGCCGAGAATTCCGCCGGCGGCTTTGGACTTACACCGGCCATCGCCGACGAGCTTTTTGACCTGGGATGCCACGTGCTCACCACTGGCAACCACGTCTGGGACAAACGTGAGATTGTTGACTACTTCAACTCTGCCAATGGCGATCCCAGCGGTCGGGCGCGGAAAGTGTTGCGTCCAGCAAACTATGCAGAGGGCGTGCCTGGCGTGGGCGTCTATGAGGGTTCCACGCGGCAGGGTCAGAGCTATGCGGTCATCAATCTGCAAGGCCGCGTCTTCATGCATGATACTGACGATCCTTTCCGCAAAGCCGATGCTCTGCTGGCAAAAATTGCCAGCAAGGTTGTGATCGTGGACTTTCACGCCGAAGCCACGTCAGAAAAAATCGCGCTAGGCTGGTACCTTGACGGGCGTGTAACGGCCGTTCTGGGCACGCACACTCATGTTCCCACAGCGGACACGCGAGTTTTGCCGGGAGGCACAGCATTTCAGACCGACGTCGGCATGACCGGGCCGTATGACAGCGTGATTGGCGTGCAGAAAGAGCAAGTGCTGCAACGTTTCCTGACCGGGCTGCCGGGACGTTTTGAAGCTGCCAAAGGTGATCCGCGTTTCTGTGCGGTACTCATCGGGTGCGATGGCGCCACAGGCCGAGCGCACACGGTGCAGCGGTTGATGCTGGGCGAGTAGACAAA
>DASYKK010000180.1:0-12711 GCA_035995565.1 Candidatus Angelobacter sp.
AAAAGATTGGCTCCTCAGGTAGGACTCGAACCTACAACCCTCCGGTTAACAGCCGGATGCTCTGCCATTGAGCTACTGAGGAGTGGGCAAACAAGCCGCCCTTGGGCAGGCAGCTGATTGAAATTGTCTTCTTCAAAATAGCATGCAATTGACGCATTTAGCAATGCGAATTGCAGCGCTGGAGCGCCGCTGAGTAGATACATAACGGCCTGACCGCCACTCTTGCTGGAGCGCCGAAAAAAACACAAATGCCCGGGCTCATCAGCAGCAAATTGCTGAAATGGTTAATATGAAATTGCGTTACACCCGAGGGCGCCCAATGCGAAAACATTTCGCATTGGAGCCTGCCGCGATGACGCCTCCATTCCATGAGCAAAGAATTTAAGACTCCAGTTTTGAAGCTGCCAGCGCCACCCGAGGCAAGGGTCGCCACCGTAATTGATGATTACCACGGCCAGCGCATCGCCGACCCATACCGCTGGCTGGAAGATGCTACGGCCGCGGAAACCCGGCAGTTTGTCGCAGAACAGAATGCCTATACACATAGCGTATTGGAAGGAATTTCAGGGCGCGACGGTCTGCAGCAAAGGATCGAGCAATTGCTCACCATCGGGCAGGTGGCGTCACCGCGAATCAGAGGTAACAACTATTTTTATGAGCGACGGGATGGCCGCCAGAATCAGGCCGTCGTTTATGTGCGCGAGGGCCTCCAGAGTAAAAGGCATCAGAGGAAAGAGTTTCAAGGTGAAGAGCGTGCGCTCATCGATGTAAATGATCTTGCGCCGGATGGCACCATCGCTCTCGACTGGTGGTATCCCTCAGAAGACGGCAAGTACGTTGTCTTCGGAACTTCGCCCAACGGATCGGAGCTCAGCACGCTTCAAGTGATCGACGTCGATCGTGGCACGCTGTTGCCGGAAAAAATTAAGCGCACGCGCGCCGCCAGCGTGGCATGGCTTCCAGACAGCTCGGGCTTCTATTACACGCGGTATCCGCGCACCGGTGACGTGCCTGCCGGAGAGGAGATGTACAACCGGCGTGTCTTCTTTCATCAGTTAAATGGCAATGCCGGTGGCAAGCATGATCCATTGGTCTTTCCCGGCGGCGACTTGACGCTGGCGCCGCAGCATTGGCCCAACGCTTCCATTTCCAATGACGGCCGCTGGCTGCTGGTGGATGTAAGCGAAGGCTGGACCAAAACAGAGCTCTACCTGAAAGACCTTGGCGCACCGGAAAGCAAGTTCCAGCGCATCACCACTGGTGAAAACTTTCTCTACCACGGCGAAGTTCTGGATGGCGAACTCTACATCACCAGCAATGAAGGAGCGCCCCACTTCCGCGTCTTCAAAGCCCGTTGTGCAGCGCCCGAGCGATCTAACTGGAAAGAGATCATTTCGGAATCTGGCGCGGTCATTGAAGGCCGTGCGGTCATTATCGGCAAGAAACTGTTTGTGCATTCCATGAAGAACGCCAGCTCGCAGCTGAGCCTGTTCGATCTTGATGGCAAGCCCGTTGCGGAGGTCGCCATGCCTGCACTGGGCAGCATCTTTGACCTCGGCGGCTCATGGAACAGCGACTCGAGCTTTTTCGGCTTTGTGTCTTATGCTGTCCCGCCAACAGTTTTTGAAGTCAGCCTCAATGGTCAGATCACAGAGTGGGCGCGGGTGGAATCAGGCATCGATCCGCTGCGCTATCAAGTGGAGCAACTATGGTTCAACTCTAAAGACGGGACCCACGTACCGATGTTCGTAGTGACCAAGAAGGGCCTGGTAAAAAATGGCCGCGCTCCCACATTGCTCTCCGGATACGGCGGCTTCAATGTCGGGTGCACACCATTTTTTAATCGCAACGTGATGTTACTGCTGCTGGAGCAAGGAGGCGTTTATGTTGACGTGCAGCTGCGCGGCGGAAATGAGTTTGGTGAAGACTGGCATCGCAACGGCATGCTGGAGAAGAAGCAGAACGTGTTTGACGATTTTATCGCCGCGGCGGAACATCTGATCGCAGAAAAATATACTGATGCCGAGCACCTGGCCATTCAGGGAGGCAGCAACGGCGGATTGTTAATGGGCGCGGCGCTCACGCAGCGGCCAGACTTGTTTCGTGCTGTGGTCTGCCAGGCGCCGCTGCTCGACATGCTGCGCTACCAGAACTTTCAGATCGCCAAGCTCTGGATTCCCGAATACGGATCATCGGACGATCCCAGGCAGTTTGAATATCTCCGTGCCTACTCGCCGTACCATCGTGTGAAGGCTGGCGTGCAATATCCGGCAGTTTTATTCATGACGGCGGAAAGCGATACGCGCGTCGATCCTATGCACGCGGTGAAGATGGCGGCGTTGCTTCAAGCAGTAGCGGCGAACGGCCCGGACCGGCCCATCCTGTTGCGCGTGGATTCGAAAGCTGGACACGGGGTGGGCAAGCCGATTGCAAAACTGGTGGACGATGCCGCGGATGTTTGGAGCTTCTTATTCTGGCAATTGGGCGTGGAGCTGTAGCCAGATTAAGCGGGATAAAGCACGGCTTCCTGATCGCAAACAAAAGGAGCCAAAGCCGGCTCCTTCAAACCTTAACCACTCAGAACAAAAGTTAGCTTGCGTTCAGCGGCTGCGTCAGGCGGAAACCAAGGCGCCGCTCCGCCACGAAACCAACTTCCTTCTTCCCCGTAGCGTAAGCAGCCGTTGCCCCTCCGGCCGCGCCGACCGTGGACCCGATGGCTGCGCCTTTTCCGCCGCCCACCAACGCCCCGAGCAGCGCTCCACCGCCGGCCCCGCCACCGATGAATGCCAGGTTACGTTTCTTATAACTACCGCCGCTCACGAAAACGCTGTTGGTCTGCAGCGGCACGGTTTTGCCATTGAGCGTGATGGTTGAAAGCGTGATCCGCAGGTACCCGGCATTGTGCATGTGCCCGGATTCGCGGACTGCAACTACCCTGCCGGTAACTGCCGCCCCTGAGGGCGCCAGGGTTTGTCCATCGACGAACAGAGGTTCATCCAGCTCCGCGGAAAAATTCTGCCCGGATTGCGCCGTGGCGCTGGAAATAGACTGCTGCAGCCGCACGTAGATGGCAGTATTCGCCGGAACCACCAGCGCCTTGCCTTCAACAAAAGGTAGCTGCTGCTGTGTCGTGGCTGGCGTGTCTGTCGCGATGGTGGGAGGTTGCGCGCCCACACCGCAACCCGCTGCCAGTCCCGCCAGGACCAGCAGAATCAGTAACAAAACGTTTCTATTCATGCTCGTACCCCGGCAGTGTGGGGGGCACCGCCACTACGGTAAATGCACGGCTATTGCCAAAAATCTGGGTTTATTTTCTTAGGTTTATGGAGTGAATATTTTAAAACTGTGTAGTTTTTACCGCTGGCAGAGTAGCTGTTTCTTGATGCCTGACAGTTAACGAGTGCCGCTCCCGGCCACGCTTTCTGCCGCGGCTGTCGCTTCCGGCTGGAGCACAACACCGTCAAAAGCCGTGGTTCCCAGCAGCCGGCCGTGCGCAACCAGCAGATTTCGGAGACGCCATCCGGCGCTGATGGCATTCCAGGTTCGGCCATTATCTACGGATTCGAAGATGTTGGTGGAGCTTCCACTCGCCACCAGTACACGATGATTCTCTTCGTCAAATTGGACAGTTTGAATATTGGCCAGCCGCAGCGCGGAAACTTTCTTCCATGAATCGCCTGCATCGGTGCTGCGGTACAACCCGGTTCGCGCCGCGAGCCAGACGTCGCCGCTGTTGTCAACAGAAACGGAGTTGATGGAAAAGTCGGCGTCAAGCGTCTTGGTCGGTAGCCAGCTTTCACCTCCGCTCACAGAGACGGCGACGGCCCTTCGGCCAGCGATCGCCACCACTTTGCCGGCAACGCTGATGCTCACAGGGATACCGATACCAGGCAGGGATTCCGGCTGCCAGGTCCCGCCGGAATTGGTGCTGACAAATAACGCAGCCGATGTGACGGCAAACCACTTATCGGCGCCCAACTCCAGAACGCTAATTCGCGGTGCGAGTTCGCTCGCAACAGTTCCATGTCCGGAATTTTTTCTGGGTGTTGTGGCTTGCGATTTACTGAAGAGTAGGTCACTCGAGGCCCAGCGGGAAGCGTTCGGCTTAAGCACGGAGATGCCATGATCGGTGGCGGCCACCAATGAGTTGTCTGCCGCCTGTCGAAGCACGAAGACGTCGCGGCCATCCAGGCCATCGCTGGTCTGTTTCCAGGTCTGTCCCGCATCGCGTGAGACAAAAACGCCGCCAAACTCCTTATCGTTGAGAACTCCCGCGTAAAGGACAGCGCGGTTATTGCGGTCCACCAGCAAAGCCGCTGCCTGCCGATGGGTAAATCCGCGGTTCGAGGCTGTGAATGTCACGCCGCCATCGTCGCTGGCGAGCACTCCACCGCGGTCAGTTGCCAGCAGCACACGCGCCGGCTGCCGGGAATCAATCAGCACATCATTAATGATGATGTTGGAACTTGTCATGTGTTTCCAGGTCGCGCCTGCGTCAATAGTCTTCCACAAGCCCTCGGTCGTTCCGGCATAAACGGTGTTGTGGTCGGCGGGGTCCATTCGCAGCATGCGCGTGCGCCGCGCCGAATAAGGAATGCCCTGGATCTTGCGGAATAGTTCTCCTGCTGAGTCGCTGCGATAAATGCCGGAGCAGGCGCTGATAAACAGATTCGCAGGCTGCGAAGGATCAATCACAATGGAAAAAACGTCAGAGTCGTCGATCACGCCCTTCTTGATGCTGTGCCAGGTCTTGCCACCGTCTTCGGTCTTCCATGGCAAATGCCAGGTGCCGGCATAAATCACGTCGGGATTCACCGGATCAATGGCAATTGACTCGACGTTCTTTATTTCAGCATGGTTGGGCGGCGAGATCCTTCCGAAATCACGGCCTCCATTAAGGCTCCGGTAGATTCCATCGAGGGCTCCAGCCACCAGAATCTTTGGATTCGAGGCCGCGATGCTTAGCGCGCGAAGCGATTTGCCATGCAAATCAGCGACAATTTCCCATGTCTTTCCCGCGTCATTGCTGCGGAAAAGATCGCCATCACTGTTGGGTAGTTGCGCATTCCACGCGGCCGCGAAAATATTCCGCGAATCGGAGGGATCAATAACGATGTGGTCCAACACCATCTCTGCGGAATTGCCGGGCCGGGCAAAGCGCGACCAGCTTGCTCCCTTATCAATGGAAAGATAAAGATTGCCGGCGCTGGTGCCGAGGAAAATGCGGTCGGGATCTTTAGGATCGATGGCCAGGCTGCGAACGTTGCCGCCATCAGGACCAACTGGCTGCCATGGTTGCTCCGCGGCCAGCGCCGCAGAAATCCAAAGCAAAACCAGAACCGGAATTGTTCGTATGGCCGTACGCATCGGTTAGAGCAGTCTTTTCCCTGAAATGAATGCAATCAGATTGACATGATGATTTTGCTTCAACAAGTTACTGAAGGGCAATCGATTAAAGGCAGTAAACGGCGGCGGTGCCGTGTCAACGACCATTGCCACGAGGTGAATTCAGAGTGGGATTATAGAAACGCGGGCGTCCGCATCTGGCCGCCGCGCGTCGATAGCGAGCAGAGAGAGTAGGCAGGCGGCCTATTTTGCCGCCTTCGGCTTCACGGCTCCCGGCACTTCCACTTTTAGTACGTGCAGAAGAATCTGTGTGCCAGAATCGAGTTTGACATTGTCAGTATTCGAGACGATCACGGGGCCGGGCGTGTTGGGGCTCGGCCCGGAACTCAGGCTGAGCCCTTTTAATCCACTCACACCCTGCGGCATGCCAACACTCATAGGCTTACCGTTTGAAACTACTTTCAGCAGGGCGCCGGGGGTATTGGTGTTGGTCGAAGGTGACTCTTTGATCGTCACAGGGATCTGAAAAGCTGTTCCTGGAGAGCTCGATGTGCCGCCGGGGCCTGCGTTGTTGCGGTTTGACGTTGTACTGCCACGCCCACCTGCGGCGGTGGTGGTAGTACGCGGTCCCCCGCCCACCATGGATGGCGGAAGCATCTGTGATGGTTCGTCGACGCGGGATTTTCTGATCACAGGCTCCCTTACCGCTTGGACCACGGCCTGAAAATCAATATCGTGATAGTGCATCAACAAAATGCGGTCAAACACGATTCCCAGGCGAGATTCAGGATGTCCACTGTCTTTCGTACTTACTTCAGTGACATGTCCGATCAACTTCGTTTCAACCGGGATGATTACCTTGCCATGAGATACAACATCCTGGGAAACTTCCGCCTTTACCTTATCGCCGACTTTGAGTTTTTTGGCTTTGAGAGGTTTGGTCAATTCAACCAGCATGTACGAGTCCTTTGGCTTGACCGCTTGTACTGCGACGCTGGGTTTGGTTGTGGCTGTTGTCGCCGCAGTTACAGCAGAGTTCGCTGTAACCGTCGCATGAACTGAGTTTTCCAAACGCGCCGAAGGGGCAGAAGATTGCGCTTGCTGGACAGGCTTGCCATCTGCCGGTGACTCTTGCGAGTACGCTTTCGAGCCAGGCCATGCGGTCAATAACAAAACCGCGGCTGCGATCCAGTAATTCTTCATTTGCTGCACCTCGCGAGGGAGGAAGCACCGGAACTCATCAATCTGGGTACCATTGTGCAACTAAGTTTCCACAATGTCCAATAAGTAAAGCAGATGAAAGAAACCCGGAATGGGGTTGTCATGGGGCGGAAACTCTGCATGTTTATTCACCATGACAAACGAACAGCGGCCAAGTTTAGAACTTGACCGCTGAACTGGGTCTATCTATCTGGTCGCTGCCGAACCCGTTACCTGCAAAATCAATTGGGTGCCGCTATCCAATTTTACGTTGTGGCTGGCCGAACTAATCACCGAGCCTTGTGAGCTGCCCGCGGCCGCTGTGCTCAACGCCACTCCCTGCATTCCCACCACGCCTCGGGTGGCGGAGTTGAGAGTCCCATTCGCTGCCGCGCCAGCGGTTTGGTTAACTGAGCCGTTCACCGCGCCCGTGGCCGAATTTGTAACCGAGCCGGCCGTATTGCCAGCAGCGCTTGTGGCGGAACCGAGCGTCGAATTTGCAGCGCCGCCAACGCCGCCCATCGGAGCCAGACCGCCCCCGCCCGTACGTCCTCCGCCCATGGAACTGCCGCTTCCCATTCCCGATCCCAGATTGCCACTCTCATCGCCGGTAGCAGCCAAGGTACCCTGGACGGGTGGCGCAAGGGCCTGAATCATGCCGCTGAAGGTCATCTCCTGTCCGCCCTTGAGGATGGCTTTATCAAAAACTACGCCCAGCTTGGATTCCGCGTTTTCTTTGCTCTTGGCCTGGGCCTCGGTTACGTGACCCACCAGTTTTGTGCCTTTGTGCATCACGACTTTGCCATCGGCTTTAGCGTCTTGCGTCAGTCTGGCCGTAACTTCGTCGCCGGATTTTGCTTTCTTGGCATCCACCGATTTTGTCAGCTCGGCTTGCAGGGTGGTCCCACTGCTGAGAACGCCGGACGCTCCGTTTACACCGGCTGCGCTGTTGCCGCCGGCAGCGGCAGAGCCGGCTGCACTCTTATCCGTTCCTTTGTTTTCCTTTGATTGAGACGCTTTTGCGTTCGCAGAACCATCTACACTGGTTGACGTGCCAGTAGTCTGCGTGCTTTGGCTGGCATTGGCTCCGGCGTTGGCCTGACCAGGGGTGACGGAAGCGTTACCGGAGGCAGAAGCGCCGGCCGAGGTTTGGGCAGTCGCACTCATGGTGAATAAGCCCGCAATGATTGCGGCAATACAAAACATCCTCATGTTGAATCCTTTTCCTTTCTCTCAGTGTTGATTCTTAAAATCTTGAACGTGGATGTGTTTTCCTGTCACAATTCAGATGCAGATTGTATAAAAAGCGTCTACTCTGGATTTAAATTCATTCCCTTCAATTAGTTAGCCCTGATAGACTTTTTTACACGGTTCGTCATCTAAGTGAGAGTTGCTGCTCCAAGGATATTTCGGCCACGGTGATAATCTCCTAATGAGAAGGAAAACGGTTTGAGCACACAAGAAAAAGTCCTGATTGTGGAAGACGAAGAAAACGAACGCTCAGGTTTGGCTGAACTCGTCTCTGCCTGGGGCTACAGAACAGATACGGCCAAAGACGGATTGGAAGGATTGGAAAAGGTAGCAACCTGGTCGCCAGGCATCGTGGTCACCGACTTCAGAATGCCCCGAATGGACGGCATGGAGCTGCTGCAGCGTCTTTCTGACCAGCCGCAACAGATCGCCGTAGTATTGCTCACCGCACAGGGCAGCATCGATGTTGCCGTCGACGCCATGAAAGCCGGTGCTTACGATTTTATTCAGAAGCCGGTGGATCCCGCCCGACTGAAGCAGATACTGCAAAATGCATCGCGGCAGCGGGGCACCACAGTTGAACTTGAAGTCACAAAAAGGAAGCTGCGCGATACTGGTCTCTTCGGCCAGATGGTCGGTTCGTCCCGCCCGATGCAGGAGGTCTTTCATCTTATTGAGATGGTGGCGCCCAGCACGGCTTCCGTATTGATCACGGGAGAAAGTGGCACCGGCAAAGAGATGGTGGCGCGCACGATTCACGATCTGAGCCCGCGCAAGAACAAGCCATTTGTAGCTATCAACTGCTCAGCCATTCCGGAAACGCTGATTGAAAGCGAAATCTTTGGGCATGAGAAGGGCGCATTTACCGGGGCCATGGAGCGCCGCGCCGGCTGCTTTGAGCTGGCTGAGGAAGGCACGCTGCTGCTGGATGAAATCGGAGAGATGCCGGCGGCCACGCAAGCCAAGCTCCTGCGCGTGCTGGAGGACCGCAAGCTTCGCCGGCTGGGCAGCAAGGTGGAAACGCCGGTCGATGTGCGTGTGCTGGCTGCAACCAACAAAGTGCCGGAAGACGCTGTCGCGAAAGGCGAACTGCGCGGCGATCTTTATTACCGGCTCAACGTTTTTAATATCCACCTGCCGCCTTTACGCGACCACAAAGAAGACATTCCGCAGCTGGTAGACGCGCTGCTTGCGGATATGAACGCGAAGCATGGCCGCAAAGTGGCCGGCGTGGTGGATAACGTGCTGCAAATGTTCCAAAACCATAACTGGCCGGGCAATGTACGTGAACTGCGCAATACGATGGAAAGAGGCGTTATCGTGTGCGATGGATCCCTGGTGGATCAGCGCCATCTGCCACCGAACTTCGGCAACATGGGCGTACGAGTGCCGGCCAGCGACGGAGAAGGAATCCGGTTGGAAGTGGGAACAACGGTGGGCGAGGCGGAGAAAATGCTGATCCTGAAAACGCTGGCGGCCAACAACAATAACAAGACACGGGCTGCGGAGGTTCTGGGAATCAGCCTGAAAACCTTGCACAATAAATTGAAGGAATATGGAAGCGCGTCCGCCGTGGCGAGCGAAGGCGCCAACTAGTCGCCGGCGAGGCGCTACCCAAAAGATTTTTGCAATTGCCGGGGCAATAGCTGAAGATGGCAAGGAAAGCTATTCAGTTCGCGCTCTAGAAGTGACTCATGCCTGCCTTGAGCCTGAAAACCAAGCTGGTCTTCGCCATTACGGTCATGGTTGTGGCGATCGTGGCCACGCTCGCGACCGTGTATATCTCTGAGGTTGTCCATCAGAGAATCCACGAAATTTATCAGGTAGCCGACGTCATCAAGCTGCACGTCTTCGCCGTATCGAAACCGGCATTGGGCGTGGACCTGAGCAGTTCCAAGGTCGATCCTAACGATGTCAGGCAGGTTGAAGCAGCGGTGCAGGAGTTGCTGCAATACGATACCAGCATCACCGCCCTTCTGGAATCGGTGACCGGCGATTCACCCAACATTCTTGACGTTAGCATCGTAAACGCCGATGGGCTGGCCCTATTGCACACAAATCCGGCCCTGCAAGGCACAATCGTGCCAGCGCGTGACGATTTCAGCAGTGTGCTTCAGAGCAGCATTCGTCAGCAGCTTAAGCTGATTTACGGTCCGGCGCGCGCTTTTGATGTTCGCCTGCCTTTGATCCATACCCCCACGGGCAAGCCGTTTGGGGAGGTTCGTGTAGGCGTTTATACCGCGTTCCTGAAACAGGAGATTCAACCGCAGATCCGCCGCGCACTGGTCTTTTCCGGCACCGCCATCGTTCTCAGCCTTATTCTGGCTGCCGGGCTTTCGAATCTTGCCTTGCGGCCGCTGGCAGCCATCAGTCGACGGCTGGATTTGATCAGTTCCGGCAAGGCTGATCTGGTGGCAACACCGCAAAAGCGTTCCGACGAATATGGCACGGTCTCCACCAAGATAGAACGACTGGGCCGGCAGATGCGCGACGTGAAGGAAGTCTTTTCTGCCCTGAAGGAAAATCTGGACCAGATGATGGCCAACCTGCAGGATGGCGTGATGCTGTTTACCAGCGACTCCAATGCGGTGCTGGTCAGCGCTTCCGCGGAGCAATTTATCGGCAGGCCCCGCGGTGAAATGCTGGGCCGCCAACCGGAGGATATTTTCTCGCGAGAGTCGGTGCTGGGGCGGAAGATTCTGGACGCATTCGCATTGCGGGAGCCCGTCGGCCAGGAAGAAATAGAAGATGCCATGGGCCGGCACATCCAGATTTCTCTTGATTTCATTGAGGAGCACGGCGAACGCATTGGCGCCTTGTTGACGTTACGCGATGCCGAGTCAGTCCACAGGATTGAAGATGAAATCGAACTATCACGGCGGCTTTCCGCCATTGGCAGGCTTACCTCGGGCGTGGCGCATGAAGTCAAGAATCCCATTAACGCCATCGTGGTGCATCTGGAAGTGCTGCGCCAGAAAATGAAGGAGATCGATCCTGACACGCGCCGCCATGTGGACGTAATCAGCAGCGAGATTCAGCGGCTGGATCGCGTGGTGCAAACTCTGGTGGACTTTACGCGTCCGGTAGAGTTGCGCCTCAATGACATGGATTTGCGCAAAATGGTGGAGGATGTCGTGAGTCTGGCGTCCCCTGCAGCAGAGAAACATAATGTGCTGATTGAACGCGAAGCCTCGCCTGATCAGCTGCCTGTGCGGATTGACGCTGACCTGGTCAAGCAGGCGCTTCTGAACATCGTGCTTAACGGGGTGCAGGCCATGCCGGATGGCGGTACCCTGCGCCTGACCGTAAAGCGGGATGGCGACGGCGCGGTCATCAGCGTTCGCGATCAGGGAGCGGGCATTCCGGAGAATATCCGCGACAAAATTTTTAATTTATACTTCACTACAAAGACCGGCGGAAGCGGAATCGGCCTGGCCATGGCGTATCGCGTGGTGCAGTTGCATCATGGATCGGTGGAATTTAAGTCCATCATCGATCATGGAACCACGTTCTACCTGCGGTTCCCGCTTGCGGAGGTTGCTGGTGCGGGCGACGGGCCGGCCGTGGCAAAAGAGGATTCAGTCAGCAAAGCATGAAACCACTTCGTCTTAGTTCGACCGCCATTGTGCTTTTGCTCGCCTTGATTTGTTCGGGCTGCGAGCACAAAAAGCCGGTATTGGTAATGCCGCAGCAGCCGCCGACAACGGTAGCTCCACAACCCACTCCTACGCCAGCGCCCGCTGAGGCCCAACCGGCCGAACCGCCGCAAGAAGCGCAACCGGCAGCAACTCCGGCCGAGCAGCCTAACGCTGGGGACAAGACATCAGAAAAGACTAATCCCAGACATGGACGACGGGCCGGAACGAAGAAGCCCTCCGTTCCGCCATCGTCAACAGGCAGCGACAAGTCATCAGAAGTCGCACGCAACAGTCCATCCAGGAAAGTCATACCTGCCGAAAAGGCCGAGCCCACGCCGCCCTCCACCGGACAGATTTCACCCGGGCCCTCTCCGACTGACTCTACGCACAGTCAGACTTCGACTGATCAGCTTCTCCAGGGCGCCGAAGCAAACCTCAACGCAATTACGCGCCAACTATCGAAAGATGAAGAAGCAATGCGGGCCCAGAGCCGCGACTTCATCAGACAGAGTCGCGCCGCCATTACGGAAAATGACCTGGCACGCGCCCACACCCTTGCGGTCAAGGCGCGACTGCTGTCGGACGAACTGATCAGACAACGATAGTCGTCAGCATGGCAACACGCACGGACCTACTTTGCTGCTGGGTCCGCCTGAAATACTCCGACGACATTGCCTTCTGTATCCAGGAAATAGGCTTGATAGCCAACACCGGGAATCGACATTTTGGGCCTGGCTACCTTGCCGCCGTTGCGCGTCGCCTTCTCCATATACTCATCGACTGACTTCACTTCCACGCTGTTGATCGTCCGTGGCATTTTGTCCTGGTAGCGGAGAATGCCGCCGTCAATGCCTGGGCCGTCGGAGCCGGTTTTCACGAGCCAGTAATCCATTGGACCGCCCCATCGAGTGGCTTCCCATCCGAACACCTCGCGATAAAACTTTGCTGCCCGCTCGGGATCGTCTGCTGCAAATTCAAAATGAATGACACGCGGCATGATTGCCTCCTTCAGATATTTTGGATGACTGAATGTAAATGACATGAAGCTTCCGCACAGGACAGCAAACTGCACCATGGAGAAGCAACTGATTTTTGCGGAGATGAAATTTATGCCCGCTGCAACTGGCCGGCCGCCCCGTATTTCTGGGTGGCATAGCCCACAATCAAGCCGACCATAGCGCCGGGCAACATGATCTGGAAATAATATCCATGCTGCATGAAAGCGATGATCCACGCCAAAAAGGCTCCCACGGCCAAGCCAAAGACAATGCCGAGG
>DASYKK010000181.1:0-15374 GCA_035995565.1 Candidatus Angelobacter sp.
GATCCCGCAATTCATTCTTGCCGAAGTTATTCTCTCTTTTCTCGGCCTCGGAATCGGCGAGCCATTTCCCAGTTGGGGGAACATGCTGGCCCAGGCACAGCAATATCATGTGCTGGTTTCCTACTGGTGGATGCTTGTGCCAGGCTTGGCGCCAATTCCGGTATTTCTGGCCTATCACTCGTTGGCGGAGACGCTACAGGAGCGGATAAAATCAAACATCTAATCCAACACAGAAAGCCGGGTTCCGTGCGCTTAATACGCTCTCTCTTGTGGTGTGTCATAGTTCTGTTGCCGTTCCTGCCTTGCGCGCAAGCCGCCGCGCAGGAAGACGTGCTTCATACCATCTCTGAGCCGGGGATTCGTGGCGGGAAGCTGGTGATCGCGCAACGGTCGGAGCCGCGGACATTCAACCCCGTAGTCGCGGTTGACCAGAATTCCTATGGCGTAAACGCGCGCCTTCAAGCAGACCTGATCCACATTAACCGCGCGACACAGAAAACAGAGCCTGCGCTGGCGAAGTCGTGGAGTGTTTCCAAAGATGGCAAACAATTCACGTTAAAGCTCCGTCGCGGGCTACGGTTTTCTGACGGCCAGCCCTTCGACGCTGATGATGTGCTCTTTTCCTTTAAGGTTTATCTCGATGAGCAGGTGCATTCCTCTCAGCGTGACCTGTTGATCATCTCCGGTAAACCGATGAAGGTGGAGAAGCTGGACGCCTACACTGTCCGCTTCACCTTCCCATCACCCTATGCACCGGCCGAGCGGGTCTTTGATGGCCTGGCTATCCTGCCCCGGCACCTGCTGGAAAAGGACTACCTTGAAGGCAAGATCGGTCAGGATTGGACGCTCAACACCCCGCCGGCAAAAATCGTGGGTCTAGGAGCGTTCCGCTTGAAGCAGGTGGTTCCCGGCGATCGGATCGTTCTGGAGCGTAATCCTTATTACTGGAAGATTGATGCCAAAGGGCAAAGGCTGCCGTATCTCGATGAACTAACGTTCGTGACGGTGCCCACGCAGGATGCCCAGGTGATTCGCTTTCAGGCGGGGGATTCGCAGATCATCAGCAGCCTCAGCGCGGACAATTACGCCGCGTTGGAAGCCGAGCAAAAGGCCCGGCATTTCAAGCTTTATGACGCGGGCCCGGGCCTGGAATACAACTTTCTGATGTTTAACCTGAACGACGATATTGAAGGCCGCTTGCCGGAGATTGCGCGCAGGCAAAAGTGGTTTCGCGACGTGCGATTTCGGCAGGCAGTTTCCGCGGCCATTGATCGCGCGGGCATTGTGCGGCTGGTGTACCGCAACCGCGGCGCTGCGCTGGCCACACACGTAAGTCCAGGGAACAAAGCCTGGTTCGATTCGTCCATTCCCGTTCCGGTACGCTCATTGCCTCACGCCCGCGAACTATTAAAAGCGGCAGGATTTTCCTGGAACGCCGACAACATACTCTTGGATTCAAGCGGCCAGCCCGTAGAGTTCAGCATTGTGGTGACCTCCAGCAACACGCAACGTAACCAGATCGCCACCCTGGTGCAAACCGACCTGAAGGCGATAGGGATTGCAGCGCACGTGGTGCCGATAGAGGGGCGGTCGGCCAGTGATCGTTTGCTGAATTCACACGATTACGAGGCAATTTTGATGGGTCTGGTTAGTGGCGATGCCGATCCCACGCCGGACATGAATGTCCTACTATCCAATGCGCAGACTCATTTGTGGCATCTGGGGGAAAAAACGCCGGCCACTCCCTGGGAGGCCGAACTGGACCAGCTAATGCAGAAGCAGCTGGTCACTCTAAATTATCAGCAGCGCAAGAAGACCTACGATCGGGTGCAGGAGATCCTGGCGCAGCAACTCCCCATGGTGTACCTGGCCACCCCCAACATCCTGGTTGGGGCCCGGGAAAACCTCGGTAATTTCCATCCAGCCATCATTGAACAGTATACTTTTTGGAACGCAGAAGAACTTTTTTGGCACACCCCCGCCGGAAAGTAGTAAGCCGGAAAGCAACACCGGAAAAATTGATGGAAGAAAACGCCAAGGAAATAACTTTACCCACAATCCGGGACGCTGGAACGGCTGAAGACGAACGGCTGGTGCAGGAGTGTCTGAGCGGCGATGAGAAGGCATGGAACACGCTCATCGATAAGTACAAACGCCTGATCTATTCCGTGCCGGTCAAATACGGCTTCAGCCCGGACGACGCCGGAGACATTTTTCAGAATGTCTGCATTGATCTTTTCACCAATCTTTCCAAGCTGCGGAAGATTGAATCGCTGCGCTCATGGCTGATTACAGTCGCTACGCACAAGTGTTTCCACTGGAAGAAGCAACAAAGGGGAGAGGTTGAACTCGACGCTATGGAGCAGGAAGTGGCAGAGGAAATCGCGGCCGCTCCCATGGTCCTCCAGGAGGTTCAGGAGGAACAGGCAGTGCGGGACGCCATCCTGCGGCTCACGCCACGTTGTGCGGAGCTGGTGAAGTTGCTGTTCTATGAGCAGCCGCCGGTGCCTTACAACGAGGTGGCCCAGAAGCTCGGTCTGGCGACTGGGTCCATTGGCTTCATCCGCGGCCGGTGCCTTAATCGGCTGCAGAAGATTCTGGCAGAGCTGGGGTTTTAGATGGTCCAGCAGCCGAATTTCGGGGTTGAGCAATGGATCACTGACCTTGCTGGTCTTTCCGAAGAACAGGAGCGCCGCGAATTCCTTGCTGCCCGCAACGAAACTTGCAACCCGGACGCGGTTGAATCTCTGTATAACGCCGTGGTGGTTTTTGCCCGGGTCGATCTGCAAAAGGCAGAGCGCATGGCCCAGGCCAGCTCCTGGATCGCCATGCAGATCAATGTACCTGCCGCCACCGCCCAGAGCGCGCGCGCCGTGGGTCACGTGCTTTATCTGACCGGGAAATATCAGAAAGCAATCCTGGAATACGAAAAAGCGCTGGCAATTTTCCAGCAGATTGGGCATGAGGTTGACTACGCCCGGACCATTAGCGGCGCATTGCAGAGCCTGATTTATGACGGCCAGTATGAGAGGGCCTTCCGGTTGGGCGAGGAAGCCCGCGCGATTTTTCACAAACACAAAGACAGGCTCCGGCTTTCGCGGCTGAACAGCAACATCGCCAACATCTATTTCCGCCAGGACCGTTTCCAGGAAGCCGTAGAGGTTTATGAGAATGCCTACGAAGAATTTCTGGAGTACGGCGAGCCGCTCGACATTGCAGCCGTCCTTAGAAACCTTGCCGTCTGTTACTACAGCCTGAACGATTTCGATCGCGCGGAAGAAACCTACCGGCTGGCGCGCCAACACTGTCTGGAGAACGGTTTTTCACTGCTGGTGGCGGAAGCAGATTACAACGTTGCTTATCTGCACTATCTGCGGGGCGAGTACCTGCGCGCGATTGAACTCTATGACCAGACGCGCAAGCTCTGCGCTGAACTGGGAGACGGCTATCACCAGGCGCTATGCGACCTGGACGAATCAGAAATTTATCTGGAATTGAATCTGACCGAAGGCGGCACAGAACTCGCGCTCGATGCTTATGCAGCATTTACTGAGCTGGGCATGACTTACGAGGCCGGCAAGGCAGCTACCTTCTCCGCCATTGCCATCAGCCAGCAAGGGCGTTACAAACAGGCGATTGAATCTTTTGATCTTGCGCGTGATCTGTTCGTCAAGGAAGGCAATCCGCTATGGCCGCCGCTGATTGATTTATATAAGGCGCTGGTGTTGTACCAGGCCTCAGAGAATGACCTGGCGGAAGACCTGGCTTTGACCGCTCTTGCATACTTTGGCAACTCGGTATTGCCGTCAAAAGCCGCGCTGTGCGAGCTGTTGCTGGCGGCGCTGGAGCTGCGCGGTTCTGATCCGGAAGAGGCGCGCCGTTACTGCAGCGCGGCGCTCTCGCGTCTCACCCACATTGATTCACCGGCTACGTACCAGGCATATTTCATGCTGGGCCAAGCCGAGGAAGCCAGCGGCAATATCGAACTTGCGCGCCAGGCATACGAACAAGCATTCAAAAAGCTGGAGGGATTGCGCAGCCACCTGGGCAAAGAAGAGTTGAAGATCGCCTTTTTGAAAAACAAACTGGCGGTCTATGAAGGACTGGTGGTTACGTCCCTCGCCGTAAGCTTTGGCGTGCGGGCGCAACGCGAGGCCTTTAGCTACATTGAACAGGCCAAGTCGCGCAGCCTGGCCGATCTGATTGCATTCCGTTCTGCGTCAATCTCATCCCGTGAGCCGCAGGAGCTTTCGCCTGCCATGGGAGAGTTCCGCGACCTTCGCCAGAAACTGAACTGGACATACCATCAGATCGAGATTGAAGAATTGAATCCTGAAGGGAGCTCGAGCGAGCGTATCCATCAATTACGGCAGCTGAGCCGCAGGTACGAAGACGCGCTGGTGAAGGCATTCTCCCAGGTACAGAGCGTCGACCGCGAATTTGCCAGCCTGCAAAGCGCTAAAACAGTTTCAGTGGAGGAACTGCAGGAAATTCTGCCGGAGAACACGCTGCTGCTGGAGTATTACACGGCTCGCAATCGTTTTTATGTGTGTCTGGTCTCGCGCAAACAATTCAAGATTGTGGAATTGAGCGAGGTCAATGGCGTACGCGAAAAGCTGCGTCTTTTGCAGTTGCAACTGGCCAAGTTTCGCCTGGGGCCGGACTATATCCGGTCGCTGGAAAAAGCGCTTCTGGAAGCCACACAGGCGCACCTGGAGGAGCTTTACACGCTGTTGATTGCCCCCATACGTGACCAGCTTACGGCTGAGCACCTGATTATTGTCCCGCATGCGTTTTTGCATTACCTGCCCTTCCATGCACTATCTGACGGGGAGCGTTACATCATCGACGATTTTTCAGTGTCATATGCTCCCAGCAGCAGCATTTTTGCCGTGTGCCAGAAAAAGCCGCTTCGGACTGATGACGGGGATACCCTGGTTCTGGCCGTGCCGGATGCACGGGCGCCTTTTATCGAAGAGGAAGCCCATTTTGTAGCTTCGGCTATGGGCAACGCACGGCTTTTTATGGGCGAGGAAGCTACCGAGGAGCAATTGCGCCTCCACGGACCGGGCAGCCGATTCATCCATATTGCCACGCACGGCTATTTTCGTCAGGACAATCCCATGTTCTCCTCCATCCGGCTGGGTACTTCATTGCTAAGCTTGTTTGATTTGTATCAGTTACGCTTTGACGCTGAACTGGTCACGCTGAGCGGTTGTGGAACCGGTATGAACGTGGTGATTGGTGGTGACGAGCTAATTGGATTGGTCCGCGGACTGTTGTACGCAGGCGCTCAGACGCTGATGGTGAGCCTGTGGGAAGTCCATGACCAGAGTACGGCGGAATTTATGCGCGACTTCTACCAGGGCTATCGAACCTCCGCCAATAAGGCGAATGCGTTACGAAGCGCAGTGTTGAAGCTGAAGGAAAAGCACCGCCATCCGTACTATTGGGCGGCATTTGCGCTGGTGGGAAAATTCTCATGAGAAGCAGAAATTTTACTCTGCCTATATTTTTGACCCCATCTGCCACTCTTATGCTTAGAAGCAGGCTCATCCGTCGACTGCTAAAAAGGGGAACATGGACCCGGAAGCCGTGTTCCCCCTTGATATCCAGACGGGGAAAAAGTCACTTATGACTGAAGCTGTTCGCCATTTCGATATCACTGAGTGGGCTGATTACGTCAGGAACACTGTTTCCGACGATCGGCACAAGCTGATGCAGGCTCATTTGCAGAGTGGTTGCTCCAGGTGCGAGAGAGTCAAGGGCTTGTTGTCCAAATTCGCTGCAATTTGCTCTCGTGAAGCAGCGTATGAAATTCCTCGGTTCGCGGAACAGCAGGTGAAGGCAATGATCGGCCTGGCCAGAGCGCCGCGCCGTTCTGCCCTGCAACGCGTGTGGGCCAGCCTGGTTTATGACAGCGTGAATGATCCGCAACCAGTTGGAGTGCGTGGCACCCACCAGATCAATCGCCAGGTGCTTTTCCACGCCGGCGACTACTCCGTCGATCTTCGATTTGAGCACGAAAAAGGATCTGCCAGCATGGTGCTGGTTGGCCAGATTGCCAACCAGAAAGCGCCCGACGAACTGCTGGCCAACCTGCCCGTGATTCTTGTGGCAGGCAGCCGTGAAGTTACCCGTTCGATCAGCAATACCTTTGGTGAATTCCAGCTTGAGTACGTTCCGGAGAGCGATCTCCGCTTGCTGGTACCGCTTGAATCCAAGGGTCAGGAACTGGAAGTACAGTTAGGCAGAACGCCGCAACTGTAGGGATCTCTTAGCCGTTGCAATTCATCTGGGACAAGGACAATGAGGAAACTTCTTCAACTTATATCGGTGTGTCTGCTCCTCGGTCTGCCGTTAACGGCACAGACGAGCTACATTCTCACTTCCTCCCCCAGCAATGTGCAAAACGTGGTCAACAGCCACGGCCTCACCGTAGTGAAAGAACTTTTTGACGGCAGTAATTGCGTCATGCTGGTGACCTCGCCGTCCGCCGATGTCGCTGGTACTGAAATAGAAGTTGAATCTGATCTCCTGGTTTTGAGTTTCGAGCCGGAACAGCGCGCCGCTCTGCCCGAGTTGAATGGCTTGACGCAACCGACTCTGACGCAGTCCAGCACCAGCATTCTGGATAGTCTGCCGGGACGCACACTCGTCTCATTCTTTGGCAGCACGGTTCCCAGCAATTACACTTCGCAGACGGCAACCAGCATCATTCGTCTGGGCGATGCGCGCTCAGCGACGCGCCTGACCGGCAGCGGCGTGGTGGCCATTATTGATACCGGAGCCGATCCCGGGCATCCGGCTTTGACCTCAGTACTGGTTCCGGGCTATGACTTTACCCGCGATATACCCGGGTTCTCCGAACTTGCGGACCTGGATCCGGCAGTCGCCGCCAAACTGCAGCAGAGTTCCACGAGTATTCTGGATGCTCAGAACACCCTTCAGCTCAACAGTTCTGCCGTGGCAATCCTGAACCAGTCCAGTACGTCAATCCTGGATCAATCGAGTACCTCGATCCTCGACAGCACCCTGGCTGAATTTGGTCATGGCACCATGACAGCCGGCATCGTTCACCTGATAGCGCCCACGGCCAAGATCATGCCGCTGAAGGCTTTTCGCGCTGATGGATCGTCGAATCTTTCAGACATTATCCGGGCCATTTACTACGCTGCCGACCATGGCGCCAACGTCGTCAGCATGAGCTTCAGTATGTTGCAGTCCTCCCCCGGTTTACAGGCTGCCATTCAGTACGCTCTAAGCAAGAACGTGATAATGATTGCATCTTCTGGCAATGATGGATCCAAAACCTTGGTCTATCCCGCCAGTTACAACGGCGTCCAGGGAATCGGCTCCAGCACCAACACCGATCAAAGAAGCACATTCTCGAACTATGGCTCGGGCGTGGTTACCTTTGCAGCTCCGGGAGAAGGCATCACCACCACCTATCCTGGCGGCAACTACGCGGCAGGCTGGGGTACCTCCTTCAGCACGCCCATGGTGGCGGGCGCAGCCGCACTGGTATTGCAGGCTCGTCCTGCGAGCAAACCAGGTGATATTACCAATGCACTCTCTAAGACGAAACAGATTAGCGGCATGGGCTATGGCCGCATCGATCTGTACTCTTCACTGATGAACGTGGTCGACGGCAGCCCCTCCAGCGGCAACGGTAACAGCAGCAGGTAGTCATTCCGCTTGCTCCGTGAATTTTTCCCTCTGAACCTCTCTGGATTTATTAGCAAGTCTAAGATTTTGTCTCGTTTTTGACCTTTTCCAGGATTCTTCAAGATCAACGTTATTGCGACAAGCTAATCTTTGTCGTGCTACCGTTTATCTCCCCACAGCGTATTAATGCCGTTTATAATCAACAACTTATATTGCTATCCGATGCAGAGTTCTTCGGGCTGAGGCTCTTTTTATTCTTTTATTGTTCGCTTCCTTGGCCCGCTGCTTGGCGTCGCAAGAAAAATCTTTAAGCTCCTTACCAGCTACTCTGGCTATACTTTGTCCAAGTTGACGGATCAACTGAAGGGAGCCTCTCAGCGCCGACGACGCGGCCTGGCGAGGACACTTAAGACAGCCATGAGTAGTCGGTTCAGGGTGCTTGCAAAAATATGTAGCGGCTTGTTTTTGATAGTGGGCTTGCCGCTTTTAGCTCAGGACAAGTTTGTCCTGGTGACTTCGCCTGGCAAGGTGCAGGACGTCTGCGGCCGGCATGGCCTTACGCAGATCACGCAGCTTTCCTCGCACGGCATTTTTCTGGTTTCAACTTTTTCTGTTGATCCCGGCATTTCGACTGACGGCGATGTGCAAAGTTTTGAGCACAATCAGGCTGTCGGCGTGCCTGAGTTGTCCGGTGCAACGATTGCCAACCTGACGCAATCTTCTACTTCGATTCTGGATGGTCTGCCTGGACGCACGGTAGTGAATTACTATGGGTCACCGGTTCCCAGCAACTATGTTACTCAACCTGCCACCTCCACGATTCGTCAGCACGACTTGCAGGCAGGCTCCAGTTTCGCCGGGACGGGCGTTACGGTAGCTGTAATCGATACAGGCGTCGATACATCACATCCGGCCCTGCAGTCTGTTCTTGTCTCAGGATTCAATTTCATCGCGAATGTGGCCGACCCATCTGAACTGGTCGATCTAAGTCCCGCGGCCGCGGCGGCCTTGACGCAATCCTCCACCAGTATTCTGGACGGCCAGAACCTTGTGCAATTAAATAGCTCCGTGATGGCTATTCTGAGCCAATCGAGCACCAGCATTCTGGACGGACATCCTGGCGAGTTTGGTCATGGGACCATGACAGCGGGCCTGGTCCACCTGGTAGCTCCCGGCGCCCACATTATGTCATTGAAGGCTTTTGCCGGCGA
This sequence comes from Candidatus Angelobacter sp., assembly GCA_035995565.1. Taxonomy (GTDB): domain Bacteria; phylum Acidobacteriota; class Terriglobia; order Terriglobales; family Acidobacteriaceae; genus Angelobacter. The sequence goes on from DASYKK010000181.1 coordinate 8,880, forward strand.
CGGCAGTTCCGATCTGTTTAACATTGTCCGAGCAATCTACTACGCCGCAGACCATGGCGCCAACGTTATCAGCATGAGTTTTGAAATCAGTCAAAGTTCGCCGGCTCTGCAAAACGCCATTCAATACGCGCTGAACAAAAATGTAGTGGTCGTGGCGGCGTCCGGTAACGACGGCAATCAGATTCTTGTTTTTCCGGCTGCTTATAACAGCGTGATCGGCGTTGGTTCCACTGATAACTCTGATGCCAAGAGCAGTTTCACCAATTTCGGTACCAATGCGATATTTGTTGCCGCACCCGGTGAAGGTGTAATTACTACTTATCCGGGCGGTAACTATGCTGCGGGATGGGGAACCTCATTCAGCGCTCCAATTGTTGCCGGTGAAGCAGCTCTGGTCTTACAGGCGCGGCCCCGGTACAAACCGGGCGATGTGGCAAATGCAATTTCTCGTGCGATTTCCGTACAGCAGATGGGGCATGGTCGCGTCGATCTCTGTCTTGCCTTATCGAGCATCGGTGTTGGAGGCTTTTGTAAATAAACAATCGCAGCCAGGATAAGTGGCAAACACTTCTGGAGGTGTCGCGGTTGCCGGTAAAAAAGTTCCGACCGGAATGAAGCATTACTCCTGAAGCCCTGCCGCCTGGCAGGGCTTCTTTGTTGGTTTCAATTTCAATGAAGCCCGGAAGCCATCGGGGCATAGCGGCGGAAGAAACTTTCAGGCTTCCATTGCGGACGCCCGGGATCATCAGCTGCGCGCACCATCAGCCCATGAATGATTTCTTCGTACTTACCGGCTGCCGCCACGTCCACAGGCTGGTCGAGATCGTCTGAAGGCGCGTGGTAGCGTTGCGTCCTCCAGTTCTTGAATATCTCCTGTTCCGGCGATCCCTTCTCGAATCCCACTCCCATGGCCAGTGCGGGCACGCCATGCCGGATAAAGTTGTACTGGTCACTGCGAATAAACGCATTGCGTTGCGGCTCCGGATCGGCCTGCACCTGCACACTGAGTGACTGGGCCACTTCACGCGCCATATCTCCCAGGTCGGATTCTCCCAGTCCATACACGGTCAGAACCTTCAACGGCACAATGGGAAGGAACATATCGATATTGATATTCGCAATCATCGATCCCGGCTTCACTGTGGGGTGAGTGGTGAAGTAGCGCGAACCCAGCAAGCCTTTCTCTTCAGCCGTCACAAATACAAAGAGCAACGATCTCTTCAATTTCTTCGGCGATTTCTTCAAGGACGCGATCACATCCAGCAGCACCGCGCTGCCGGAAGCGTTATCCATGGCGCCGTTATAAATGCGGTCGCCGTTGATTGGCTCACCCACACCCAGGTGGTCCAGATGCGCGGAGAGCACCACGTATTCATTTTTCAATTGTGGATCGCTGCCTGGAAGTTCCGCCACCAGATTGGCCGATTCCACCGTCTTCTTATTAACTGAAGCTTTCGCCCGGATGGTTGGGATAAGAGGGAAGCGAGGCAGCGGCTTGCGGTCTTTCACCAGGTCAAGCAGTTCCTGCAATGTATGGCCTGAGCCCTCAAACAGCTTCTGGGCCTTTTCCGGATTGAATGTGACCGCCAGTTCCTCGCCTGCGGTTTCGTCAAATTCGGCGCCTTTAAGCGCCATGCTGGGATGAGCGCGGTTGGCCGAGATGCGCGACCACGGGATATCCATTGCTGCCGGATTGAGGATGGTAATTATGCCCACTGCGCCGGCTTTGTGAAGCGCTTTCCAGCGCTCACCAGCCGACTGGTAATGCGAAGCCAGCGCGCCCGGAATCTCCGCCGGAGCGCCGGAAAAAATCACAACCACCTTATCGCGCACGTTTAGATCGGCAAAGTCATTGTGGCCCAACTCAGGTATTGTCAGCCCATAGCCGGCAAAGACCAGCGGTGCATTCACCACGGGCGCAAGATTTACACGCGTGCTGAAGATGGCATCATCGCCAAGTGTAAGTGGTTCAATCTGCCCGTTATGCATCAGCGCCAGGCTGGATTCCTTCTCTACAATCTGCCGCGACTCGAATCGGATGGGCTGATAGTAGGACTTGGATCCCACAGGCTCTAGTCCAGCGCTTTTTAGCTGTTCAACCACGTATTCCTGTGCCTTGCGCAGGCCTGGGCTGCCAGTTTCACGGCCTTCCATGTTGTCCGCGGCCAAAATTTTTACATAGTTCCACCACGTTGTGCCCTCAAATGTAGGCTGCTTTGCGGATGCGGTTCCCACGTCGTGGCCTGCCGTGCTTTCCCTATCTGCCACTTTCATTGGGGACTGCGGGTGGGCCAGAGCGATCAGGAATAAAATGGCGATAAATATCCTGCTACAAAGCAGCAACGGTTTTTTCATGGGGCAAGGGGTCCTTTTCGTGGGCGCTTTTCGAATGTGCAAGGATATCATCGCAGTTCTTCAGTTCCGCCCTGGGAGCGATCTGCGCTTATGCTTTCGTCAGCGGCCTTTGGGCGTGTTTCGCCTAGCTTGGTTCATTTTGGGCCTAAACCGAGCTTCTTTTCGGCAAAACCTTTCGCTTCGACCCAATTTTACAGGTGGATTATAAGGGCGTCCGTGGTAAGATGCCTGCGCTTTTAGCCGGCAATTCATTGGAAAGGATTTCCCGCATGGCGCTGGTTCTATGCACTGGCGTCGATCCGTCCGTCGTCCGAACCAGGCAGCTTATTCTGGAGCGTGCCGGGCACGTAGTGATTCCAGCTTTGGACGAGCCCAGCCTGATCGCCGCCTGCAAGGAAAACAGATTTCAAGTTGCTGTGGTTGGCCAAACGGCCTCCGCCAAAATCAAACGCCGTATTGCCGGCCTCATCCGCGAATGCTGCCATGATGCCAAGGTGCTGGAACTCTATACGGTATCCAGTGGCAAGGTTCTTGAAGATGCAGATTCATGGCTGGAAGTTCTCGCCGATGTTCCGCAGGAACTTGCTGCCCGGGTTGAAGCGCTAGCCTCCAAGTGACTGACCTTACTTTTTTCGCCAGGCGCTGACTCCAAACCATAAGCTATAAAACGCCAGCAACAGAAATCCGGCAATTGCTCCTGCCATGCCGGGTGATTGTGTGACCTTAGCGATCACGAGGAACAAGTCGCCGGCCATGCCTGGTCCCAGGAAAACCAATGCCGCGAGCAAAAGCCGGCCTGCAATCTTGTGAAAGTGTTCGGTATCCTCGCCCGCTTCATGGATACGGTGATAAGCCGCGGGTGTGATGAGCAGTACGGTCGAGATGGTGGTCGCAAGTAGGCTGGCAAAATGGATAAGCTGCCAGGGCCGAGGCAGTTTTTCAAAGCCCTGAGTAAAAACAATTGCAAATTGGAATCCCAGGAAAGCCTGCGCGCCGGGCAAAGCCATGCGGCATTCCAGCAGCACTTTCTTGATCCGGTCTGAGAGGTCGGGCTTTTCCCGGTTTTTCTTTTCCTGTTCCGCCAGCTCCTTCGCTACCTTTTGCTTCGCTCCCGGATTTCGGCCTGCCCTGGACCAGCCATACCATACCGCAATCGCAAAAATCCCGGCTGCCGCTCCGATCATGGGTGCATACGGCAGGTCAAGGGCGGTGGCAACCGTATAAAGTGTTAGGCCCAGCCCCAAAGCCAATGGCAGCAACGCCCAATCAAGAACAGTGGTGGTGAAGCTGTGTATGGATGCCGTCATGCGACCGTGCTCTTTGAGCTGGTGAAATGCCGCAGGCCAGATAAGCCAGCCGAGGACAGATGTCATTACGCCAAGTCCCACCACTTCCGCCAACTGGGCGGAGCGGGCAATCTGCTCAAACTTATCTTCGAAGCAGATGCGATAGCTGAAGCCCAGGAGAACCTGGCCACCCAAAAGCAGCATTCGCGCTTCACTGAAGGCATTGTCAACCGCGTCAGTTAACTTGGGCATGGTTTGTTCGCGAAGCTATGTCCCGTCAGTGATCAGAGCATGAAATCTTTTTGACCACTGGCGGAAGCGAAAAAAAGCACCTTTCCTGGGCAATCAGGCGTCCCATTTCGGACCCTCTGCCCCACAACGGTTTTGATGCAGAATGTTTTCCCGTGAAACCCTAATCCGACGGTCGTGCCGCAGACAAAAACCGTGTTTTTTCCCGTTGAAAAAGCCCCATTAAATGGGGATAATTAGGCAATAACATGGCCAAGAAATCAGATAAGCAATCCGAGGTTTCCAAAGACCTCTGGATCGCCCCGCGATATAGCCTGAAAGGACCGGCTGGTGAACGGGCGTGGGAGAACCGTCCTGGTGGCGCGCCAAATAGCAGCCGTTTTCTGGAATTGGCTGATATCGCGCTGGGTGTAAAGAAGCCTGCCGCCAAGAAAAAGCGCACGTCGGGCGCCAGCGCCCATCAGACCGCAAAAACAGAGCCCTACTCTGGAATGGATTACAACGCTAAAGATACTTTCAGAGGATAGTCAGGTGCGGGACACCGTCTCACCTAGCAAGTCTGGCAACTTAAATTTCAGACATTTGGATGATTGGCGGAATGCAAAGTCTGCGAAACGGTCTTCCCGTATTCGCGCAGCTTGTCGAGAGACGCTGAAAGGCTGTCTGCTTTTTCCGCCAGTCCTCGGGCACGCGCCACGGCGATTACCTGCTCCGCCTCCATGCTCAGCCGTTCCAGCGTGCTTACCAGATAACCCAGAGCATCCGCATGCGGCTTCCACAAGTAAGCGGAACTTGCCTTGTGGTTGTATTCGTCCACTTCGATCACCATGCGCGCCAGGTATGCAACAATCGTCATCATGACGGTGGCATAGTCAGAGCGAAAGCTTTTTTCCGTCTGATAATCTGCCTTGAAAGATTCAACTTCCGCGGCAGAAAGCGTGATCTTTGAATTCTTGACCGGAAAGATGTGAGCTATCTTGGGATCAGAGACGCGAACGTGCTCTTTGATCGTCAGCCGGGCGCTCTGAATTTTTCCTTCCTGAACCGCATTGTGCACCGCTTGCGATGGCGCTACCGCCAATACCTCCGCGCCCAGATTTCTGGCGGTGTTTGCCGGCGGATTGGATGTGCTCGGCGGCTGTGTCGCGTTGAAAGCCATCGGCGTTCTCTGCTGCGTCACCGTGTTTACCTGAGCGGGAATGGTGGGGCGAGTGGTGGACGTTGTTTCTGGCGCAAGCCGGGCTGGTTGCCGCGGCGCGCCCCCAAGCGACATCCTTACCGGCCGTCTGCTGTCGACCGCCTTTTTGTACTTTGATACCTTTCGGAATTCGTCCTGAGCAGACTGGTAGTCCTCCGCCAGAATCTGCGTGGTTTCTACTTCGCTCAGGTTCTTTATAGTGATGTCGCCCTCAACTTTCGAAAGGATGCTGCCACCCTCTTTCTGCACCGTCTCGGCGAAAGTCTTGATCTGCATTGCGGCGTCATGGAATAGCTCATCAAACTTCCGTCCAAACACGTCATTCCACACAGCCAGCGTGGCCAGAGAATCGGGATGATAAAACGACTTGCTCAGAGAATGCTTCAACTCGCGCACGCGCTGCACGATTCCTGAATCGATAATCTGGTCGAAATGCCGGAACTCTTCCAGTTCCTGATAGAGATATTCGAACTCTTGCAGCAGCGTGACGTGCTCCGGCGGCATTGCTTCAGCAGGTACGTCCGCCAATGCGCGGTACAAGTCAGCTTCAAAGGCAAGAGCGGATTGCGAGATGAAAGCGTAGGAACTGTCCACCTCCGGCCGATGCCACGCGGGAGGACCGTCGCCACGGGAAGGCGCGCGGAAAAGATAGGTAATGATGCAATCTGTCTTGTCGCGGTCGCCGGAGCGTTGTGATGCTTTTGTGGTGAAATAGCGCAGTAGCGCATGCGCCGTCTCGAATCCCGGAAGAGTCTTCAGCGCATCGCGCATGAGCGGCGGCGTGAGCGCCAGATCCAGCAGATCCAGCCATAGCTTGAAATCTGCAATCAGCACGGCTGCATTTTCCGGCGCGTCGGTTACACTCTTGATCTCAACCGGGAGGGGCACACCGTGCCCAAGGTTTTTTTCGAGCAGCCCAAGATAAAAGGTGTGAACGACTTTGAGGTCTTGCAGTTCCTTCAGGGAATCCTGACCCAACGTTTACTCCTGCCCTTGTTGATTTGCCATGCCGTGGGGGTGAGCAACCGGAATTTCCCGTTAGTGTAAACCACCTTATTCTTTAGAAACAATCGGGTACTCCCCTAAGGCAACACCATCCATCGCGGTAGAGTGATGATTATAAACGGCTTAGTGCTTCGTGGGTGCTCCGTTTTATAGGGATTACTTTCCTCCCAGCAGCATCTTGGCAATGGTTTGCAACTGCATGTTGGATGTGCCCTCGTAGATTTTCCCGATCTTGGCGTCGCGATAATATTTTTCCACTGGATAATCTTTTGTAAATCCGTTGCCGCCGTAAATCTCTACGGCGAGCGAGGCCACGCGCTCCGCCACCTGCGACGCAAACAGCTTGGTCATGGCGGCTTCCTTCACGAAATTCATTCCCGCATCTTTCATGCGCGCCGCGTT
>DASYKK010000182.1:0-8551 GCA_035995565.1 Candidatus Angelobacter sp.
AGTATTTCCTCCAGACAGCTGTTCAGGCTCATGCGCTTATACTCCGCCAGATCGTGGAGCAGGGCTGCCAGACGCTTCTCCAGGCGCACCGGAACCTCAACGCGCTCAATTTTCAGCGGTGGGCCTGCATTAAATATGGGATGTCCGAATGCCAACCTATACCCATGCAGATCCCGCACCGCGTAGTCACGCAATCCGTAATCCCTGTCCGCTGGCGGCTCCACCACTTCAATGCCATTGGCGCGGTGGAACTCATAGAGCTCATCAGCATTGCCAACGATGAAATAAACCGCAGCCCCTTTCGGACCGGGCGTGCCTAGCTCCAGAAATATCTGCACCTTACCCAGCTTCACACCCGCAATGGTCGGCGGTTCGCCCCAGGTAAAGCCCAGACTGAAGCCTAATTTTTCTGTGTAGAAGTCGACGGCGGCACGGACATCGGCAACGAACAAGCTGGGATGGTGCTGCTCGCAGTAGATGTTAGGGGCGTTCGACGCGGTCATGAACCCTCCTTGTCCAGGCAGGAATAAAGCTAAAAAAGATCCGGTTGCCGGCCATACTTGATGCCAAAGTGATCGTAGGCCAGGCGGGTGGCGACCCGGCCGCGCGGTGTGCGGTCCAGAAATCCTATTTGAATTAAGAACGGTTCATAGATTTCTTCCAGCGCGTCCTGTTCTTCCGCCAGTGCCGCGGCCAGCGTGCTGAGTCCGACAGGTCCGCCGTTGTATTTCTGGATGATCGTCAAGAGCAACCGCCGGTCCACTTCGTCAAAACCGTGCTTGTCCACTTCCAGCATTTCCAGAGCGGCCTGAGCGGTAGCTTTGTCAACGCGCCCCTTGCTGCGTACCTGGGCAAAATCGCGCACGCGGCGCAACAGTCGGTTGGCGATCCGCGGAGTCCCGCGGGCGCGGCTGGCCAGTTCGGCAGCTCCATCGGCGTCAATGGAGACGCCTAGAATTTCAGCGGAACGCTCCACAATGTATTTGAGCTCTTCCGTGGTATAGAACTCCAGCCGCAATAGAATGCCGAAGCGCGAGCGGAGCGGCGATGAGAGCATTCCCGCACGGGTAGTCGCTGCTACGAAGGTAAATGGACTTACGTCAATGGTGTGCGTTCGGGCTGAAGGCCCCTGGCCAATGATGATGTCGAGCTTGTAGTCCTCCAGGGCCGAATACAGAATCTCTTCCAGCGCCGGCTGCAAGCGGTGGACTTCATCCAGAAACAAGACCTGCCGGTCACGCAGGTTGGTAAGGATGGCGGTGAGATCGCCTTTAATCTGTATGGCCGGCCCGGCGCTTTGCTGGTAAGCCACGCCCATTTCATTGGCGATGATCGTCGCCAGAGTTGTCTTGCCCAGTCCCGGCGGACCGTAGAGAAGAACGTGATCCAGCGCTTCGCCGCGCGACTTGGCTGCTTCCACCGCGACCGCCAAGTTCTCTTTTACCTTCTTCTGTCCGATGAATTCGCGCAGGTAGCGCGGACGCAGCTTGAGCTCGTACGAAGCGTCGTCATCCCCCTGCACGGCGGAGACCAGGCGGTCTTTATCGAACGGTTTCTGCTCTGAAGCGGACACTCTGGCGATGGTAAAGCGAACCGGACGAAAAAACCAGAAGCAGATTGAAAGATACGTGAAAATTGTTTGTGCCTGAGGCGACACTCGCCAACTTCAGATGAAAAAAAGGACCCGGGGTGGCGCCCCCGAGTCTTTTGACGGAGCTACGCAAACATCGAGACGTTTATTGTGTGACCGAGCATGATGGCGCTGGGAAAGTGGTCAAGGCCTGCACGCCCGCGCCCGCCTGTCCGGTTGAAAATGGCCGCCCGGGCACTGGCCGCAGCGATCCATCGTCCAGGATTTGCCACCCGTCCACGGCTGCGCGGGTGAAGAGTGACGTATAAACAAATTTGCCGCTCCGGGTAGTGGCAATGGAGCCTACCCAGTCGGTAGCAGGAAAAGGCGACCCTGGTACGGGGCGAAGGGAGCCATCGCGCGCCACAGCCAGTGACGAAACAGCTGAATTGAACACGTCGCTGGTCAGCAAATTCTCGTTGCTGGGAGTGAGAGTCAACGCATTGACGGTACTGGTGCCGCCGCTAGGGAAGGGCGATCCAGCAACCGGCCTCAGGCTGCCATCCGCCGCCATAATGAAAGCATCGACCAGATCAGAACCAGCGCTGGCAACAAAAACGCGATTGCTCGCGCAATTGCTGTCCACCGCCGCCGCTGCGCCGTTGGTAAGAAAGGGCGACCCGAAAACCGGTTTGAGCCCTCCGTTAGCATCAATCGCATAAACGCCCACGGCATTCATCGTCTTCAGGCCCACTGCAAGAAACTTGCCATTGGCGGTAACTTTCAGCCCTTCAGGAAAAGCGCCGCTATCGAATGGCGAACCAGCGGCTTCAGTCAATGCGCCGTTGGGCGCGATGTTGAAAGTGCGGATGAATGTTGAACTCTCATCCACCTCAAAAAGAAAGCGGCCATTCGGACTGGCGGCCAGCGAGAGCGTGGAATTGGAACTTGGCGTTCCAGCGGCAAAGGGAGATCCGGGAACAGTTGTGAGACTTCCTGTCCTCGGGTCGATCACGAAAGCGCTAATGCTGCCGCTGCTGTCGTTCGCTGCGTAGACAAAACTTTTTGGGCCAAGCGTTGCGGTTGTAATGGTTTCCGGACTGACGTCCCGTGCGCCGCCATTCCCGCCGGTAAGAAATGGTGAGCCGGGAATCAACGTGAGCGCACCATTGCTGGGACTCACCTTGAATGCGGAAACAGTGTTGGGTGAAAAATTGTCATTGGTGTAAACATAGTTGTTTTGGGCAAATGCCGTGATGGCGAACAAGAGAAGTGGGCAAACGAAGCAGGCTTTCTTCATAAACACACGTACCTTAAGATTTTGGATTTCCAGGGGAGGGTCGCTGGCGTTAAGTGCATGCCGAATGCCAAAACCAGCAGAGACACTCCTCGCGGAGCACGGGTTCAAGTATGGGAATCCTGAGTAGCTCAATGCCACAAGTGGGAATAACGGGGCGAGCGGTAGCTAACGCTGGGTTAAGGTGTGAGTCCAAAGAACACTATGAAGATCAGCAATACCTGGCTCGCAGTCATATTCCTTTGTCTTTTCGTACTGGCTGGAGGCCAACCTGGCTGCGCTATTGACCGAGCACACTACCGCGAGCTCTACCAGAAACTGGGTGTGGCCGCGAAGCAGAAAAACTGGCAGGCGGCGCGGGATGTGCTGACCGAAATCGGACGTGAGCTGCCAGCGCCAACCCCGCGCTATTTCTTAACCGTGGCTTCGATCGAAGCCCAGCTAGGTCATAAAGCGGAGGCGCTTGGGTGGCTGGCTAAGTTTGCCGCCACCGGACTGAACTTTGATCTGGCCCACGATGAAGAGTTGAAAGACCTGCTGGCTGACCCTACCGGACAGACAATTGCCGCGCAGATGAAGCAACACAGCTTGCCAAAAACCGGGACCGAACTGGTCTGCTCATTGCCGCAGTCCGACACAATGCCGGAAGACATTGCGTATTTGAATTTTGGCGGTAAGAAATCAGAAGGCAGCTTCTATGTCTCCAGCATTCAGCACCACACGCTTTATCGGTTATCGCTGCCCAAGGCTGGGAGCAAGGAATGCACGATGCAGGAACTGCCCCTGGCGACGGAAGCCAAACGATGGCCCACGCTCGCCGTTGCTGCCGATCCCAAACGCAACGTTTTGTGGATGACGGCTTCCGCCATGCCCGGATTCAGCGGCTTTCCCAAAGAAGATGAAGGCAAGACGGTGTTGATGGAAGTGGATGCGGGCAGCGGAAAGCTGTTGCAGCGGTTTGATCCCGGAACCAATGGTCCCGCGGTGCTGGGGGATATGTGCGTCACCGCCGACGGCACGGTGTATGTGACAGACAGCATTGGCGGCGGCGTGTATCGCCTGCGCGGAGATCCGCAGACAGCGAAGCTGGAAAAGATTGCTGACGGATTGTTCTCACCGCAGACGCCGGCACTGGCGAAAGACGGCAAGCGACTCTTTGTGGCCGATTACACCATGGGTATTGCAGTGATTGACCTGACGGTAGCAAACGCGGTTGCGGGCCCGACCACGAAAGTAAAGTATCTCCCGCATCCGGAGAGTGTTGCGGTCGTCGCGCTGGATGGCCTTTACCTGAATGGCGATTCGCTGATCGGAATACAGAACGGCACGGACCCGGTAAGGATTCTGCGGCTGCAGTTGAACCCCGTACAAACAGAGATCACCGGCGCGGAAGTAATCGAGCAGGCGACTGAACAGATGGGTGATCCCACGCATGCGGTGGCGGTTGATGGCTGGTTTTACGTTTCAGCAAACGTCGGCTGGAGCAAAGTTGACGACAACACGGGCCAGCTTAAGCCGGGAGAGAAGTTTACCTCGCCCGTGCTGTTGCGCTTTCCGGTGAAGGCACGCACGGCGGCAGCAGACTAACCAATGTAATCGCGGTTAATCGCGCTTGGCTGCAACGCTTAAATCCTCAAAACGCTTGGCGTCTTTCTGCAGCGACTCGGCGTCGGGCGAATTGGGCGAGATGGCCAGATAGTCGCGGATCTCGCGGGCCGCACCGGCGTAATCCTGTCTGGCCGAGAGTACATAGCTCAGTAAGAGACAGACGTCGGGATGACTATGTTGTGTGTCGAGGGCCTTAAATTTTTTGGCGCTATCCTCGGCGGCCTCAAATTTCTGCGAATTGTAATTGGCTGCGGCGTTAATGAAATATGCCACCGGATAGGCGGCCGAATTTAGCTTTATAACCTGATCGCTCAAGCGGATTGCGTCGGCCCATTTCTTTTCCTGCGCGGCGATCATAGTGAGCCCGTAACTGGGGTTCACGAACTGGGGATCGGCGGCGATGGCCTTCGCGTATTCCGCGCGCGCCGCGTCCAACTCATTGCGCTCGCGATGGATATCGCCCAGCAGGGTCCATGCAGCCGCAAACTGGGGATAGATCTTGACGGCTTTGTTCAGCTCTTTTTCCGCTGCATCCGGCTTGTCCTCTCTGATTTTTTGCGCCTTCTCATAGGCGCGCATCGCGTCTTTGGGCGCCGCCATGCTTGTTACGCTAATTGTGGTCCCAGGGGCATTGCCAATTCGCTTGAGAAAAATCGTGCCAACTTCATTTTCCCAGCCCTCTCCGCCGGTGTTTCGCAGAATCACCGAACTGGATTGGTAACCCGCGAGCACGGCACGCAATTCACAGCCGTTGAGATCAAGAGGCCTCTGGGCGTTGTTGCTGGCGGAGCGTGAGGGTGCATTAGGAGCGATGCGCGAATCATTTTCGCTGGCGTCCTGAAAGGTGAGGTTCGAGCCCAGCTGAAATTCAAACTGCCCTTTTATATCGGCGTAACCCTCGCGCCGCACTGTGCCATTGCAGACACGCTCAATGGGTACCGGTTCAGGCAGAGCTCCTCCGCCCTGCAACATGACTTTGCCCGAGATGAAAAGCGGACGAGTGTAGGTGCCAGGTGTCCGTGTGGGCGGAATGCTGCGAGACGGCGATGGATTTGCGGATCCGCCGCGTTGTGCTGGGGCGGCTGGCGCCAGCAATGCGATAACGAGAGCTATCCAGGTGATGAACCGATAAGAGCCAGGTACCATTGCAGCCTCCATAAGCCTTGCAGGACCTTTCACTGAAGAGTCGTGAAAACTTGCGACCACGCAAAATTATTGCTGCTTGGCAGCGCTCAAGCCTTCCAGTCGTTGGGCCTCATTCTTAAGCGCCTGAGCGTTGGGAGCATCGGGCTTCACGGCCAGGAAGTCGCGATAGAGTTGCGCCGCCTCAGCATACTGGTGTTTACCCGAAAGAATATTGGCGAGTAGCAGCGCGATGTCCGGCCGGGTATGGGCTTTATCTACCTGCTGGAACGTGCGCGCGCTCAACTCCGCGGCCTCCAGCTTGCCGAGGTTTAAGTTGGCGGCGGCGTTAAAGAAATATGCCAGCGGATAGGCGAGCGAATTTAGCTGGATAAGCTGGTCGGTAAGCTGGGCTGCTTCCGTCCACTTGTTTTCCACCACGGCCATGGCGGCCAGGCCGAAATAAGGGCTCGCGAATTTTGGATCTGCGGCCAGCGCTTTCCCATATTCCGCCCGGGCTGGCTCGAACTGATTTTGCAGTCGATGTATCTCTCCCATCAGTGACCACGCAGCCGCGTATCGCGGATACAGAGTGACAGCTTTGTTCAGGTCAGCAACAGCTTCATCAAATTTCTTTTCCGTGCCCAGCCTGCGGCCACTGTCGAAGGCTTCGCGAGCTTCTTTGGGCACGGCCATGGTATTTACGCTTACGGTTGGGGCGTCTGCTGTGCCCATCTTAGTGAGCACGATGGTGCCAACCTGAAGCTGAGTGTCTCCGGCATAAACCCGCATGGGGACGTTGGTGGAAGCAAAGCCCGGCATTGCCGCTCGCAGCTCGCAGTCGTCGTACCTGATTTCACTTCCCCCGGAAGGAGGAATGCGCGCGTTCTTGTTGCTGACCATGCGGTCGGAGTCGGCCTGACTGGCGTCGCGCTCCATGGAGTTCCGTCCCAGTTCAAACTGAAAGTTACCTTTCGAATTGGTATAGCCTTCGCGCCGGACCATGCCGTTACAAATCCGCTCAATGGCGACGCGCCCCGCGATCGCACCACCCTGCAGGATGACCTTGCCGGAAATGAAGATGGAACGAGGGTCAGTATTTCTCTCCATGATGGGAGAGCCGGCGCTGGGAAGATCGACCGCACCGCCACCCCGAGGATCGCCGCCTCCGCGCTGGGCAAAAACGCAAGGCGACAGCGAAATGATAAGAAGGGTTGCAGCGAGGCAGGCGCGGAAAGAAGAGAATGCCATAAGCCCTCCGGGGGAAGGATCAAGCCGGGGTACATACCAGTACCAGCCTATGTTAGTCCAAAAAACAGAGAAACGGGCTATTCTTTGCGGGTGTTGCCGAGTTCGGCGATGATCTCCTGGCCCATCATCTTGCTGCCGTCATAGGTGACTTCAATCAAGCGGGTGCGCGCGGTACGGGCATTGGCCACAACGGTGGCGAGTTCGGTGCCGGGAAACAGGCCCACAATCTCCCATTTATTCTCGGCGCTCTGCGCCCAGAGTTCGTATTGTTTCCACTTCGCCATCAACATCAGTGTCTCATACTGGCGCGATGGGGGCGGTTACCATATTGGTTGCAGGGGGATCGAGCCAGTTCCGGTGTCGCCGAAATCCCGCAGCTGCCAGAGCACGCTGAGAGACCCGAGGGTCAGCTTCTTCAGATCATTTTTTCCGCGTAACGAGCAACTCACGCATGTGCTCGGCGGTGTTTGCGCAGCTCTCGATTTCCCACAATTTACACACCATTTACATGCGCATCCGCATGTAGAGTGATCTAACAGCGTTCAATTCAAACAGGTTAATTCATCAAGAACCCTTTAACGGCAGTTGTGCCAGCACGTTGCGAGAATATTTTTTCTGACATAGCCAGAAGAAATTGCAGGAGATCAAGGAGAAGGTCGTTTGGTTCGCGGGCCCCAAAAATCCAGAAAGAGCTCTCCACCAAGAAGGAATAGCGCGACTCCGGCAGCGCGGTCCAAGCGCAATGCTCGAGTCATCTCCAGCATCCACAGTGGAAGGCTGGCCAGCGTGATGCGGAAGATCGAATCAGGACTGCCGCAGTCGGTTCGACAGCTTGCCCAGGAAGTGAAAATGACGCCGGACCATCTGCAGCGCCTGTTCAAACAGGAAACGGGGTTACACCTGGGTTCCGTGATTTCCGAACGGAAGCTGCGAGAGGCGGCGCGCCTGCTTTCCGCGAAGGACGTGGTAATTAAGGAAGTCGCATACACTGTGGGCTACCGCCATCCTTCCAGTTTTGTTCGTGCGTTTCGCCGGCGCTTTGGCAAGTCTCCCACAGAATACCGGCATCGGGCCGCGTAAAATGCTAAGCGAAATCGTATTCGGCTAAGCATCTCTGCTTTGAGAGTAAAGAATTGCGAAGTACTCTTGCCCGCAAGCTTGCCGAGGCCGGAACCCCCGCCGCTTACTCCGCCTCTCCAGAACGCTGTAAGTCGCTGAAATTTTCCCGGCGACGGCGGAGAACGCGCCCTCTTCAGCGTCTATTGCCGAAATAATACCGGTCATTACTCCCGCCCTTTTTGCGGACATTCCGGATCTTTGTCCGCGCGCGGCTTTATCTCTCACGAAAGCTATCCCTTGAAGCACTAGGAGAGCCTTATGAAAAACAGAAACAAGTTTCTGGCAGTTTTATTCGTGTCCGGGGCAATGCTTGCCATGGTTGCCACTTCACAATCGCCGTCCAATGCGCCCGCATCCTTTGCCACTCCATTGAACAACAATCAAGCAGGAGCCGTGAGCAACGGAATGACAGACAATGCTACGTTCAGCGCCGATGAAGCCGTCTTCATGGAAGAAGAAGACATCAACGTTGGCCTGGGGCCGATCTATAACGCAAGAAGCTGCGTCGATTGCCATGCTACGCCGAATGTCGGCGGTACGAGCCAGGTGACGGAGCTGCGCATTGGACACAGAGACGGGCACGG
>DASYKK010000183.1:0-3566 GCA_035995565.1 Candidatus Angelobacter sp.
GTCCAGTTCGCGGGCTTTCTCCACGGCTTCGGCCGTGCAATTCGACGTGGCTCCGGCAACGATCGGCACGCGCCCGCCATTGACGTCAATCGTGATATCGATCACGCGCAACCATTCGTCCTTGGTCAGCGTCGGCGTTTCGCCCGTGGTCCCACACGGGACGAGGAAATGAATACCAGACGTAATCTGCCACTCAACCAGTGAGCGAAGGGCTTTCTCGTCAATGCTCTGGTCCTGCTTGAACGGGGTAATCAGCGCGGTGCCGCAGCCTTGTAGGTTCATGGGAGTTCTAGGATAACAAAACCTAACCACAGAGGACACGGAGAACACAGAGGAAAGAAAAAGAGGGAAAACTTGGAAGAAAAACCACCTACTACGCTTCTCGCTTTCGACCCTCTGTTCCCGACTTTCCTCCGTGTTCCTCTCTGTTCTCTGTGGTTAAAGCTTCTTTAGAGCTGATCGACGATCTCCGGGAACTCATAAAACCCCGCTTTGCCTTTAATCCACTCGGCGGCGCGAACAGCGCCCTCAGCAAAGCCGACGCGCGATTTGGCGTCATGAGTAAAGAGAATGGTGTCATTAGCGGAGTCCAGCATCACCAGATGCATGCCCACGGTTTCACCTTCGCGGACGGAAGCGACTTCAACTTTTTCGCCCGAGTTCGATTCCAGAAGCTTCTGGATGGTTATGGCAGATCCGGAAGGCTTGTCTTTTTTATGTATGTGATGTCGCTCGACGATGCTGCCGCGATAGTTATGCCTGAGAATCGGAGCCACGGCCTGCACGGCCTTGAAGAAGAAATTCATTCCGATAGAAAAGTTGGAGCCGTATAAGACGGCAGCTTTTCTTTCCGTGACCAGTTCGCGGACTTTATCAATGTGTTGGTACCAGCCGGTCGTGCCGGCCACAATGGGAACCCCCGCTTCAACACAGCGAATGATGTTGGGAATCACGGCGTGTGGCGTGGTGAAGTCAATCACCGCGTCAATCTCTTTCAGTGTGGCCGGTGTAAGGGCGCGGCCATCCTGATTTTCCTGGCTGGCCAGCGAGCGGACTTCATGCCCGCGTTCTTTGGCGACTTCGGCCACCAGGGCGCCGGTTTTGCCACGGCCCAGCACCAGAATTTTCACGAAGACACTCTGGGGATTTTAACGCGAAAGGCTTTCATGCGAATACCTCGGGATCGACCTGTGCGAAGAACGTGCGGTGCAGGCGCGAGACTACATCAGGCACGGCGTCTTCATCGATCACAAACCCTATATTAATCTCCGACGCGCCCTGGGAGATCATATGAATATTGGCGTCGGGAATGGCGCTGAAAACTTTGGCCGCGATGCCCGGCGTGCTCTTGATGTTTTCACCCACCAGGCAGACGATGGCTTTCCGGCCCTCATACTTCACGTCGGCAAGTTTGGCCAGATCAGCGGCAATGGCCGCGATGGATTCATTCGAGTCCACCGTAACCGAAACGCTGACCTCGGAAGTGGAAACCATGTCCACCGGGCAGCGATGATTGGCGAAGACCTCAAAGATACTCTTGAGAAAGCCGTGCGCCATGAGCATGCGCGTGGCCACCACGTCCACGACGGTAATCCGCTTCTTGGCGGCGATGGCCTTGAATATGTTCTTGCTCTTGGGCGCGGTCGCCGTAATGCGCGTTCCTTCACACTTAGGATTATGCGAGTTGAGAATCAGCACCGGAATGTTTTTCTGGATGGCCGGCAGCAGCGTGGCCGGATGCAGGACCTTAGCGCCAAAGTAGGCAAGCTCCGCGGCTTCTTCAAAGCTGATGTTCTTGATGCGGCGCGCGTCCGGACAGAGACTGGGGTCGGTGGTCATCATGCCGTCCACGTCCGTCCATATCTCAATGCGCTCCGCTGTCAGCCCAGCCCCGATAATTGCCGCACTGAAATCCGACCCGCCTCGCCCCAGCGTTGTGCCAATACCTTCCCGTGTTGAGGCGATAAAGCCGCCCATCACCGGTACGCGCTTGCGGTCCAGCAGCGGTTTTACGGTTTCCGCCAGGCGTGCATCGGTCTCTTCAAATTGTGGGACGGCCTTGCCGAAACTGGCATCAGTCACAATGCATTTACGCGAATCCACGTGAGCGGCCTCAATGTTGCGCTGGGAAAACGCAGCGGCGGTGATTTTCGACGAGACCCGCTCGCCGAAGCCGGCAATGGTGTCGACAGTTCGGGGCGTAAGTTCGCCCACGGCGACAACGCCGCGCAAAAGCTCGTCCAGGCCATTGAAGTCGGCTTCCAGTTCAGGTGCAATCTGCTCAAAGGCATGAGTGCCCAGCAGATCACAGGCGCAGTTGTAATGGCGTTCGCGGGCGGCACACGAAAGCTCGAGCGCTTTTGTACGATCGCCGGCACCGGCAGCGGCAGACATGGCGAGAAGCTGATCGGTGATTTTGGCCAGTGCGCTTACGACCACCACTGGCTGCTCATGCAGGCGTTCGCGCACAATCGCGGCGACGCGGTCGATAGCCTGGGCGTCCTGCACCGAGGTGCCGCCGAATTTCATGACGATCATGAGGGCACTCCGGAAAACACCCACCACGGAGGCACGGAGGCTCGGAGAAAAAACTTTTCGTAGTCCTCAATTAAGGGGTAAGTACGGTTCCGATACCGTAGTGAATTGTCATTCCGAGTGAAGCGAGGAATCTGCTTGTTGGTAAGGCCAAGAAACAGCAGATTCCTCGCGCCAAAAGCGGGCGCTCGGAATGACAATTCCAAGAAAAATGACAATTTCAAGAAAGCTGGCGGTGACGAGTCACACATCTGCGCTCGCCCGTTCCCATGCGTGTGCCTGGCAGAGTTCGTGCTCAATCCAGATATCCCTGTGCTTTGAGCAGTTCGCCGTTCAGCACGGCGGCGCCGGCCGCGCCGCGGATCGTGTTGTGTGAGAGCACAGTAAACTTCCAATCGAAGATGTTGCACGGGCGCAGGCGACCGACGACAGCAGACATGCCGCGTCCGCGGTCGCGGTCAAGGCGAGGCTGCGGGCGGTCCGGCGCGGTTTCATAAATGATGGGCTGCTCCGGCGCTGTCGGCAGCTTGAGTTTCTGCGGCAGGCACCGGAAATCATTCCATGCGGCGATGATCTCTTCCGCCGTCGCCGGCTTACGCAGCTTGAGTGAGACCGATTCGGTGTGCCCATCTTCGACGGCCACGCGATTGCAATGTGCGCTGAGTACAAGATCAGCATCGATCACGCGCGAGCCATTGAGCGATCCCAGCAGCTTGCGCGTTTCGGCCTCCATCTTGTCTTCTTCCTTGGCGATGTACGGGATCACGTTGCCCAGAATGTCCATGGAAGGCACCCCGGGA
Source organism: Candidatus Angelobacter sp. (assembly GCA_035995565.1). Lineage (GTDB taxonomy): Bacteria > Acidobacteriota > Terriglobia > Terriglobales > Acidobacteriaceae > Angelobacter. Next base: position 3,336 of record DASYKK010000183.1, read on the forward strand.
TAGCCAGCGCCGCTGATGGCCTGCATGGTGGCCACAAAAATCTTGTCGATGCCGAAGCGACGGTGCAGAGGCGCCAGCGCCAGCACCAGCCCGATGGCGGAGCAGTTGGGATTGGTCACCATGAAGCCGCCATTTTTCTTGTACCACTTCTGCGTCTTGATGAGCGGAACATGGTCGCCATTGACTTCGGGAATGACTAGAGGAACATCCTCCGCCATGCGGAACGCGCTG
>DASYKK010000184.1:0-9896 GCA_035995565.1 Candidatus Angelobacter sp.
GTTCCCGCAAGGGCACTTGTCCGCGATCGCGACGATGACAGAAAGTGCGAGGAGCGAATCCGCAATGCGGAGCGTAAGCTGCACGATGAGGAACGCAAACACGGGGAACATAGCCGACAGGCGCAGAATCGCCGTCGTGATCTGGAAAATGCAAGGGCTCGGTGCCACCACGGCGACCGGGACCATGACCACGACCGCGATCATGATCACCGCTAGATTCCGAAGGAGAAGGTATCTATCCACCGTGATTTTCATTGGCCAGACCCCAGCGTCTGGCCTTTTGCTTTTTCTCTTCACCGTGAGTTTGATAGATTCTCTGCATGGCAAAGAACGTCCCTCTGGGTATTCGCGGACAGGCGGAAGAAACGGTGGAGCACAAACATACGCTCAACCATCACAATGACAAGCTGCCGCCAATTTACTCCACGCCCAACATGATTGGGCTCATGGAGTGGGCGGCGGCGAGCGCCATGATGCCTTTCCTGGATGAAGGCGAGATCAGCGTGGGTACTGCCATCAACATTGAGCATCGCGCGCCCACGACGATTGGCGACCTGGTTAAGACCGAGGCGGTCCTGGAGTCGCACGACGAGCGGTTTTACATTTTTCGCGTGACCGCGCACAACGGCAAAGCAGAGATCGGACGGGGGACGGTGGCGCGGGCGATTGTGAATCCGGCAAAGGTGGCGGAACGGCACGCGAATCGTCACAGTAAGTAATTGCGAGGCGTTACGGCTTCCTCACATCTTTTAGCCAAGTGTAAGGAGAGTTTCTTGTTTACCGGACACTACAGCGTCAGCTTTGCCGGCAAAGCGGCGGAGAAGCGCATCCCGCTCTGGCTTTTGTTTATCGCGGTGCAGTTTATTGATGTGCTGTGGTCGATTTTCGTTCTGCTGGGAATTGAGAAGGTGAGAATTGTTCCCGGCATCACCTCCTCGAACGCGCTGGATCTCTATTACATGCCATACACGCACAGCCTCTTTGGCGCGCTTTGCTGGTCGGCGCTGGCGTATGTGGTGTGCCAGCTGGTTCTGAGTCTTCGCGGGAAGCGCATAGGTTTGATTCTCGCGGCTGCGGTGTTTTCCCACTGGATTCTCGATTTGATCGTGCACCGCCCGGATCTTGCGCTTTATGACAGCATAGGCAAGATGGGATTTGGTCTATGGAATTATCGCGGCGCAGCGTTTGTGCTGGAGATGGCCCTGTTGATTGGCGGCGCTGCGCTGTTGTATCGAACCGCAGCGCACAGAGCACGTCTTGCCGGCTTCGTCGTTTTTCTGGCCGCGTTTCAGGTCTTCGGGACATTCTTTTTGCCACCGCCGCCGAGCGACCATGCCGCGGCAACGAGCGCGTTGGTTTCTTACCTTGTGCTGGCGCTGGTGGCTTGGTGGGTGGAGCGGGGAGACCCTGAGCCGCGAAACGCATCGGCAGTGAGAGCTGCTGCTTAGGTTGACGTGGCTTCCACCAGGTACATCGGAGCAGATTCCCTCGCTTCGCATGATTGAATAAGCAACGGCGGACAGTGAACTAGTACCATATCGTTGAGTGACGCCTCCATTCACAATTGAATCCCAAACTGGTCCCGCCCGTTTGGCCCGCATGCACACTGCACACGGTCCGGTGGAAACGCCAGCTTTCATGCCCGTCGGCACGGCTGGGACGGTCAAAGCCGTCTCGCAGGATATTCTGGAAGAGTTGGGCGCACAGATCATTCTGGGTAATACCTATCACCTCTACCTACGTCCGGGACACGAGCTAGTGCGGAAGCTTGGCGGACTGCACAAGTTTATGAGCTGGGAGCGGGCGCTGCTCACCGATTCCGGCGGCTTCCAGGTTTTCAGCTTGAGTGAACTGCGCAAAGTGAAAGAAGAAGGTGTAAGTTTCCGCTCGCATCTGGATGGCACGTCGCACCTGTTTACGCCGGAGCGGTCAATGGAAATCCAGATCGCGCTTGGCGCAGACATTGCGATGACCTTTGATGAATGCACCGAGCACCCGGCAGAGATGGAAAGGGCGCGGTCGTCCATGGAGATGACGTTGCGCTGGGCAAAGCGGTCAAAAGACTATTTTGAGGCCCATAAGCATGAAGTGCCGTGGAGAGAAGCCGCAGGTGAGAATCCAGGGCTGCCGCAGGCTCCGGCCTTGTTTGGCATTGTCCAGGGAGGCATGTACGCTGATTTGCGGCGGGAGTCGGCGGAGCGCACCGTCGAACTGGATTTTCCTGGATATGCCATTGGCGGGTTGAGCGTGGGCGAATCGCGCGCCAAGACGATGGAAATGATTGCCGCCGTGCTGGAGATGCTCCCAAAGGACAAGCCGCGCTACGTCATGGGTGTGGGGTATCCAGAGGAAATCGTACAGTATGCAGCTATGGGCGTGGACATGATGGATTGCGTGCTGCCTACGCGGGCGGCGCGTCACGGCTTGCTCTTCACCTCAGAGGGAAGAATCAACATCAAGAATGCGCGGTATGCTCAGGACCAGGGTCCGGCCGATCCCAGGTGCGCCTGCCGGGTATGCAGCCGATATACGCGCGCGTACCTGCGACATCTTTTTGTTTCAGCAGAGCCGCTGGCCGGCGTGCTCAACACGGTGCATAATCTGGCGTACTACCTTGACACCATGCGGTCAGTGCGTCATGCTATAACGCTTGGGGACCTCTCAGGAATACTGTCAGGAAGTGTGTCCTTGACCTGAGCTCCCTGATTCAAGCGTCAAAAAAAGAAAAACCTCCGAAATACTCCAGCACCAGCGTGCCATGTGCGGAGTCCCGGGCGGAATTTGATCAGCGGTCACAAATCAGGGTATAGGCTCTCACACTCCGAGAGGCAAGTGTGTGTGCGGCTGTGAAGGCAATCTTTTCGAATGATGAATAACGCAATAAGTACGTTTCTGTTTCAGGGCTCCGCAGGCGGAGGTCTGGGAATATTCCTGCTGCTTCCCTTGCTCTTTATTTTTGCCACGTTCTATTTTCAGCAGCGCAAGACCAAGCGTTGGCAGGAAGTTCTGAACAGCGTAAAGAACGGCGATCGCGTAACCACCAGCGGCGGAATCCGCGGACAGGTTATCGCGCTCAAAGATGACGCCGTTCATCTGCGCGTGCCTCCCGATAATCTGCGGCTGGAAGTGGCCAAGGCCTCCATTACATCCATCAATCGTGACGAAGAAGAAAAGAAATCATCGTAGAGAAGTGACGTTTAGGACATGCAGAAAAACCTACTTTTAAAAACCGGAATTATTGTTGCCATCCTGCTGATTTTTGTTTACGGCATGCTGGGCCCCAAGCTCTTTAGCGGCGAAGGGCTGAAAGCAGCTCTTCTGGACCGCATCCATCTGGGCCTGGACTTGAAGGGCGGAACCCACCTTATTCTTCAGGTGATGGTGAATGACGCCGTCGGCGCCCAGTCAGATCACGCGGCCGAACTGCTGAAAGATGAGCTGCAAAAAGCCAAGATAGCTTATGCCGACATTGGCAAGCTGGACAACCAGCCAGAAAAAGTGGTCATAAAAGGCGTTCCCGTGGATGCAGCCTCCACGGTACGAGGAATCGTTAGAGACCGCTTGCCGGAATACGACGTGACCGCCGGTGCCGAGAATAGCTGGATCCTGACCATGAAGCCCCAGGTTCTGGCCGACCTAAAGGACCGCACGCTGGAACAGTCGATTGAGGCAATCCGCACCCGCGTCGATAGCCTGGGTGTGAGCGAGCCGCTGATCCAGAAAAATGGCCTCGGCGACAACCAGATTCTGGTTCAGCTCCCGGGCGTCGATGATCCCGGACGTGTGAAGGACATTATTCAATCCACTGCACGGCTGGAACTGCGTGAAGCGCTCGATCACGGAACTCCTTATCCCACTGAACAAGCCGCACTCCAGGCCCACCAGGGTATTTTGCCGGCAAACAGCGTGGTGATGCCGGCCCGACCGCGCAAAGGCGACCCAGAAGGCGGTTTCATCATCGTCAACCGCGTTCCTGTCGTCAGCGGTACCGATATTCGAAGCGCTGATCCCGGCAATAAATCCGATACGAACGAGCCGATCGTTAACTTTTATCTGACCGCCGCGGCAGGAAAAAAGTTTGGGGTATTCACCGCAGCGCATAGTAAAGACAGCGCGGACCCCAGCAACTTGGCCATTGTGCTGGATAACCGTGTAATTACTGCGCCTTCGATCAATGGGCAAATTAACGATAGCGGCATTATTGAAGGCGGCTTCACGGAAGAGAGCGCAAAAGATCTGGCCATGCTCCTGCGTTCCGGCGCATTGCCGGCCAGCCTGCACTACCTGACGGAACGCACGGTTGGTCCATCTCTTGGAGCAGATTCGATCAAGGCAGGAGTCAAAGCCGCAATCGCTGGCATGACAGCTGTCTTGATATTCATGCTTATTTATTACCGTGGCGCAGGCGTGAATGCTGACCTGGCGCTGATTTTGAACCTGGTGATCCTGCTGGGCTTCATGGGATTTTTTGGCGCGGTGCTTACGCTGCCCGGAATTGCGGGCGTGATTCTTACGGTCGGTATGGGCGTGGATTCCAATGTGCTGATTTTTGAGCGCATTCGCGAAGAATTGCGGAATGGCAAAGCTGCTGCCGCAGCGGTTGACCAGGGCTTTGATCGGGCCTGGACCACGATTCTGGATACCCACGTAACAACGATTGTTTCCGCATTGATCTTGTTTTTCGTGGGCACAGGGCCGGTGAGCGGATTCGGCCTTACGCTGATTTTCGGCCTTCTGGCCAACCTGTTTACCGCGGTTTTTGTTTCCCGCGTCATTTTCGATGCTGTCCTTAGCCGCAAGGGGCGAGGCGAAGCTTTAAGCATCTAGTTCAAAAGGTCAAAACACAGTGGAATTTTTTCGCAATACAAATATCGATTTCCTGGGCAAAAAGTGGTACTTCCTCAGCTTCTCGCTGATCTTCAGCGTGGCTGGCATCCTCTCCATGCTGTTCTGGCATGGTATCCCGCTGGGCGTGGACTTCCGCGGCGGCACGCTGGTGTATGTGAAGTTTGTGAATACACCTAACTTGCCGGCCATCCGTGCGAACCTGGACAAAGCGGGGCTGCACAATGCGGTGATCCAGAGTCTGGAGGCGGGCAGCAATGAGGTAGTCATCAAGCTGGATTTAAAAGAAACCAGCGAAGCTGACCTTTCCAAAGGCAAGGGGCAGATTATCAATGCTCTGGAGACCAACCCCGTCCCGGGAAAGCAGAATATCAATAATAGCGACCGAATCGGCTTTGCCGCGGTGCGGGACGCTTTACTGGCCGCCGATCCTTTGCACGCAGCGCCAACGGAATATGACCGGCTGGCGCGCCGGGTACTTGATTTCCGCGACAAGGAACACGGCGGCGTAATCAAGAGCATGGACGATTTGAAGGGCGTGGTGCCTGACGCCGTGCTGAATGCGCTCAAGCAGAGTTTTTACACCAGTGACTTTGGCGTGCGCAGCGCTGACATTGTCGGTCCGCAGGTAGGCGGCCAGCTCAAGAAGCAGGCGACGCTGGCGGTCGGATTTTCATTGCTGGCCATGCTGGTGTACCTGTGGTTCCGGTTTGAGCTGATCTATGGCGTGGCAGCGGTGGTGGCCGTTTTTCACGATACTTTAATCACGGTGGGTGCCTTCTCCTTGACGAATCAGGAGATAACCCTTACTGTTATCGCCGCGATTCTAACCCTGGTTGGTTACTCCATGAACGACACCATCGTGGTGTTTGATCGCATTCGAGAGAACGTAAAACTCATGCGGCGGGAGAGCCTGGCGGAGATCGTCAATAAGAGCATCAACCAGACCCTGAGCCGGACGATCCTGACTTCAGGTCTTACGTTCCTGACGGTGCTCTCGCTTTATCTTTTTGGCGGAGAGGTACTTCACGGGTTTTCCTTTGCCCTGGTAGTCGGCATCATAATAGGTACGTATTCGTCGATTGCCGTAGCAGCTCCCATGCTCGTGGCTTATACAGAATGGCGATCCAAAAGCTCAGGAAGAGGAGCAATTCCCCTTCCTGCCCCCGGCGCGAAGGGTAAAGTACGCGTGAAAGTATAGGGCCGGAATTTTTCCGGTTTTGGGAGCAAAACTAGCAGTCCCGGTGTCCAATGTATTTAATCGCTTAGTCCCCCTAGGATTGGAGAATCGGCATGTTTGAAGACAGCCTGATGGAATCCGGAGGCAGAATCAAGACCAACCAGAAGTGGACCGGATTAATTTCGACTCTGGTTCAGCTTGGATTGGTAGGTTTTCTGGTACTGCTGCCCCTCATATTCACTGAGGCGTTACCCAAGGGGCAGCTAACAACCTGGCTGGTTGCGCCGCCACCGCCACCGCCACCCCCGCCGCCGGCAGCTCCGCAGATCCAGCATGTGCAGAAAGTCAGCGAGATCGTTGACGGCGCGCTCCGGACTCCAAGCAAGATTCCCAAGAAAGTTCAGATGATCCAGCAGGAGGAAGCCCCGCAACAGAACTCCGGCGTGGTGGGTGGAGTCGTGGGAGGTGTTCCGGGCGGATCGTCGGGCGGAGTAATTGGCGGCATCATCGGATCTGCCGCGCCCCCTCCTAAAGTGGCTACGCCGCAGAAGTTACGCGTTTCTTCAGGTGTCGCCGAAGGACTGAAGACTCACGATGTACAGCCCACGTATCCCCAGATGGCCCGAATCGCCCACATTCAAGGCGACGTGCTTTTGCAGGCGACCATAAGTAAGAGTGGAGTCATCGAAAACCTTCGTGCCGTCCAGGGGCATCCAATTCTCATCCAGGCTGCGATGGATGCCGTGAAACAGTGGAAGTACAAACCTTATATCTTGAACGGCGAACCGGTGGAAGTGGAAACACAGATCAGAGTCCAATTCCACATGTAAAAGCAGTTTGTTCACGAATACTGACGGCCGGCCAATGCCAGTCGTCCCGGCCCCGAGAATGAAGAAGGTCCATCGCGTGCTGTAGTCGCGCTGTTCTCTGTTCTGTCCCGCCCCGCGAAGGGGGCAACACTCTCGGTAAAACAAGTTCTTAAAAGTTCTGAGGAGGAAAACTTAAACCCATGCTTGTCGCAAACATTGCAACTCTTACGATCGCCAAAGCGCATATGGTGGCTTTCTGGCTGCTTCAGCAGGCAGCAGCAGGAGATGACGCCGGCACTATCGGATGGGATCCCATCCACTTGTGGAAACAGATGAGCTGGGTCGCCCAGGTCGTCGTGGTCATTCTCTTTATTATGTCAGCGTGGTCGATTGGCGTCATGATTGACCGCTGGATCGCATTCAGCGCGGCCCGCAAACAATCCCGCCAGTTCGCTCCGGTGGTTGCCGGCGCTCTGCGCGAAGGCAAACTGGATGAAGCGATCCGTGTGGCGGAACGCAACAAGAAGAGCCATCTGGCCAAGGTAGTAACCGCAGGGTTGCAGGAATTCAAGGCCCACGGCGAATCCACGGAGATTCCCGGTGAGCAGATTGAAGCCAGCAAGCGCGCCCTGGAACGGGCAGAAGCCATTGTGCACGCCGAATTGAAGCGTGGTCTTGGCGGACTGGCCACCATCGGTTCGACAGCGCCGTTCGTCGGTCTGTTCGGAACGGTTATCGGAATTCTCAACGCGTTTAAAAAGATCTCTGAGCAGAAGGCAACAGGTCTGGGCGCGGTCGCCGGGGGTATTTCTGAAGCGCTGGTTACCACCGCTCTGGGACTGTTCGTCGCTATCCCTGCCGTGATGATGTTCAACTATTTCACCGGTAAAGTGGAAGCTTTTGACGTGGAAATGGACAACTCATCCAGCGAACTGGTTGATTACTTCCTGAAGCGGAGCAGCGCCACCACGGTGCGGCGGTAAGCCGGGAGCTGAGCAATGGCGATAAGCGTTCGTAACGAAGGCGCGAAAGTAAACTCCAATATCAACGTCACACCCATGGTGGACGTGATGTTGGTGCTGCTCATCATTTTTATGGTGATCACGCCTATGCTGCAGAAGGGCCAGTCGGTTGACCTGGCCAAGGCCAATAACCCCATGCCTCTGCCGGATGCGGACAAGGAAGACGCCGTGATTGTCGCAGTGATGCGCGACGGTCAGGTGTTTCTGGACACGCAGAAGGTAACGCCCGAAGAGTTAACGCAGAAGGTAAAGGATCGCGTGTCCAGCCGGACGAACAAGCAGGTGTTTGTGAAAGCTGATGCGCGGGCCAAATACAAGGGAGTGGTCGAAGTTGTTGACGATGTCCGCTCCGCCGGCGTTGACCAGGTGGGATTGCTGACCGAGCAAAGACGCGATCCGAACAAGCCGCCGGGACAGTAAACCAGAACCAGACAGAAGAGGATTAATTCTATGGCAATGACAACTGGCGGAGGAGGCGGTCAAACCGCCGATATCAACGTCACGCCCCTGATCGACGTTTTGCTGGTGCTTTTGATTATCTTCATGGTCATCACGCCGCTGACGCCCAAAGGGCTTGAGGCGCTGGTTCCGCAGCCGCCGCCGCCGCACCAGCCGGAAACGCAGACAGACCGCACTGTTGTGGTGCAGGTTTTGCTGGATAATGGCAAAGTTAAATTGAAGATCAACCAGGAAGACGTGAGCCAGGAAAACCTGCAGACCCGTCTTACTGATATCTTCAAGACGCGCGCGGAACGGGTAATGTTCGTGAAAGGCGATCCTGACGTTGAATTTCAAAACGTGGCCCAGGTGATTGACACAGCCCGGGGCACGAACGTTATCGACAGGATCGGCCTGATTACAGCAAAGATCGAAGCGGGACAGTAAATCGATTTAACTCCTCAGAATGGGGATGAGCGAAGGCGCGCATCCCCATGAGTTTTATCCACCCAGGGCGCAAAAATTTTCTCCACTCCGATAAGGGAGCAGCAAAGATGAATAGGACCGCACGACTTGTGACGGTAGTAGCCGTCGCAGCCGCGCTGCTGAGCACGGCGGGTTGCAACAAACTTAAGGCTCGCGATCAACTCAACAAGGGCGTTCAATCTTTTCGCGGCGCTAATTACGAGGAAGCAATTGGGCATTTCCAGAATGCCGTTAACCTCGATAGCGACCTTAAAGTAGCCAAAATGTATCTGGCCACAGCCTATGCGCAGCAGTATGTGCCCGGCGTGGAAACGCCGGAGAACCTGCGCAATGCGCAACTTGCCATTGACCAGTACAAGCAGGTGCTCACGCAGGACGCGCATAACGTCACCAGCCTGAAGGGAATTGCTTTCCTTTACATGCAGCAGAAGAAGTTTGACGAGGCTCGCGAGTATTACAAAAAGGCCATTGAAGCCGATCCAAACGATCCGGAGACCTATTACTCAGTAGGCGTGATCGACTGGTCTGCCACTTATAAAGACGCGGCGGAGCTTAAGGGAAAAGAAGGACTGAAGGTCGACGATGAGCTAAAGGGCAAAGGCAGCCAGAAGCTCTGCGACCAGATGAAATCAAAAGATGGCGTCGCAGTGGATGAGGGAATGAAAATGCTCCAGACGGCCATCGACAAGCGCCAGGACTATGACGACGCAATGGCCTACATGAACCTGCTCTATCGCCGCAAAGCCAATGACATGACTTGCGACGACGCGCAAACGCGTGCCGAGTACGTAAAGACGGCCAATGAGTGGAGTGATAAGGCCATGGCGGCGCGCAAGAAGAAAGCGGAAGAAGCTTCTAAGAAAACCAGCGGCGGGATTGTGCTGGACCAGCCGAAATCGAAATAAGTCTTCATTCATTAACACCATTGAACTGCCTCTCCCGCGGGAGGGGCTTTTCAATGCGCACCAGCCGTGTACGCTGGTCCACGCAAACAGCCACGAATTTTGTTGTTACAATCTGTGTTTCCGCTATGTTCACCAAGGTCCTCATTGCCAATCGCGGCGAGATCGCAGTTCGCGTTATCCGTGCGTGCCGCGAAATGGGGATTGCTTCTGT
>DASYKK010000185.1:0-4866 GCA_035995565.1 Candidatus Angelobacter sp.
GTAGCCGTCGGGAACGCCCAGGATCGCGGCCTTGCGATACTGGTCCAAGGCTTCGCCGGGGTCTTTGTTGCCGCCCAGTCCTCTTTCTGCCATCCGGCCCAGAACCACGTAGGCGAACCCGACGTCGGACTTTTTGCACCACTCTTTTGCCTGCGCGTAATCCTGCGGAACGCCTCTTCCGGCGACGTAAAGTTGGCACATCTTGTATTGCGCCAGGCCGGCGAAGATCGATTGCCTGTGGTCCAGATTCGCGGCTTGAAGATATAGAGCCACCGCGGCGGATAGGTCCTGCGGAACCTCATCTCCCTTTTCATACAGGTTCGCCAGATCAAACTTGCTGCGGTCGAGCCGGTTATTCAACTGCTCGCCGATACGCTTCATGGCTTCAGCTGCCTGTGAGTCCCCTCTTCTCTGCGCGAGCATCATCCACGTATAGGCAAGACCAATGTTTTCGTCTACGCCTTCGCCGTTGTAGTAAGAAATAGCTACGTTATAGATACCCTCCGCCAGTCCTTGCTTTGCAGACTTTTTGTACCACCGCACTGCCTCTTCTTTGTCGCGGGAAACGCCTCGACCGAGGGCATACATCACGCCCATGCTGTTTTGTGCATGCGCATTCCCCTGTTCCGCAGATTTGCGGAACCATTCAACAGCGCGGGCATCATCCTGCTCGGTGCCCTTGCCGTCTTCATAAGATCGTCCGAGTTCGAATTGTGCCTGCGCATCGCCGCTTTCGGCGTGCTGGCGTATTTCCGTGAAAGATGCTGGTAAGACTTGGGTGGCTAGAGTGGCCCAAGACAGAAATGCAAATAATGTCACTGCAGTAGCAAAACGAGCCATAGTCAACCTGCAAAGAAGCAATAGCCTATCACGCGGTCCGTTCAAAAGAGAACACCGCGTGTGACGTCCATCAGCGAGCAAATGCTACACGCATAAAATTTCCGGATCCAAAAAATATTTTCTGGCCGATCCTTGCGTTTTCTGGTAACGTTTCCGCCAACTTTGGCGGCCTGTCACACTTCGCATTTGAATCGTTTTTAGGGGAACGAAAAACTTTTGGAGAGAAAAGGAGCCCGTATGAAGATGCGTGGTATTTCCCTCGCACTTGTAAAAATGCTGTCGTATGTGACCGTTTTGATATTGGTCTTCAGTTCACAAATGATCGCGCAGAGCGCGCGAGCCAGGATCGTAGGAACGGTCAAGGACCCTCAGGGCGCTGTTGTCATCGGCGCTGCCGTCACAGTAACCAATGTAGCTACGGGTGTGGAAAGCAAGACCACAACTGACCGCGAAGGTTTCTACCAGGCATTTGAACTTCCAATTGGCTCCTACAGAGTGAAAGTACAACGCGAGGGATTTAATACCTCTGAGACCGTCCCATACACCTTGGAAATCAATCAGGTCCAACGCATTGACGTGACGCTCAGAGTTGGCACCAAGGCAGAAACGATAGAAGTTACGGGCGACGCCGCCCAAGTGGAGGTTGTAAATCCCACAATCGGTGCGTCCATTACCAGTCGGCCGATCGTTGACCTGCCATTGAATGGACGCAACGTGCTGGATCTGGCGCTGTTGGAGCCAGGCGTGACGCCACATAATAACGACGATGGCGGCGCTGGCACTTACAACATCGCCGGATCGCGCGCTGACTCGGTCACGTTCTTGCTGGATGGTGGCGTCGACAACAACCTGCTAAGCAATGGGGTAGTTTACACGCCCAACCCTGACGCCGTGCAAGAGTTTCGCATCCTCACCAGCAACTACACCGCGGAGTATGGCAGAAATGCCGGCGGCATTGTGAGCGTGGTGACCAAGTCCGGCGGCAATCAAGTCCACGGCTCGGTGTTCGAGTTCAACCGCAATGACGCATTCAGCGCAAACACATATTTCAATAAGAAGAATGGTTTGCCGCGCGACCCGCTGAAGCGGAACCAGTATGGTTTTGCCGTCGGTGGCCCGATTAAGAAAGACAAACTGTTCTGGTTTGCCAGTTATCAGGGCCAGAAGCAGACGGCTGGGTTGAGCAGGACCATCAGCACCTTCACTCCGGAAATGCTGACCGGAAACTTTTCACACGCAGGTCCAGGCGGAACGCCGGATGCGAACGTAGTCACTTTCCTGCAGAACAATCCTTTCTATCAGCCAAACGCTGGGCTCGCTGCACTGGGTATTATCGATCCCAGCAGAATTGATTCTGTGGCCAAGAACTACATCAGCAAAGGCCTGATCGCCGTGGCGCCGAACAATGCTGTGCCCGGGGTGTGCGATACCTTCTGCTCGGGAACCCTGAATGCGCAGGGCAACAACATTGACAACTTCAATGAGTTCACGGCTAGGCTCGACTACAACCTCACGGAGAGAGACCATCTCAATGGCACGCTTGGAGGCAGGCGATTTAACCAGACGCGACCTCTGCCAGTCGGTGGCCCTGGATTTCCCACTGTCACAATCCCGCACAACTACTTCTCCGGACTGACCTATACACGCACGTTCAGCCCCGCTTTGCTGAATGAGTTCCATTTCACAATGCAGCGCAATGCGCAGGATCAAGCCGTTCCTTCCAACAACTTGCCCACTCCAGCTCAACTCGGCGTGGGAGTTACTCCTGACCAGTCAACGGGACCAACACGTCTGGGCTTTTCCTCAGGGCTGGTAACTGGATTCAGCCCGCAGGGACCAACGAAGCTGATCAACAATACCTTCTCCTACGCAGACACGTTTACGTGGGTCAGGGGACGCCACACCTGGAAATTCGGCGCCAGTTATATGCCATATCAGAACAATACGGTCTTCGATTTCTTCGTCGATGGCCAGTTCGACTTTGACGAGTTCAACGGCGCTTTCAACCCCTACGCAAACTTCCTGCTCGGGCTGCCTGAGGATTACTTCCAATTTGGTAGTGCGCCCTCCAACATCCGGCAGAAGTCCACCTATTTCTTTGCCCAGGACGAGTGGCATGTTCGCAAAAACCTTGTTCTCACGCTGGGTACGCGCTATGAATTCAGCTCACCCAAAATTGATACTCAGGGGAGATCTTTCAGTATCGTGCCGGGAGCGCAGTCAACGAGGTTCGTCAACGCGCCGGTTTCGCTGCTGTTCCCCGGAGATGCAGGCGCTCCCAAAGGCGCAAACTTCTCTGACAAAAACGATTGGGCGCCCCGCGTGGGCTTCGCCTGGGACCCAAAGAGTGATGGTAGGACTAGCATCCGTGGTGGCGGTGGTGTTTTCTATGACGTGCTCAAGGGCGAGGACAATCTCCAATTCAACGGGCAGGCGCCATTTTTCGGGTTCACCAGTCCGGTATTCACTGACTGCCCCAACGCCGTGAACTCTGGTGATCCGGGCTGTGTTACCGGGCCTACGGGTTTCATGTCTGATCCCTTCGCCACGACAGGAACACCGAACCCGTTCCCGTCCAAAGCGCCGGCCAAGAACATTGATTTTGGCGCGGCCGGATTCCTTCCCTTTGGCGGGGGCGGCGTGTTCTTTGTAAACCCGCACCTGCGGACGCCATACACCGTTCAGTACAACCTTGATATCCAGCGTGAACTGGCCAGAAACATGGCCCTTGAAGTTGGTTATCTGGGCAGCCAGTCACGGAAGCTGACCACGCTCGTTGACATCAATGCCTTTGATCCTGCGACGCTTTCGTCCGCGAACCGGCATCGGTTCTTGAACGAGATCGGCGCCCCGGACGACCTTAGGTTCAGCTTCACGGACGAATTTGAGAACGCCGTGAACGCGAATTACAACGCTTTGCAAACAAAGATTTCCAAGAAAGCCACCTCAACCCCAATCGTGGGAACAACCTATTTCACTCTGGCCTATACCTGGTCACACACGATTGATAACTCCTCCGGCTTCCGCAATCGCAACAGCCAGATTCCATTCTTCCAGAGGAACGTATTTCGCACGTCTTCCGACTTTGACATACGTCACCAGCTCAGCTTCAGCGGGGGCTGGGACCTGCCGTTTGATCATGCCTGGGCCAGCGGGCCAAAGCGCCTGACGCAAGGCTGGAGCCTGTTCCCGATTATCTCGTGGCACACCGGCTTCCCGCTGGATGTCTTAGCCAACCTGAGCACCAGAAGGACGCGTCCTGGTCCTTCCGGCGCTGGCGACTCCGGTCTGGTATTTGCCACGCTAACAGGGCCAATCACATACAATGACCCGCATAGATCAACTCCAGGCACAACCGGCAACCAATACTTCAACGGCAGCAGCTTCTCCTCCCCGAGCGACACAGTGATTACTGGCAGTTACGGCTCCGGCAGAAATATCCTGCGCGGTCCCGGCCGCACCAACTTCGACGTGGCGCTGGCAAAGGCGACAAAGATCACCGAACGCACTGCGCTGCAAGTCCGGGCTGAGTTCTTCAACCTCTTTAACCGCGCACAATTCCTGGAGCCGGACACAAACATCTCCAGCGGCACCTTTGGTCAGGTCACCACGACGTACCCGGCCAGGGTCATCCAGTTTGGAGGTAGGTTCACGTTCTGAACTGAGGTGTGATAGTTCTAAGAGGCCGGACCGTCAAGTTCGGCCTCGGTCTTTGAGGAGGTAAGCCGAATACCTCCCTTTGCGATAATGACTCGTCATGGACAACCGCCTGCTCACACCCAACGACGCCGAAGCCTTCTGGCATCTGCGCCTGGAAGCTTTGCGCAACGACCCCGCCTCTTTTGCCGCCTCCGCCGAGGAGCACCTTACCACCACAGTCGAAGCAGCCAGAGAACGCCTAAGCAAGAATGATCCCGCGAACAATTTCGTTGTTGGAATGTTTGAAGATGGCAAGCTCGGGGCGACGGCTGGTTTTTACCGATACGCCCATATCAAAGAGCGCCACAAAGGCCATATCTGGGGCGT
>DASYKK010000186.1:0-7751 GCA_035995565.1 Candidatus Angelobacter sp.
TGAAACCATGTCGATTGACATTCTTAAAGGCCTCTTTGAGCAGCATTTCCACGCGCCGCCGGAGCGCGTGCAGCCATTGCAGGGCCAGCTTGGAGGCTCAGGACGCGTCATCGTCCGCCTATCGGGCGGCGAACAGGACAAGGTCCGGCTTGCCGACAACGGCCACAGCGCGATCGGCATTTTGTACGACGTGCGCGAAGAGAACGTCGCGTTCATTGAGTTCTCGCGCCACTTTCGCCGCCATGGCCTGCCTGTCCCGGAAATCTACGCCGACGATCTCCGGCACGGCGCCTACATTGAGCAGGACCTGGGCGATACCACGCTGTTTGAGTTTCTGGTGGCGAATCGCGCGGGCGAAAACATTGCCCCGGCCGTGCTGGACGCCTATATAAATGTGGTGCAGATGCTGCCGCGCTTCCAGGTGGAAGCCGGGCGTGATCTGAATTACAAGGTCTGCTATCCGCGCGCGAGTTTTGATCGGCAGTCGATTGCCTGGGACCTGAATTATTTTAAGTACTATTTTCTCCGCCTGGCCGGGATTGCATTCAATGAGCAGGCGCTGGAAAACGATTTCAGCCGTCTGACAAAATTTCTGCTGACCGCGCCGCGCGATTATTTTCTCTATCGCGATTACCAGTCACGCAACGTAATGCTGCTGGGCGAAGATAGCCAGCCATTTTTTCTGGACTATCAGGGAGGCCGCAAAGGCGCTTTGCACTATGATATTGCTTCCCTGCTCTATGACGCTAAAGCTGACCTCCCTCCGGCGCTGCGGCAGAAATTGCTCGACCATTACACGGACGCGCTACGCGGCATGCTGGGCATTGAACGCGACGCCTTTATGCATCATTACTATGCGTTCGTTTACGTTCGCATCATGCAGGCGCTGGGCGCATATGGCTTTCGTGGATTCTATGAGCGCAAGCCGCATTTCCTGCAAAGTGTGCCCTACGCGGTCAAGAACCTGCGCTGGCTACTGGAGCATGCCACTCTGCCTATCGCGCTCCCGGCGCTGACCAGCGCGTTCCGAAGCATATTGGCTTCGCAGAAGTTACTGGCGCTGACGGGAGAAAGTGATCGGCGCGACCGGACCGTAACACCTGAAAGTCTTAAAGAGACGCCACCTGCTCCCGCGACCGACAAACTTGTCGCGCGAATCTTTAGTTTCTCGTTTCATCGTGGCGGCCCTCCGAAGGATGAGACCGGCCACGGCGGAGGATTTGTTTTCGATGCTCGCAGCTTGCCCAATCCCGGACGCGAAGAACGCTTCAAGGCCCTCACCGGCAAGGACGCGCCGGTGATCGAGTATTTGCGGCAGCACAAAAGCGTGGATGAGTACCTGAAAAATGCCGAGGCACTTGTGGCCGCCAGCATCGCCAACTACCAGAGCCGCGGCTTCAAAAGCCTGACGGCTTCTTTCGGCTGCACCGGTGGCCAGCATCGCTCGGTATATTTGGCAGAGCAGTTGGCCAAACATTTGCGCGCTAAGGATGGCGTCGAAGTGGAGCTCCGCCACATTGAATTAGAGAAAATGGAGTTGGAAAAAATGGGGTTGGAGAAACGGAGCCGATGAAAGCCATGGTGCTGGCCGCCGGCCTGGGCACACGCCTGCGTCCGCTGACAAATGATCGCCCTAAGGCGCTGGTGGAAGTCGGCGGACGGTCGCTGCTGGAAATCACTCTCACCCGCTTGCGCGACTTTGGCATCAACGATGTCATTGTCAATGTCCATCATTACGCTGACATGGTGATCGACCATGTAATGGCCGCCGGCAGCTTCGGTATGCACATTGAATTTTCCCGCGAAGATGTCTTGCTTGATACTGGCGGCGGCCTGAAAAAAGCCGCATGGTTCCTGTCCGAAAGCGCAGACGCTAATGATGAGGACGAACCGTTCATCCTTCATAACGTCGACATCATCAGCAATATCGATCTCAGCCGCCTGGTTGAGTCACACAAAAAAAACAATGCGCTCGCCACGCTCGCTGTCCAGGAGCGTAAAACGTCGCGCTACCTGATGTTCGACGAGCAGCTTCAGCTTTGTGGCCGCCGATTGGTCAAAGAAGAAAAGACAGAGATTGTTCGGCCGTCCCAGCGGATGACTGAACTGGCCTTCACCGGCATCCACGTGATCTCGCAGCGGATATTCCCTTTGCTGACGGAAGAAGGCGTTTTCTCCATCGTTCCGGCATATCTGCGCCTGGCCGCTCTGGGTGAAAAGATTCAGTCTTTCCGCGCCGACGAATACTACTGGCGCGACCTGGGCAAGCCGGAAAATATCTGCCAAGCCGAGCAGGACATAAAAGCAAACCTGGTTAGATGAAGAAAGTCAGGTAAAGCTCAACGCAACGACGCTGCCCACGTAACCTCCGTGGCATCGGCCAATGGATAGCCAAGTTCCTTCCATCCGCCAAAGCCGCCCTGCAAAGGTCGCACGCGGGTAATGCCAAGTTTCTGAAGTTGTTGTGCCACACGGGCACTGGTGGCTTCATTGGGTCAAGTACAGTAGAGGATGATCTCCTCGTCTCTTGGAAGCATGTTCGCGCGGGCGGTGACTTCATTGGGCAGCACACGGATTGCGCCGGGCAGAGTTCGCTCATCCGCGAGCGAATCAAGCGGATGGCGCAGATCAAGAATCACAATTTTTTCGCCGGTATCAAGCATTTGCCGCACTTCTTCGGGCGTGATGCGCAACTTATAGAGCGCTTTCAGGAACTGGCGGCGCTGCACATACTTTATGCCGACGTTCAGCGCCAACGCGACCAGGCTGGCCTCAAACAGGATCGGCCCCACCGCGGAAGCGACATGCAAGCGCTCCACCGGAAGATACCCGCCAAGCATCAGCACGATAATCCACAGCGCCGAGCCGGCAGTATTCATCACAAAGAAATGCTGGCGTTCAATACCGGACAATCCGGCCACAGCAGGCACTACATGGGAAACACCCGGCAGCCACTTGGAAAAGAGAAGAGTGCGGTTGGAACCTTTTTCGAAAAAAACTTTTGACCGGCGTACGCAGCTATCCGGCTCCAGGGAAATGCGGCAAAGCATGGAAAGAACGCGATCACCTTTTTTCCTGCCAATCTCGTACCATAGCGTGTCACCCACCAGGCAGGTGGCAAGGGCGATCCAGACAGCAACATCAAAGCGCAACTGGCCGCCGGCAGCCAGCGCTCCAGCGGCTACCAGAACGGGAGAAAACAGCAACGGCGCGCCTATCCGTTCCAGAAAACCGGAGGCCAGCAGCACAAGATAAGGATGGCCAACCACCAGATGCATGAATGATTTCACGTAGAAAAGAGTCCTTTAGGTTTGCCTATGTTACAAAAAGCTGAGTTCTTTCCGCTTTTTAGATACTCTAATGCCTGCGGAGATTCCGGTTGCTAAAATTTTTTGCGGTCATTTTCGGTCTTTTGCTCATCCTCATGGTCTTGTGGGAGACCTTTGAGACTATTGTGCTCCCTCGCCGCGTCACCCGCCAGTTCCGGCTGACCCGGTTTTTCTATCGCTCCACGTGGCGCCCGTGGACCTGGCTTGCAAGTCTGCGCGAGAACAAAAAAAAACATGATTCGTTGCTCAGCTATTACGGACCGCTGTCGCTCTTGCTGCTGCTTGCTTTATGGGCCGTCACCCTCGTGGTGGGATTCGGGCTGCTGCACTTCGGGCTGCATGACAAGCTTACCGGCATTCTCTTTGCCAGCGACCTCGGCAATGCCATGTACCTGAGCGGCACAACGTTGTTCACGCTTGGCCTGGGAGACGTGCAACCGGCCTCAGCGATGGGACGCTTCATTACCGTGCTCGAAGCTGGTATCGGCTTTGGTTACCTGGCTCTGGTTATTGGCTATCTGCCAGTGCTGTATCAGGCGTTTTCCCGCCGCGAAGTGACAATCTCATTGCTCGACGCGCGTGCCGGTTCTCCGCCTACAGCCTATGAACTGCTCCGTCGCCAAAGCGGAGTCCACGGCCTGGAGGCCCTCACCCAGTTGCTGGAAGATTGGGAGATATGGTCGGCCGACTTAATGGAAAGCCATCTTTCCTATCCCGTGCTCGCGTATTTCCGTTCTCAGCATGACAACCAGTCATGGATCGCCTCGCTCACCGCCATCCTTGACGTGTGCGCTCTGGCCATGGTCGGACTGGAAGGCATGTGCCAGTATCAGGCGCGGATGACCTTTGCCATCGCCCGGCATGCACTCGTAGATTTGAGCCAGGTCTTTAGCGCTCCGCCGGCAAAAGAAGAAAAGATCAACCGCCTTCCTGCTGAAGCTTTGGACCAGCTACGCAAGCGTCTTCACATTGAAGGCTTTGTTCTCGCAGATGGCGACAAAGCTCTGGAAGAACTAACGCGCCTGCGCAATCTCTATGAACCGTATGCTCTTTCCCTGGCTGAATATCTGCGGCTGGAACTTCCTCCGTGGATTAAAGGCGTCGTGGCGAAAGACAATTGGCAGACCACAGCGTGGCAGTTGAGTCAGGCACAGCAGCAGGCAATCCCGGCACACGATGAACACCAGTAAGCGCCGGCCGGTCGGTTCTTGTCTGCTAAGGGCGGTCTCGCTCCGCCAGAAATCGATCCTGACATTGTTTGGCCTGAGTGAGCAACGCGGGGTATTCCGGCCCTTTGCGAAAAGCTGCCAAAATCGTATCGCGTTGCAAGCTTTCGTACGCACAGAATCCGCCTTCGATCGCAGACTTGATCAGTCGCGCCGTGAACGTATTCCCCATGCAAGGGTTGAACACCACTGCCTGACCGAATCTGGGTTCCGGGTCGCGGTAGGCGAAGATATCCTTTTCGAACTGCGCCAAAACTTGTTGCGACCCCGGGGGCCGGGGCGCTTCATAACAAACCTGTAGCGCGCGCGTATGGAAGAAAGGGCTTTCCGGCATTTTGCGCAAACGCTCCAGGGCCTCGCTGATTTTTCCTTCGTGCACCAGGATGTTTGTCTCCACGTTATTTGACCACTCAGATCCTGCATCCAGTTTCAGGAATTCCCTCGCTCGCTCGTACTGCCCGCTCAAGAAGAATACAGACGCGCATGAGCGGAACTGGTAGTTACCGGGATCAAGCCGCATCGCCGTTTCGCACTCCTGTGCAGAGTCTTTGGCCAAACCCGCATATCTCAGCACATAAGCCAGGGTGAAGTGTGCGAAACCGCTTTGCGGTCGCTTTTCCACCAATGTCTTTGCTTCCTTGTAGGCCTCAACCAGCTTTCCTGCATCAGTATCTATACTCACTATCTGCTGCGCGGCATCCTCAAGGTTTGGATCCAGACTAAGTGCACGCCGCAGTGCAGGGACAGTGCGCGACATGGTGCCCGTGGCGCCGGGTCCGTATTCCTCCTCATAGTAATAGCGCTTTCCCAGGGCTCCCCAGGCCGGAGCAAATGCTGGATCCAATCCTACGGAGCGTTCCAGCATCCGGACTGCTTCGCGGTTCTGTTCGCCGTCATGGGCCAGCGCAACGCTGCGCAAATACAAGTCATAGGCCTCTTCGTTTGTGGGCCGAGTCCCTTTATCGTTGGCATCACTTCTGGCGCCCAGCGCCTGGATCAAACCCTGCCGCACCTTGGAGGTTATCTGCTCCCTCGTCGCCACAAGGTCTCCGGCAGGCAGGTTCATTGTTTCTTGCCACAGCACGCGATCATCACCCACATCAACAGCTTCCAGCGTCAGCTGGAGCGTATCGCGAATCCGCTGGTAGTGTCCGGTCACGATCCGGCCCACGTGCATCTCTTTTCCAGCCTGCTGCAAATCCACGTCGGGCTTGGCATATTTTGCCGTGGTCGCGAATGGGCGAATGGATAAGGTCCGCACCGAACTCAATGTGGTCGCAACTTCATCCGGTAAGGCCATGCGCAGAAAATCTTCTCCTTTATCTGCGCCAAGATTCTGAAAGGGTAAAACGGCAATCGTCACCGGAGCAGCCGACATTTTCCCAGGCGTAGGGGCCGATGTGTCTCTCCACCGCCATACCAGCAATCCAATCAGTACAAATAGTGCTGCAGCACTCAAACCCCATATCCAACGATTCCGTTGCATGGGCGGCACTGCAGTGACCCGTCTTGTCGCCGATGAGGCAGAGTCCGAATCCCGACGCGCTCGCGCCAGATCGGCTCTCATCTCTGAGGCATGCTGGTAACGCACCGCGCGGTCCTTTTCCAGGGCCTTCTGAATCACCCTGTCGAGTTCTGCCGGAACTTGTGGATTCAATCGCCCGGCCTCCGGTGGAGCGCCATGCAGGATTGCGTCTGTTATCGCTCCAGAAGTATCTCCAGCAAAAGGCAGCTTGCCCGTCGCCATCTCGTAGAGCACTATGCCGAAAGAAAACAGGTCCGTTCGCGTGTCGAGTTCTTTGCCCAGCACCTGTTCGGGGGACATATACGCCACGGTGCCCAAAGTCGATCCCGGGCTCGTGAGATGTTCGGCTTCTGACAGTGTGTTCGCGCCGGCAATGCGGCTGGCCGAGGAACTTCGCTCCGTCACTTTTGCCAGCCCGAAGTCGAGAATCTTCGCATGCCCGCGCTTGGTAACGAAGATATTTGCCGGCTTGATGTCTCGATGGACGATTCCTTCGCTGTGCGCCGCGTCCAGTCCCTCGGCGATCTCAATTCCCAGTGACAAGCACGCTTCCAGTTCCATCGCGCGCCCGCTAATCAGGTGTTTGAGAGTAGAGCCATCGAGGAACTCCATGGCCAGGAAGGTGCGGCCGTTCTCTTCTCCAATGTCGTAGATGGTGCAGATATTGGGCTGGTTCAGCGCCGACGCTGCCTGCGCTTCACGCTGAAAGCGCGCCAGCACCTGCGGGTCGCGGGCGACATCATCGGGCAAGAACTTCAGCGCTACAAAGCGATGCAGGCGCATATCTTCAGCCTTATAGACGACTCCCATTCCGCCTCCGCCGAGCTTTTCGAGGACGCGGTAGTGCGAAATTGTCTGCCCGATCACTGGTGCAGAATCCTACGTGTGTGAACTTGGCAAGTCAATGGAGCATACAAATTGCTGTTAAACACATGCGTTATCGGTCAAACGGAAATTGACTTCTGACACACCAAAGCCGCCACGGCAAATGCGAGAGCCACCGATATACAATTCCTTCATGGTCACCGCTCCCGTTGATACCGCACCATACTCCGATGCCGCGCGTCGCATCCTGCGGCCGGAAGACTGTACGCTTGCCGTCATCGATATCCAGGAAAAGCTCCTGCCGCCCATCTATGAGAAAGAACGCCTGGTGCGCAACGCAGCGCTGCTCGTCCGGTTGGCCAACATTCTTTCCCTGCCCGTGATCGTGAGCACGCAGTATGAAAAAGGACTGGGACAAACAGTGGCGGAAATCAGTGTGCTGCTCGACGCCGCCAATTCCAATGCCAGGCCGATCGACAAGCTTGAATTCGGCTGCTTCGGCAATGGCGAATACTGCTCCGCCGTCGGAAAGCTATCCAACCGTACTACGCTGCTGCTTTGCGGTATGGAATCCCACATTTGCGTTGCGCAAACCGCGCTGGGAGCCTTAAACCAGGGGTTGAACGTTCACGTGGCCGCCGATGCCGTGAGTTCCCGCACCGAATTGAATTGGAAGCTGGGCCTGAACCGCATGCAGGCCGCCGGTGCAGTGCGCTCTTCAACGGAGATGATGATCTATGAGCTGCTGGGCAAGTCCGGCACGCCGGCCTTTAAAGAGATGCTGAAGTATTTAAAGTAGAGCATCAGCTCTTAGCCATTAGCTCTTAGCCCTTGGCTTTGTTTTTT
>DASYKK010000187.1:0-8431 GCA_035995565.1 Candidatus Angelobacter sp.
TCCAAAGTTTATTTTGCAAGGACTGGAACTGATTATGGCCCTCTTTGCTTTGAGAAACGATAGGAACGCGCCGAGCAGTGGTTACGCCAGTTTGTTCAGGTCTGTACCCCTTTTGAAGGCCCCTCCCCCATATCCCTCAACGGTAATAATATACTTGACTAACCAACATCATTTTGGTACTCTGGTTCCAGATCGGTGAATGACATGAAACCAAAGACTTTACAAACCGCCATCCAACATTTCAGCGATGAACAGGTCTGTATTGATACCGTGGCTGCTCTCCGCTGGCCTGAGGGTGTTATATGTCCCGCTTGTGGTCACAAAGAGCACTATTACCTCAAGACTCAGAAACGCTGGAAATGCAAAGACTGCAATCGGCAATTCTCCGTCAAGCTGGGAACCATCTTTGAAGATTCACCGATTCACCTGTCAAAGTGGCTGCTGGCAATGTGGATGATCGCCAATTGCAAAAATGGCGTTTCCTCATACGAGATTCACCGCGCAATCGGGGTAACCCAGAAATCCGCTTGGTTCATGCTTCAAAGAATCAGACTTGCAATGCAGAACGGCTCTTTGATGAAACTCGGTGGAAGCGGAACCCCTGTCCAAGTTGATGAAACTTTCATCGGCGGCAAAGCGCGCAACATGCACAAATCCAGACGGGTAAAAATGGACAAAATGTCCTTTGGCAATAAGACCATCGTTGCTGGATTCTTGGATGGTGGCACTGTCAAAACTCAGGTGATCGCAAATCGCTCTGTTACCACCTTGCACGCTGCTGTTAAAGAGCACGTCCAACCCGGAGCGAATCTTCATACCGACGATTTCTACGGGTATTGGGGACTGTACAAAGACTTCGCTCACGAGATCGTCAACCACGCTGAGACCTACGTGAACGGCAAAGTGCATACCAACGGAATTGAAAATTTTTGGGCACTCTTGAAACGGGGACTGAGCGGAACCTACGTTGCTGTTGAGCCGTTCCATTTGTTTCTTTATCTTGATGAACAATCATTCCGCTATAACAATCGCGGGAACAAAGACAAACCCGTTAATGATGGTGAGCGTTTTGAAATGCTGCTGTCCCAAATTGCTGGAAAGAGACTCACTTACTCTGCTCTGACTGGCAAGGTGGGAGAAACGACGCCCTTTTAATCCTTATCGTTTGAAACGCGGGAAGCGTCCGAAGTCTTAGGACGCTTTTCTTTTTTGGCGCGCTTTTCCGCTTCCAGCTTGGCTTTGATTTCAGAGTGTGGAACCTGGATTACGCGCCTAAGCATGTTCTCGAATGCTCCGTATTGATCTGTCTGTTTTGGCGTGGACTTCATCGCTTAATCATACCCGATTTTTTCTGCTTTCGATCCAGAGCATCCGACAGGCCTTGGAACTTTGCCTTGTCTATGAATGCAGCCTTCCACTGAGTAAACCCAATTCCACGATCGTTCGTCAGAGAGAGATATATTTTTCTAAAGCTATAACGAAAATTGTGGAATCTCATTTTTGCTTCAAGGCGGGATAAAAATGCCAGCATGTCAGCCGCTTGCAAAGATGGAAAATATTTGTCATCTGCAAAAGTAAGAGAGACGGTCTTTTCTCTTATTTCGGCATGTGCCCGGCGGACGCCTCGATAGTGTCGATAGCAGTCCCATGCTGTGTCTTTGTCGTCATCGCAAATGATACTGAGATTGTCGTCTCCCTGAACATAGTTAACTAATTCTAGCAGCCCGCGAACGAACGCTATGTAATAGGGATCGTCAGTGTGCCCGAGCTGGTACTTTGCATTTTTAGACAATGAATTAAACCCGTCCACGTCCATGGCTTGGATTAGCCCATATTCAAAGTGCTCATTGATGCAATCGGCAAACGGCACAAGAGCCTCATTTCTATCGGCCTCACTCTGCTTATATGGCATCTTCTCGCAGATCTTGCGGGACAATTGAGACACTTCTTTCATATGCAGCCATGGCATTCCATATTGGCGCAGAAGGGCATTCCATGCGTCATCAAACTGCTGCAATTTCGATTGAGTAATACATACGCCCGAGAATGTAACCACCGGATGGTCTTTGTGTTTGCCGCTTTCATCGAAATAGCAGTACATGATCGCCATAATGGGACTCCGTTTAACGCTTTGCAGGAATCCCAAAATTGTAGATGCTGACGGAACCATGAAAATATTTTTTCATGATGAGTCAATCGTTTTTGACCACAATAGGTAGTGGGCATAAATGTCTTGGTTAGTCTAGTACCGTCGCGTATAATCCCGCCACACCCCTTTAGCGAAAGGAGCTCATGAGCTGGAAAGAACGTGTTGAGCTATATAAACAAATCGAAACCCATCGGGGCAGGCCGCTAATTGTTTACGTAACAAGTAAAAGGGACGGCGTTAATGCTCTGATGTCTACCGACTCCCTTCCCTACATCATTCAACAGATTGACGAACTTCCTGAGGATTCCAAGGCAGTTGACTTTCTCATCGCTAGTCATGGCGGCGATCCAATGGTGGCATGGAGAATCATGACGTTGATTCGCCAAAGAGTCGAGAAAGTCGCCGTCATGATTCCACAGAGTGCTTACAGCGCGGCAACCCTGGTAGCATTCGGAGCTGATGAAATCATCATGCATCCAAATGGGCATCTCGGTCCTGTGGACATGCAAATTACAACCTTTGGCGAAGGCGGACAAAAGAGATTTTCTACAGAGGACATTAGTGCATTTCTGGATTTTGTGCGTGACAATCTAAAAATTACCGATCAAGAGCACGTGCGCGTGCTGTTCGAGCTTACATGCAAAGAAGTGGGAACTTTGGGCATAGGGTTCACGGCACGAAGTTCCAAGCTGGCTGTGGCATTGGGTGAAAGGCTTTTGGCCCTGCATATGAAAGAAGAGGAAGTTCGCTCAAAGGTTCAATCTATCGTCCAGAATATGAGTAGAAAATTTCATTCTCACGCCTATCCAGTTAGCAGAACGGAAGCAGCAGATATAGGGCTGCCGGTAAACAAAGAACGCGATAAAGACTTAGAAAAATTGATGTGGAGTGTTTGGCTTAATCTTGCCCAAGAGCTGGAGGAGCATATACCGTTTGATCCGTTGATGGAGTTGCTCAGAAGCCCCGAGGGCGTGAAACTCCTAGCGCCAGTTAAGCAATTGGATATTCCATTTGGGGCAGTCCAATCAGTGCACTGGAATACGAACCTCGATGACGTGATTAAACATGCCACGCAAACCATCGATCCTGTTGATTTTGAATATGTCAACGCCGTAGTCGAATCCAGCCGAGGAGCGTATAATAACGTTCACAGAGGGAAAATTTTATCTTGCAGAAACATCGATTTAATGATTAACTACAATAGAATCATTACGTCCCGTGAGTGGGAACCTGTAGTCTAACAAAAATCGAAACAATGGCGAAAGGACTTGAAGCCATGGACAGCCAGTTATTTCAATCATCCCCATTCCCCTTGGATGTTACTTCGCCCGCACCAACTCAGCTGAAGGGGCCCAGATCGGACAATCAAATTCCGTCTGGGAAGGGCCCGGAGGTCCACCCCATGCCGGACCATATCCAGCAGCAGCAAGGCGCTGCCTAACCATCCCCTATTCCTCTTTTTAAACGGCCCTAAGCTCCGAATCCTATTCGGAGCTTTTTGTTTACCCTGTCACGGCAAGCTCAGTATCGGGCTAACCGTTTGGTTAGTCAAGTATATTATTACCTCCAAATCTGGCTGATTAATGAATGCGGACTACCAGGTTTTCAATGATCTATGCACTTCCCATCCCTCACGGTTGCTGTATATTAACGCTTTGTGTTAAGCGAATCAATTACGAAATAGGACATGACCTTTGCTGAGACTGGAAATTCACATCCTCCTATTCTATAACTTGCGCTATGGCTACCCAGCCATTCCCGGAGCCGACACAAGCCTACCGTCCCATTGCGTCAACCAACCACTTCTTTCTCATGCTGCTGATCCAACTCGTCCTGGTAGGCTTTGGGTTCTGGCTGCAACACAGAGGTGGGCCTGGGTCGGATTCCGTTCTGCCGCAGCAACGGAACGTTATTCCTTTGTACATTTCCGTCATAGCACTGGAATGGGGGCTGGTGGCGACGGTCCGCGGCGCGGTGAATGACCGCGGAGGCACACTACGCGGCCTGATCGGTGGCCGCTGGAACAATTGGAAAGACTTTGTTCGCGACATCGCAATCCTGGCCCCTTTTGTTCTCGTCTGGGAAGGCTCTGCCCGTCTGTTGCATCGGCTTCTGGGTCCCGACCAGGCGAAATCCATCAGCAGCCTGCTGCCTCAAAGCAGCATTGAGGTTGTCTTGTGGATTGCCGTTTCCATCTCCGCCGGCATTTGCGAAGAGATTGTTTTTCGCGGTTATTTCCAGAAACAGTTCACGGCCTACACGCACAGCGTGGTGGGCGGCGTCCTGCTGCAGGGAATCGTCTTCGGTCTCGGCCATTCTTACCAGGGCTTGAAGCAGGTGGTGCTTATCTCTGTGCTGGGCATGCTCTATGGATGGTTCGCGGCGTGGCGCCGGAACCTGCGTTCCAATATGATCGCCCACGCCTGGACGGATATCTGGAGCGGATGGCTCAGCGGAGTGTTTGGCTGATGTGAACTTTTCACGACCGCGGTCCCCCAATCCCAACACGATCTCAATACCCTTGTCATGTTGAGCGGAGCGCGCGAATGGCACGTCTACCGGTCGACGCTGTTTAGCGCGCAGTCGAAACATCCCGACGAGGCTTACCCGTCCATGCAATGTCAAGGCGTTCGCACTATACAACTGGGTTTGTATTCCTGGGCAAGTGACTGAGAAATCACCGTAGGCTTCCGGGGAGTCTGATCGCGGCTCCGTCTTCTTCCGGGACTCCAACTTAGAGACCCCTCTTCCTTATGGCTTTCGACAGGTAAGCGAGACAGTGTTAAAGCACAGTTTGACGCTCAGATCCAGGCGAGCTGCGAGGCGCCGCGTTGCGGAGCGTGCTGAAAGTTCCATAGGGACTTGGCGGCTTTAGCCTTGGCTTTTTGTCGACTATCGCCTTTGTTTTTTAACTGTTAAAACAATTAGGGCAAGCGCCAGTCGGGGCATCCCCCCGGGAAACAGGGCATCTGATTCAGCAGTACACAATAATCGTTCCCCTAAACGAGTGTCCCGTAATTGTCGTTCCCCTGTCGTTCCCCTAAGGATGGCTTCATGCTATGCAAGGCAGCAAGTCTGCTGCTGCCAGCCTTCGTGCTGGCAGTGGTGAATCTGGCTTCATCCGCACAAACAACGGCCGCCGCGCCGTCTAACGTTACTTTCAGTAGCCAAACCTATACCACCGGCCCTTTACCCGCGGGGGTCGTCAGCGGTGACTTCAACAATGACGGCAAACCTGACCTGGCCGTAATCGACAACCAGTCCAACCAGGTAAACATCCTGCTTGGCACGGGCGGAGGACTTTTCACGTTGGGCAGCAGCACGCCCACCGGCGTCGGTCCCGTCCAGATTGTGACAGGCACGTTCACTCTCAGCGGCAAGCAAGCTCTGGCGGTCGCGAACTCGGATAAGACCATTACCATTCTTCTCGGCCGCGGAGATGGAACCTTCGTCACCGGGACGATCGGGATTCATGGAGTTCCCTCAGCCCTGATCGCAGCCGATCTGCTGAACAACGGGCTGACACAACTGGTGGACGTGGAATGCGCCAGCGCAAATAGCGCGCCATGCAGTCTGAACGTTTACCAGAGCGACGCCCATGCATTGTTTTCGCTTTCCCAAACCATACCGTTATCGGGCGCCCCTGCTTTCAACGGCTTGATTGTCAGCGATGATTTCAATCTGGATAACAAACCCGATATTGCCGTGCCCAGTGGCAACCAAGTCATGGTGTTCACTAACGCCAGCACTTTCAATGGCACAGGTAATGTCGTCCTCAAGTTGCATAGCGTCATCGTGCCGCCGAGCACCCGCACCATCTCGGGACTCACGGCCGGCCATTTCAATGCTGGGGCAGCGCCTGACCTGGCAATCGAGTCTTTTGACAACGTGAACGACACAAACTTTCCTACTACTGACCGCATTTATCTGAACACCGGCTCCGGTTCGTTCTTCTTGAAAAGCCAGGTGCCCGGCGCCCGCGGTTTCGGACACAGACTTCATGCCGGAGACTTGAACGGCGATGGCATCGAAGATCTGCTGATTGAGGGAGCCACCATTAAGGACACTTTCCTGCTGTATGCGCTGGGACGCGGCGACGGTACGTTCACGACCCCAGTCCTGATCAGCAGCGACGGGCCCATCACTGGGCTGACGATACGCGATCTCAATCTCGATTCGCGGCACGATATTGCCTATACCGTACACGATGCGCCAGGAGGATTTGCCGCAACAGAGGTAAGGCTCAATCAAAATGCCGCCACCAACTGTGCTCCTCCAGGCTCAGGTACGCTGGCGGTAAACATCTGCTCCGCCGCTACTGCGGTCAATTCGCTCACCATCAAAGCCAGTGGCAACTCGCCCAACGGCGTAAAACGCGTGGAACTGTGGATTGATGGTTCCAAGCGCGCACAGTCATTCAGTGACCAGTTGAATGCCAAAGTGGGAGTAGCGGCTGGAAAGCGCAGTGTAACCGTCGTTGGAATTGATCTGTACGACGCAATCGTAAAGAAAACAATCAGTGTTAGCGTGCCTTAAGGGCATCTTAAAGTAAACCTTTGTATCGGGCCGCCGTAGCGCGTAGCGAGGGGCGGCCCTCATCTTTTGAGAAGCGTGCCAAGCCTGGCCTGCATATTCCGGCCCTCAGCGCTACTGTTTGCTCGAGAGGTCGCGCGCAGTCTTATGGTTAGGACGAGAGAAAGCCAATGGCAGGGCGCGGCTTCCCCCCCATCCTGCTTTTCATGATCAGGTTCGAGATGGCAGCAACAAGAATGTGAGTCTCGATGCCTTTCGGAAGAAACGCGTCCACCGTTTGTGCCGCAATGTCTGGAATGTTCGACGAGCCAGAATGCAAAATGATCGGCACCACTGGGTTGACACTTCTGAGCCATAAGGCGACTTCATGTCCCTTCATACCAGGCATCTCATAGTCGAGCATAACCAGATCAATAAGATTGCTTTTGAACGATTCCAAAGCGCTACGCCAGTTATTGGCAGTAACGACCGAGAATCCATTCTTCTCCAAAGTTAGTCTGATGATATCCAGGATAACGTCATCATCGTCAACGCATAGTATGACTGCGTCCGAACGAGTGGCTTGCGATCGAACTGTTTGTGACTGCATTCGCAGATAATGAAGTAACGAATTAAGGAAATCTGTTCAGAAGTAGACACCAATCTGCGCAGGGCCCTAAAATTTTTCTTATACCAAAATGGAACAAATAAAAGTGGCGGTAGCGCGAGGACTTTGTGGACGAAGAGTTGCAGTGCAACGACATGCCATTCCGCGAGCGCTGGTTTACTCGTTCATCTGCGGCAAATGGCAAGATCAATTTACCCGAGCGCCCACGCCATTCCGACTGCTGCCGCCGTGCTGAGCAGGTTTACCAGATCGTTATCCAAAAGCCCGCGCCGTTCAAAGACCGCTCCCAGCAAGCTATCTACCACGGTGCCGAAAAAGCCGGCCAGAATGATCGTCGCAATCTGGCTGACAGGCACTAAACCAGTGGCTACCGCGGCCACCGCCACACCGGCTGCGCCCGCTAACGCGGCAATCGTCCCAAACAGACTAATGCCGCCATCCGTCCCGGCGGGCACTGACTTGAAATTCGTCACCAGAAGTGTCTTTCCGGGGAAAGCCATGCCGATCTCGCTGGACGAAGTATCTCCAGCGGCTTCGGCCAGCGCGGCCAATGCCAGCACCGGCCATCCTGGTCCTGCCACCGCAACCACCAGCGCGGCGATGCCAAGATTAGCCATGGCTTGCGCGGCGGTGCGTCCGCCGGCGGGCTCGGCGGTGCGGAGTTGCTGCTTGCGCGCATAGCCCACGCGGGTTGCCATCAGCGTAACGGCAAAGACGATGAGCAGCGCCAGAAATATGCGCAGGTCGCGGACAGCCATGATGAATGCCACAGCCGATCCGGCCAAGGCTCCGCTCACATTGACGCCGCCGGCAAACCAGGCCAGCAGAGCAAAACCCGCAGTGATGGCAAGCGCGGTCAGGAACCGTTGGCCGCTGGGCGGAAATTCAGCATGATGCAGCCATTCGAAGACAGCCACGATCACGGCGGCAAAGCCGAGCGCCAGGAGGTCAGAGATCCTGAATGGGCGCGACTTTTGCAGTGCTTCCTCCGATCAGCGAGAGGGGCTGGCGGCATTCAGGCCCCTGTGCGCATCGTACAAGAGAAAGGGCTGCCGCACACAGGGGGCTCAAGCCATTTCTGGTACTGAATTAAGGATGAATCTTAATCGAGGGTGAATCATGGCTGCATCTGTTTGGACCGG
>DASYKK010000188.1:0-6277 GCA_035995565.1 Candidatus Angelobacter sp.
GAGTGTCCCCGGCAGCCGATCAAGTGTCAGGGCACGTCATGGGCGTTATCGGAGTGTCCCCGGCAGCGAAACAAGTGTCAGGGCACGAGTTTACTCGTGCCGTCGAAGGCTCTTTGGAATCTGGGGCTTTAGCCCCTGAAAATGCTCTCGCCACCACCGCGCACGGCACTGTTCTGGGCACGCCGGGATATATGGCTCCTGAACAGGAACGCGGCGAACTGAACCTCATCGATCCGCGCACAGACGTCTTTGCTCTCGGCTCCATACTGCAATACTTGTTGCAGGCGGAATCCAGTGTGCCAGGCCCGTTGCGGGCGATTTGCAACAAATCCATGGCGTCGGAAATGTCCGCGCGCTATCCTTCCGTGCAGGAACTGGCCACCGACGTGGGAAAGTATCTTGATGACATGCCGGTCAGCGCCTACTGCGAGAACATTTTTGAGCGCACGACCCGCCTGGTGAGCCGCAATCGCGTAGCCGTGGTGCTGCTGCTGGCATATCTCTTCATGCGCCTGCTATTTATTCTTTTTTCACGACGTTAAGTTAAAGGTTTCGGCAAAAGCGGGTAATACAACAGTAGAGAGACATCATCTCTCAAGGGAGTGAGCAACCATGAGCAACAAGATTGTGCTGGGTTTGGTACTGGGTGGAATTTTAGGCATTCTAGACGGACTCACCGCCTGGTTCACTCCGGCGGTGCGCGCTGGAATCGTCGGCATTGTGATTGGATCCATGATCAAAGGTCTGATTGCCGGAGTGCTCATCGGCTTCTTCGCCCGCAAAGTTCATTCGCTTGCACTTGGCATTGTGTTCGGTCTGGCCGTTGGCGCGTTTCTGGCCTGGATCATCGCTTTCATGCAGCATGGCTATTATTTCCAGATCATGCTGCCGGGCGCCATGGTCGGCTTGATTGTGGGCTACGCCACACAGAAATACGGCGTTTCCAGCCAGTTGCAGCGGGCATAAATTTCGAATCGCAAAATCATTTGCTCTCTCAGGGCGGTAGTTCGCCGCGTACCTGCGGAAACTTCGTGTATTTCCGTTCAGTCATCCAAAACATTGAAGGAGGCCATCATGCCACGTGTTATTCATTTTGAATTCGCAGCAGATAATCCCGAGCGGGCAGCAAAGTTTTATCGCGAGGTGTTCGGATGGGAGTCCACCAAGTGGGGCGGCCCCATGGACTACTGGCTGGTGAAAACCGGCTCCGACGGTCCGGGCATTGACGGCGGCATTCTTCGCTACCAGGACAAAATGCCGCGCACCATCAACAGCATAGAAGTGAAGTCAGTCGATGAGTACATGGAGAAAGCCACGCGCAGCGGCGGCAAAGTGGCCAAGCCTAAGATGTCGATTCCCGGCGTGGGATATCAGGCATATTTTCTGGATACAGAAGGCAATGTCGTGGGAGTCTTTCAGCCGGATCCATCAGCGAAGTAAGTTGACGAGCGTTCGGCGCTATCTTTGCTTGATCAGTTCATCCGACAGCAGGCGCGCCTTCATCGCAAGCGTGTGAGCCCGCGCCAGGTCATTGTCGGTGATTGCGATGCGGCTCTGCTTGATGAATTCCCGGCTTTGCGCCCGCATTGCTTCTTCATCTTTGGATAACTGGCGCGTGATTCCGTTCAGGTTTGCTTCGGCGCCCTGGAGAAGCTGGTCAGTCGAGGTCTGGCTGTGCGCGGCATCGGCCGGTGTGGGCCCGGGTGAAATCTGGCCCATTACAGGCGGAGTCGGCTCGGCCTTTTCGGCAGGTACGACTTTCCTCGACGAGTTGTTGCGCGCTATCTCAGTACCCGGCTTCTCACCGCCTGCCGGCACAGGAGGCTTTTTAGCTGCCGCGCGGCGGCCCTGTCTGGTCTTCGGCTTTTCCGCTGTATTTTCCCCGGTTTTAGGCTGTTCGGCGGGAGTCGTTGTGGGTTGCGGCTCCGGCTGCTGTTCGACGGGTTGGGCATCGGAGGGCGCAGGCGTGGCTGTAGGTTGCGGAGCTGCGGTTGGGGGAGGCTGCTGGGGCATTACCAGCACCGGTTTTTTATGCTCGCAGCCTGTTGCAATCACCACAAGCAACAATAAACCAATGGCGGACGTATTTAGACGAAGTGGTTTCATGCTTTACCAACCGAATCTTCTCTTGCCACGGCAGGCGCGTCGCCCGTGGCAGGGACCTCCGCAAGCGGGAACCGCAGGTAAAACGTGGTCCCATGATCGATGATTGAAGTAAACTCCACCGATCCATGGTGCAACTGCACCACGCGATACGCCATGGCCAGGCCGATCCCGCTTCCGCCGGTCTTTGTAGTGAAGTATAAATTAAAAATTTTGTCGCGGATATTCTCCGGAATGCCGGCTCCCTGATCGCGAACGCTCAGGAGCGCGCCATCGCCATCTCGCTTTACTGTGAGGCGCAGCGTGCCGCCCTCCGGCATGGCCTGCACGCCGTTGAGTACGATGTTCAAAAGCGCCTGCTTGACGAGGTCGGCGTCTATGCGCACCGGCAGCGGATCTGGCACGGCCTCGCGTTCGATCAACACGTTATGCTTTTCCGCCGCCGGAGAAGCCAGACTCACGACGTCCTCCACCATTTTGCGCAAGTCCATGTCATTGAGGCGCAACTCTACCGGACGCGTAAAGTCCACCAGCGTTTGCACCACGCGGTCCAGCCGCTGAATTTCGCTGCTGATTACGTCTACGTGTCGGCGCGTGTCAGGATCAATCTCCTTCATCTTCTGGCGCAGCACTTCCAGATGCACCACAATGGCATTGATGGGATTCTTGACTTCGTGGGCGACGCCGGAGGTCAGCCTGCCAATGGCGGAAAGCCGCCGTGAAAGCTCTATTTCATCTTCAATACGATGGACTGACTCGGCATCGCGCAACGTCAGCAGCGCGCCAATGCGTTCACCGTGCTCCTCAATGAAATCAAGGGAGATCTGGATGTGTCGCCCCTGGGCATCTTCTATTTCTTCCTGACCTACAGCCTCGCGGGAGGCAAATGCGTCCAGGATTTTCCGTCCCAGAATCGATTCACGTGAGAAAATCCTCTCCGGCTGGCGTCCCAGCATTTCACCGCGTGGCTTGCCGATAAAGCGTTCCGCGGAAGCGCTTACCAGCACGGCATTGGAATCGCTGGTGAAAAGCATGACGCCGTCCTGCAGGTTGGCCATCATCTGGTCCAGATTTTCCTTCAGGGCAGAGAAGACCTCTTTAACATCACGCATCTGCCGGCCCAGGCGTTCAATTTTGGTGGAAACCGTGCCATATTCATCGGAACGCTTTTGCGGCGTTGCGACCAGATCTGCCTTGCCGGAACTGATCAAATCCAGTCGCCGGCTGATGGCTGCCAGCGGTCGCAGGGCAAGATTGGAAAGTCCCGCGGCCAGAATCAGACTGAGAACGATCGCGGTAGCGGAAAAGGCCAGCGCACGCCGGATTTGCGGCTGAATCTCCTGCTTCAGGAACGCTGTATAGACGCCAACGCGCACTTCACCAAATGGCTTGCCGGTTGCCGTATGGATTAAGGGCAAGCGAACGTCAAAAGCCCGCGCCGGGCCATAAATCAGCTTGAGCTGCTGGCGAATGCCGCTCTGGAGCACACTGCTGAAATCCTCGCGGGCTGGCACAACGGTGCCCTGCAAGGCCGGGTTCGTGTGCAACAGCGCCAGACCGTTGGCATCCACGATGCTCGCGTCAAGAATATTAGGTGAATCGCCTGTCACTGATTCCAGCAGCGCTGCGATGCTGGGGTCGGATTGCAGCAAATCCTGCACCGCCTCTTCTAACTGTTTGGGATCGTTCAGGTCGACCTTGGTACTGCTCAGGTCCACGCCTAAGGCAGGTTTTGACACCGCGAAGACGTGCAGCTTGATGACATCGGCTACCTGATAGATCTCGTGGATTCTCTGATGGACGACCTCAGAGATATACACGGTCGCGAGCGTGGCCACGATCGCAACCACCATGGCGGTGATAGCGAAGACCAGCTTGGTTTTCAAGCTCAAGGCAGGCATGAGTCACTTTTGGGGCGCGTGCTTGCTACGTTCCTTTTGCCATCTTCGGCTATCATTCGGGCAATTGCAAAGGTCTTAATTAGCGCCTTCACTGGCCACGGCGGAAGCGCTTCCGTATTCCTTCAGTTTGTTGTGCAAAGTCTTCAGGCTGATTCCCAGAACTTCCGCGGCGCGCGTCTTATTGTTATTGTTGGCCGCAAGCGTTTTCAGGATCAGCATTTTCTCCGCTTCACCCACGGTCGTTCCCACTTCCAGCCGGATGCCTTCACCGTCGCTGGCCGGGACCCTCACGCCCATGTTGCCGAAGTTCGGCGGGAGATGACGGTGATCCACCAGAGAACTGTCGCACACGATAACGCCTCTTTCCATGGTATTGCGGAGTTCGCGCACATTGCCCGGCCAGTTATGGTTTTGGAACATTTGCAGCACGTTGTCTGCCACGCCGGCCACTTTGCGGCCATGCTTGGCGTTCATATCGGCAAGGAGTGCATCTACAAGCTGCGGAATGTCTTCTTTATGGTCGCGCAATGGCGGCAGGTGGATATTGAAAACGTTGAGTCGATAATAAAGATCGCCGCGCAGTTCACCTTTGGCCACGGCCTCTTCCGGGACTTTATTCGTGGCCGCCAGCACTCGCACATCGACCGGCGTCTCTACCTTGCTGCCGAGCCGGCGAAGCTTGCGGTCTTCCAGCACGCGCAGGAGCTTGGCTTGCGTGGCCGCGGGCATCTCGCCGATCTCATCCAGCAGCAGCGTGCCTTCCTCCGCCAGTTCAAAGCAGCCGGCGCGGCGCTCCATGGCCCCGGTAAATGCGCCTTTCTCATGCCCAAAGATTTCGCTTTCAATCAGCGTTTCCGGAATAGCCGAGCAGTTGATGGCTACAAACGGCTTGTTCTTGCGCGGGCTCAGATCGTGAATCGTGCGCGCCACCATCTCTTTGCCGGTTCCGCTTTCTCCGGTAATCAGGACGGAGGCCGTGCTGGGCGCCACCATCTCAACCAGGTGAAAAACCTCCTGCATAGGGCGTGACGACCCGACCATCTGGCCAAAGAGACCGGTATCCCGCAGCTTTCTTTTGGTGACTTCCAGTTCTACCGTGGTACCGCGCTGGCGGGATGCATTTTGCAGTATCTGTTTTAACCGAGCTGGATCCACAGGCTTCTGGATGAAGTCGTACGCGCCAGCCTTCATGGCGTCGACAGCAACATCGATGCTGCCCTGAGCCGTCAGCAAGACCACTGCGATCTGCTGCGGTTGGTCAGAAAGACGCTGTAGCAGTTCCATGCCGTCCATGCGTGGCATTCTGAAGTCGGTGACCACGATGCCGGGCGACCAGGTCGCCACTTTTTCCAGCCCTTCCAGTCCATCTTTGGCTGTGTCCGTTCGGTAACCCCATGCAGACACGAGCTCAGCCAAACCTGAGCGTTCATTTTCTTCATCTTCCACAATCAGGACTTTTTCTTGTGTGCTCAAACCGTTTTCCTTCTCATTAGGAGATTATCACCGTGGCCGAAATATCCCTTGGAGCAGCAACTCAGACTTAGATGACGAACCGTGTAAAAAAGTCTATCAGGGCTAACTGATTGAAGGGAATGAATTTAATATCCAGAGTAGACGCTTTTTATACAATCTGCATCTGAATTGTGACAGGAAAACACATCCACGTTCGAGATTTAAGAATTAACTCTGAGAGAAAGGAAAAAGGATTCAACATGAGGATGTTTTGTATTGCCGCAATCACTGCGGGTTTATTTGCGATGAGCGCGACCGCCCAGACCTCTGCTGGCGCTTCTGCCTCAGGTAACGCTTCGGTCACGCCGGGGCAAGCTGGCGCAGGAGCCAATGCCAGCCAAAGCACGCAGACTACTGGCACGTCAACCAGTGTAGATGGTTCTGCGAACGCAAAAGCGTCCCAATCAAAGGAAAACAAAGGAACGGATAAGAGTGCAGCCGGCTCTGCCGCTGCCAGCGGCAACAGCGCAGCCGGTGTAAACGGAGCGTCCGGCGTTCTCAGCAGTGGGACCACCCTGCAAGCCGAGCTGACAAAATCGGTGGATGCCAAGAAAGCAAAATCCGGCGACGAAGTTACGGCGAGGCTGACGCAAGACGCTAAAGCCGATGGCAAAGTCGTGATGCACAAAGGCACAAAACTGGTGGGTCACGTAACCGAGGCCCAGGCCAAGAGCAAAGAAAACGCGGAATCCAAGCTGGGCGTAGTTTTTGATAAAGCCGTCCTCAAGGGCGGACAGGAGATGGCCTTCAGCGGCATGATT
>DASYKK010000189.1:0-13187 GCA_035995565.1 Candidatus Angelobacter sp.
GCCAGCTTGCGCACTTCGTCGGCCACAACCGCGAAGCCCAGGCCATGCTCACCGGCGCGGGCCGCTTCAATCGCCGCGTTTAGAGCCAGCAGGTTGGTCTGTTCTGCGAGGTCGTCAATTACTTCAATGATCTTTCCAATATCGTCAGCACGCTGGCCCAGCGCAGAAATAATTTCCGCGGATGATCCAATGGAAGCATTGATCCGGCTCAGGCCGTCCGTTGCTTTCTCCATGGTGTTGATGCCGTTATGGACTTCGTCACGCGATCGCTGCGAAATATCGAGCAGCACCTTGGCCGTATCGGCCACGCGCTGAATCGAGGCCACCATCTCATCGATGGAAGCGGAAGTCTCGCTCACGTTGGAAGCCTGCATCTGCGTGCTCTTCACCATGTTCTGCACGTTGATGCTCATTTCGTGCATGGTGCTGGTGACCTCATCAATCGCTGACGCCGCCTGTACGCTGATCTTGGCTGATTCGTCGGAAGCGGACGCTACCTGGTTGGAGCCGCTGGCTACCTGGGCGGCGCTGTCGCGAACGTTTTTCACCAGGTTGCGCAGACCCAGCGTCATCTCACGGAAGGCCTTGCCCAGGGTGTCGCGCGAGGAGCGCGGGTTGATTTCCACTGAGAGGTCGCCACCGGCAATCGCTTCAGAAATTCCGGCCATCTCACGCAGGTAAAGCACCATGTTGTTAAAGGTGCGGGCCAGTTGGGCGACTTCATCTTCACCGTTGATATCTACTTTCTGTTCCAGGTCCCCGGTATTTCCGATCTGCCCAGCCACCGTGATCAACTGCGAGAGTGGAGAGGTGATCGACTTCGCGACGCGCCATGAGATCGAGCCTGAAAGGAGGATTACGATCAGCAGGCCGCCCAGGGTCACAAAAGTGATGAGCGTTGCCGCCTGGCTGTCAGAAGCTTCGGCCTCGGCATTGGCGCTCTTCATCATGCCGGCAAGTTGCACCAGCGGTTGCTCTTCTTTTTGCTTCTGTTCCGGTGTGGGCGTGGCCTGCAGGTAGGCGATTTGCAGTTCCGCCACAGTCGCGCTGCCGGTATCCACCTGGCGGCGTTTTTCCATGAGCGGCGCGGCAAAGACTCTGGCCCATTCGCGTTCGGCGTCGCTCAGTTGGTCCAGTAACTGTTTCGCGCGGCTAGTGTCTCCCAATGCTGTCCCGTTGTCCTTGATTTCATTGATCAGGCGTTCCACTTCGCCCTGGCCACGGGCAAGAGCATCGGCTTCGCGCCGGTCGCCATTCAAAAGGAAATTGCGAAGAAAGAGACGGTTCTCACTCCTCGCCTTGTCCAGCCTGGAAAGGCTTTCGACCATCGTGATCGATTGTTTATAGAGCGCTCTGGTCGTTTGCTCGTGCCGGACTGCCAGCCAGTTCACAAGGAACGCAACGATCACGATTGCCATGATCAGGCCAAAGCCCATGTAGAGCTTGCCGCCGATTGTCTTGTTAATGCGCATGTTCCGAACCTCTACGGCCGCTTCGCCTTACGCGGCTCGTATTCTTTTCTGCTTTTTCCCGAATCCTTGGGTCCGTCCCTGAAACCACGTTCTTATAAAAGACACAAGTTCGCTTACACAAAGAATGAGCAGACAAAGAAATGCAATGTCAGGGCCACCTTCGAGTGGGGCTAGTACTTTCGGCACCTGATCGTGAATAGGTTTAACAGAATCAATCTTTTACGGAATACCGCTTCGTCCCGGCATTGGTAGAGCAAGATCAATTTCCCGCAGAACCGTCTCATTTGCGCCTTTGTTATGAGTACGATTCTCACTATGAGACCATTTCTCAAGTTCATGGCTTGCGTTGTACCGCTGATTCTGGCAGGTCAATTACTTATTGACTCAAAATGAGATTCCAGAGTACCTTCAGGCTTCCCGCCACTAAGAATGAGACGGAATGAGACTGACGCCCAAAACCATCCCAGTTCGGTCCAGAGTCCCAGCTAAAGCACCTGCCACCATGGAAAGAGTGCTTGAGGCGTGCGCGGAGCTTCTGTCCTTCAATGGGGAGACGCCTTTACTCCGGCAGCGCATTGCGGAGTCAGCCAGAGAGATTTTTCAAGCCGCTGTGGCTGGAATAATGGTTTGCGACGGCGAAACCTACCTTTCCGAAGCAGTTTGCACCGTAACAGAAGATCCGTTGCGTACAAAGGCGCTCATAGAGCATGCCCGGTCCTTCGCCACTCAGGCGATCGAGCAAAAGCGGCAACTGAATTTCCAATTTTCCTTTCGCCTGGCCGAAAGTGAGGCCGTCTACCACGGGCTGGCACAGCCTATCCTGACAACTGGCACGGCTGCCGCTATGCTGGTGGTGCGTGGCAGCGTTTTCGCGCCCGCCGAAGTTTCCGCTTTTGGCGTTATGGGAAACATCGCCCGCATGGCGTTGGATAATTCTGAATTGGCCGGCCTGTATGCGGGGCAAAAACAGAAACTCGATCAACTGATGGACATCTCCGCTGACCTGGGAACTTCGCGGCTCGAGAGTTTTTTCCCTGCCTTCGTGGTCCGCGCAGCTGACTTCCTGGGGGTCTCAAGCGCGTTTGTTGCGTTGGCGGATCAAGGCGAGTGCCGTTTGCGCTGGGCCACCAGCAAGGGAGCCGCAAGCCGGCTTGATATCGACATTTCAGCCGTGGCGAAGCGTGTACTTGACTCCAGAAACCCGCATATTTGTGAGGACATTGGCCAGCTCTCATCGACTGAGAAAGCGCAGCTGCGGCGCTGGGAGTCTGATCTGAAGCAGTACATCGGGATTCCTTTATTGACAGGCGACGGTCGGCAACTTGGCGTTCTGGGCTTCGTCGACAAAAAAGACAAGACTCGCTTCTCGCCCGAGGACATTCGCCGCGCTCGCGTCTTGGGCTCCGAAATTACAGTAGCTCTCGAGGCTGCCCACAATCTTCAACTTTCCGATCAACACCGCAAGCGCACCGAAGATCTGATGGAAATGGCCCTGGATCTCGGCTCCGCCCTGCGCCTGCCGGACTTTGTAAAGAATTTCACCGAACGTGTAGCCAGCATGATTGGCGCGAAGGCCGCAATCTTGTCTTTGGCCCAGGGTAACAAGGTGGAGAGCGTTGGCTTTTGTGGCCCCAGGCCGGAGCGCGAGCTGCAACGCAAGCTGAATGCCGCGTTTTCTGAATATGCGGAGCGCCATCCCGACGTGAAGATTACTGGCAGCGGCGTTCAGGCGCTTGGCCCGGAGTTGATAGCTGCCTGCGGCTGGCAAAATCTGACGCTGGTTCGGCTGGAGGGAACGGAAAGCGATCTTCTCGGCATACTCGCCCTGGCCGATATCAGCCGTGAATTGATGCCCAGCGATCTCAATCTGCTTCAGGCATTGATTGTGCACGCGTCGGTGGCTCTGGAAAACTCACGCCTGTTTACCAGAATCACGCAGTCTAGCCGCCAATGGGCGGAAATTTTTGATTCAATCTCAGACTTCATCGTGGTGCATGACGAGCATTTTGAAGTTCTTCGTGTCAATCGGTCTCTATCGGAGTTCATCGGTGTGCGTCCTGCGGAGCTGATCGGCTTGAGCATGCGCGCCCTGGTGTCAATAGCCTCCGATTCACCGCAGCCCTGCCCTTTCTGCCGTGCTGAAAATGAATCTGACGAATATCTGCATCCCGTCCTGGAGCGCACGTACCTGGTTTCCAGTTCGCGCATTCACGGCGCGCTGGATGAAGGCTTCCAGACGGTGCACGTTCTTAAAGACATCACTGACCGCCGCGAAGCCGAGCAGCGCTACCGCGAATTGTTTGATAACGTGCAGGAAGGGGTCTTCTTTGCCTCGCCCGAAGGCCATTTCATCGAAGTAAATGACGCTTTGGTCCGCATGCTGGGCTACCAGACACGCGAAGAAGTGCTGAAGCTTGATCTCCAGAGCCAGGTATATGTGTCGGGTGAGCAGCGCGACGAAATCACTCGCCAGCTGCACCACAAAGGCGCTATCCGCAACTTTGAAGTGACGCTCACCCGCCGTGACGGCAGCATGATTCACGCGCTGGAAAATGCCTTTGTGGTTAAAGACGGCCAGGGCAAGATCATGCAATACCGCGGCGTATTTCTCGATATCACTGAGGTCAAGAACTTTCAGGCGCAATTGCAGCGTGAGCGCGACTTTACCAGCAAAATTCTCAACAACACGCAAACCATGATCATGGTGGCCGACACGGCCGGTTTAATCAGCTACGCCAACCAGCGCGTTTATGAAGGCGGCGGCTTCGCCCAGCATGAGTTGGTTGGTCATCGTCTCGATCGCATCATCTCGCTTTCTCACAAGAAGGCTTTTGCTGAAGCCTTCGATGCCAGCCTGCACGGCCTGCAATCGGACAACCTGGAATTGATGATCACGCGCGGCAACGGCACCCAAGGTAAGTTTTCCGTGAACCTGAGTCCCATGCGCGACGATCGCGGCGAAGTCAGCAGCGTCGTCGTTCTGATGACGGACATCACTGACACCTCAATGATTCAGGCCAAGCTGATGCATACGGAGAAAATGGCCGCTGTCGGTCAATTAGTTTCTGGTGTGGCGCATGAGGTCAACAACCCTCTTACCGCCATCATGGGATTCTCTGATTTGCTGATGGAGAACCCTGACGTTCCGGGCAGCGCGCGCAAAGACCTTCAGGTAATTCTGGAAGAAGCACAGCGCACCAAAGAGATTGTCCAGAACCTGCTGAGTTTTGCTCGCCAGCGTCCACCCCAAAGGCAGCCACTGCAGATCAACAGCATTCTGCGCAAAACCATTGCGCTCCGCTCGTACGATTTCGCCAACCATGGCGTGCAGATCGTGGAGAAGTTTGATTCGCGCCTGCCGGACCTGATTGGCGATTCTCACCAGTTGCAGCAGGTATTTCTAAACATTCTGAACAATGCTTATGACGCCGTGCAGTCCGCCGGGCGACCCGGTTTGATCGAAATTGAAACTATTCAGGACGGAGGCTGGGTCGAAGTCCTGTTCCACGATAACGGCGAAGGCATACAGCACCCTGAGCGAATCTTTGATCCTTTTTTTACGACTAAGGAAGTTGGGCAGGGAACCGGACTGGGCCTGAGCATCTGTTACGGAATCGTGCGCGAGCATGAAGGTGAGATTCTGTGCGCCAATAACCAGGAGACATATGGCGCGACGTTCAGTGTACGTCTGCCTGTCCGCACCAGGACAGACTTGAAGCTTGTGGTAACGGCTGGAGTGAAACAATGAGCGCGGGCGCTACAGGCTTCGCGCGCTTGCCGCTGCTGCTCATCGAAGATGAGCGCTCGGTGATGGAGTTTATCCGCATGGCGCTGGAACGCCATGGCTATGCCTGCAGCACGGCCAACTCTGCGGCCGAGGGCATTCGGACTCTGGAAACGGGGAGCTTTGGCGGAATCATCTCCGATATGCGCACTCCTGGAGGAGCCAGCGGAGCGGACGTGCATGCCTGGATTGTGCTTCACCGGCCGGCTCTAAAGGACCGGATGCTGTTTATTACCGGTGATACCGTGAATGAAAACACCATGAAGGCTTTGCAGAGTACAGGAGTGCCTTATCTTGAAAAACCTTTTCGAGTGCAGGAGTTGATCAATATTGTGGAAAGGATTTTCGGCAAAGCAGAATGACGAGCGACGCCAAAGTCCGGTTCATGATCGTGGACGATCATCCGAGCATCCGCCAGCTCTGCATGGCCGTGGGTGCGTCTCTCGGCTTCAGCTGTGTTGAAGCTGAGAGCGCAGTTGCGGCCCTGGCTCAACTGGAAAACGATTCGCCCGACATTATCCTGGCCGACCTGATGATGCCCAATATGAGCGGTCTGGAATTTCTGCCGCGTGTTAAGCAGCTGCTGCCGCGGACGGAAATCTCCATCATGACCGGTCATGGTTCCATTGAAACAGCGGTCCAGGCCATGAAACTTGGCGCTTATGACTACATCACCAAGCCCTTTCGTATTGAAGAACTCAAGCTGCTGCTCCAGCGCATGGCGGAAAAAATAAATCTGGTGGCGGAGAACCAGTTCCTGCGCGACCGCGTGAATGCCGAGATGGAACTCAGCGGCATTGTGGGCTCTTCGCACAAGATTCAGGACGTGCTGCGGATGATCGCCCGCCTGAAAGATACGCGCACGCCGGTGTTGATCACTGGCGAAAGCGGAACAGGCAAGGAATTGGTGGCGCGAGCAATTCATTATCGTGGCCTGCTTTCAAAGCGGCCTTTCGTAGCTGTGGATTGCGGTTCGCTTGTGCCCACATTGATTGAAAGCGAGTTGTTTGGCTATGAGAAAGGCGCGTTTACCGGCGCCATCCGTTCTAAGGAAGGGCTGTTTCAGTCGGCCAATGGCGGCACCATCTTTCTCGACGAGATCGGCGAGCTTACCCCGGAATTGCAGGCCAAACTTCTGCGCGTGCTGCAAGAGAAGGAAGTGCGTCCAGTCGGTAGCAATCAGAAATTCAAGGTCGATGTGCGCGTGATCGCCGCGACCAATCGTGACCTGGAAGCGGCACAAAAAGAAGGTACCTTCCGCAAAGATCTTTATTTCCGTTTGAACGTGGTCACACTACACCTGCCGCCGCTGCGCGAACGAAGGTCTGACGTTGCGCCGCTGGTGCACTATTTTTTGGATCGCTTTGCGCCCGGTAAAGCTATCGCGATCTCTCCCGCAGCCATGAAGATGATGTTTCAGTATGGATGGCCGGGCAATGTACGCGAGTTGGAAAACTGCATTGAGCGGGCCGTTGCGCTCGGCGATCAGGAAACCATTGATGT
The DNA here is from genome assembly GCA_035995565.1 of Candidatus Angelobacter sp. Lineage (GTDB taxonomy): Bacteria > Acidobacteriota > Terriglobia > Terriglobales > Acidobacteriaceae > Angelobacter. Next base: position 6,760 of record DASYKK010000189.1, read on the forward strand.
TTCCGATCTGCCTCCGGCTGTGCGTCAGCCCCAGGCGCCATTCTCTGCGGCTGACTCCATGGCTTTCCATGACGAGCCGGCGGCATCTTCTAATACCGATCTGGAGGAACTGGAACGGGATACGATTCAGCGGGTCTTTGAGCAAGTTCAGGGTGACAAGGCGCGTGCCAGAAAGATGCTTGGGATCAGCCGGGCCACTTTATACCGGAAACTCAAGCGCTACAATATCGGTCTCACTAAGGCGGCAGGGGCGTCCCCGTGAGACAGCTGAGCTGAGACGCTGTTTCATCGTGAGACGCATCCTCTCAACGCGACGAGGGATGAAAAAGTCTGCATGTTCGGAATCAACAGGTTAGTTCAGCTAAGGTTTGGCCGGGGTCTTGCTCTAAGTGTTTCAGCTAAGTTTTTTCGCAATAGACAGTTTTAACTTGGAGACGTAACATGCCACGTCTCGATGGCGCGGTTTTGTCGCGTAAGCGATGCAAATGAAAGACAGGCCGCGAGGCCGTGTACGCCGAGCGGCGAGAGGCAGGAGCAGAAGATCGCTCAATGGAAAGAGAATCTTAAGCGGTTTTCTCAAAAATGATGACATCAACGGCTACGCTCAACCTGGACGAAGTTGCGGAATTCTGGCGCATCGCGCGGCGGCTGTACTCCGTCTATATCGAGCTGGACCACACTTTCGAACTCGACATACCTTCCTGTCCCGAGCTGGAAGACGCTGCAGACAACTCGGACCCAGGAGCGAGAGAACGCGTGCTTCAGTGGTTTGAGCAAATCGACGGCCACGTCCAGGTCTGGCAATTGCGGCAGTTACTGCAAAGCACAAGCCTGCAGAATGAAGAGAACCTGCGTTACCTGATCATGCGCCACCTGGAGAAGAAACAGAAGAGCGAGGCTGATAAAGACAAGATAGATTTTCTGCTGGTGCAATACTTCGCCCATTGCGCACCGCACGGGCCGGCAGAGACAGCGTTGGAGGAAGTGGCCCGCGTGCTTCAACCCGCCATGGGAAAGGCGCCGCAAACTTTTCCTGACTGGGCTCCAAGTCTTGACGCCAAGCTGCGCAAGCTCAATGAATCCAATAGTCTGGAAGAGCTGCAGAATTCCGGCGCGCTCCAGGAAGTGCGCGAGTTAAAGCTGGCCATGGGCAATGAATATTTCGAACCGGGTCTTTTGGTGGCATTTACGCGCTTTAATTTTCTGGCCCGGCGGGCTTTTTTCCGCGCCATGCACCTTGATCTGCATGCCATTCGCGAGTCAGTGAACGAACTGGAACGGCTGGGATTTGCCACCGTGGATTGCCGCGACGCTGGTTTGACTGAAAGCGAATCGCTGGAGCAGGTGCGGCACGTTGTCCACCAATGGAAAACGCCGTTCCGCGCACCGTATTCCGGTGGCTCGTCATTTCTGCAACTGATTCTCCTGCGACACGCTTTGCAGCACACTCTGGAAGGTGCCAGACCCGCCGCACATGCCCCTGCTACCGCCCCTGAAGCTGAGCACGAGCCGGCCATAACGCAAGCTGAAGAGTTTATTCTGCCGATCTCGGCGCCTGCTGAAGAGCCCGAAGTCGAGGATGCTTCGGCTTCAATCGCTGAAGAGGCTGAAGAGCAACCGGTCCCCAGCGCAGAAGCTGAACCGTTAGATCTGATTTCCCGGCCCGCACACAACGGCGGCGAAGAGTCTTCTGCCCCCAGTCTGGAAGAACAGGCCGACGAAGAGAATTATTTAATCCGATGCGTTGCTGACATTGCGGAACAATTGAAGTCAGTGCCGGCTAAGAATTTTCCCGCTGTTTCTGCCATTGTTCTGGGAGGATGCAAGCTCTTAATCGCCACTTGGGAGGCGCAGGCCTTTGCGCAGGACGATGAAACCGCTAAAGCGTTGCAGCGCACCGTTGCGGCCCGCACTATCCTGCATGTCTGTCTGGAGCGCCACAAGAAAAATGAACCGACGGACCTTGCCGCGGCCATGGATATTGCTCGTGCTCAGGTGGATGAAATGAAAAGCCATGTTGAAGCTGCGAAAGAGGCCAAGGACATTGACGCTGCGGTGAATCTGGCGGCAACTTCCAAGCGTCTTTTGTCGTTAATCGCCGAGTGCGAAAAGGCTGGGTAAAGGGACTTCGGTCGTCTGCTAGCCACTCTGAAAAGCGCTGTTTGACTGAGAATTCGTCTCAGCATGAGACGGATTGGTCGGTCTCATGCCAGCATTGTGCACGATGGCAGCGTTGTCTTTATCACTCCAATATTCTGATAATAAACCACTTGTTTGCTTTCTCGGATTCTTCTGCCAGCTATCCGGCTTGGCTGCGCAATTGCAATACTTATCCTGGGATACCAAGGGTGGGGTTTGTCCGTTTTGACCAAGATTCTGATAGTCGACGATTCACCGGCCGAAGTCAAGCTTATGCAGTCCGTCCTGGATCGCGCCGGATACATGTCGGTTTCGGTTCATGATCCCATGCGTCTTGAGCAGATGATCGACATGGAACGCCCCAATCTGATTTTGATGGATGTCGTGATGCCGCAGCGCAATGGCTTTCAGGCGTGCCGTGAACTGAAAGGCAACGCCGACTACGCCCGCATTCCCGTGATCATGGTGAGTTCCAAGAACACTGAGAGTGACAAGTTCTGGGCCAAGCAGCAGGGCGCGGATGGCTACGTGGTGAAGCCGTTTACTAACGAAGAGCTTTTGGGAACTGTGCGTGGATTGGTAGGAAAGTAAATGGCAGACGAGCAACGACAACTCGAACCGCTCTCGCCGGAAATGGAGCAGCTTGAATTGCTGCCCAAGGCGGAGCCGGAACGGCAGTATTGCCTGTTTCGCGCCGGACGCGAGCGCTTCTGCTTTTCCGTGCTCGACGTGGAAGAAGTTGTGGAATGGCCCAACCTGACCAAGGTGCCTTTGGCGCCGTCGTTTTTGATGGGCATTTTCAATCTGCGCGGTTCGATTGTGCCGGTGGTAGACATCGCGCTCACCGAAGGCCGGCGGCCCGACCTGCACCCCAAGCACGTGGTGGTGGCGAGCCTAAAGGGCGAAGGCGATCGTGACGATTTGCGGATTGGAATCGCGGCGGACGAGGTGATTGGCACATGCAGTACCTCTGAGCCGCTGCTGGTGGATGAAGCGCCCAGCGAGATGCCGCATTGCTGCGGCATGTTGCGGCATCAAGATCGTATGGCGCTGGCGCTGAATTTGAAGAAATTGACTGAGACGTTTCCCGTCCCGGTGATTTGAAGATTGTACGAAGCCGCGCAGCCGCCTGGCGCGCTGAGCGGTCTATAGCAAGTGCTGAGTGGTAAATAGTTTTTTGAAAGCTCTGCGGCGGTTTGGAGCGGAGCGACAGGAGTGAAGTTATGAAAGGTCGTTTGAACTCGACCCTGTGGACGTTGGTCACCGTGAATGCGATCGCATTCCTGGCCGTCCTATGGATGGCCTACCGCGCTGGATCAATGTCTCACGGCGTAGGAATTATTGATGCGCCCAGTGTCAGCGGATCGGCTGGCGTTTTTCTGGTGATCGCTTTGGCATTGTGCGTCAGCGCGGTGGCCTTTACGGTCTTCCGGATTGCCAACCGCGTTCTCGACCCGGTCAAGCGGCTCTCGGATTTTGCCGAGCGACTTGCCCAGGGGGATTACCGCACCCGTGCCACGGTTGATTCGGCGGACGATTTCGGCTTTATCGCTGAACAGTTGAACCGCGCGGCCGAAAATTCATCACGCGCCGTCTTCAACCAGGAAGCGCAGGAAAGCCTGCAGAAGAGCGTGACAGAGTTCCTGACCATCGTGAGCCAGATCGCCCGCGGCGACCTGACGCTGCGCGGCCGCGTGAGCAATGACGCGCTAGGCAATGTGGTCGATTCCGTCAACTACATGCTCGATAACTTCGCCAAGGTGCTGGAACGCGTGCGCAAGGCCGCCATTGACGTGCAATCGAGCGCCAATGAGATCCTGATCGCGTCAGAAGAAATGTCCACCGGCGCTATCCAGCAGGACCAGGAAATTACGAATACCTCGTCGGCCGTGGAGCAGCTTACGGTTTCAATGAAGCAGGTTTCAAACAATGCCGAGGCCAGCGCCGAAGCGGCGCGCCGCGCGCTGGATGCCGCTGAGCAGGGCAACCGGTCCGTGCGAGACACGCTGGAAGGTATGCAGCGTATTCGTTCATCAGTACAGGCAACAGCCAAGCGCATTAAGGCGCTGGGTGATCGCTCGCTGGAAATTTCCGAAATCGTCAACGTCATTAATGACATTACCGAACAGACCAACCTGCTAGCGCTAAATGCAGCGATTGAGGCAGCACGTGCCGGTGAAGCGGGCCGCGGATTCGCCGTTGTTGCCGATGAAGTCCGCAAGCTGGCCGAACACTCGCGCGCTGCAACTAAAGATATTGCGGCGTTGATCAAGGCCATTCAGGCTGAGACGAACGATGCAGTGATCGTGATGGAAGAAGGCACCAGGGAAGTGGAAATCGGCGCCAAGCTGGCTGATCAGGCCGGGCGCGCGCTGGACGCAATTTCTACGGTGGTGCGCCAGTCGGCTGAGCTGGTGCAGGAAATCTCTCTCGCCTCCAAACAGCAGGTGCGCGGCACGGAAGGCGTGGCCAACGCGATGCAAATCATCTCCAACATTACCCGGCAGACTTCTCAGGGCGCGCGGCAGACCTCGCGCACGGTAGAGCAGTTGGTCCATATGTCGGAACAGCTCAACGAAGCTCTTTCGCAATTCCGCGTTTCCGGCGGCAATCCGAATGCGCTCCCCAATGAGTCGCGTCCGGAGCTGGTAAGCGCGGCAACAGCAATGGCACGTCGTTAATTGGTTTGGTCCAAGGGTGAGGAATAGACATGGCAGGGGTAGTGAACGTCAGCGAACACGAGTTGAGCGAAATTCGAGGCCTGATTGAGACCCGCTCAGGGATCCTTTTTGACGATTCGCGCGAACGCTTCTTTTCCACTCGTGTGGTCGAACATGTTGAGTCCAGGAAATTGACGCACGGCACTGACTTGATCCGCTTGATCAAGAATTCCAATGTTGAATATGACTCTCTATTGCAGCGTCTCTTGACCCAGGAAACCTCGTTTTTTCGCTATCCTTCGCTGTTTGAAGCGTTGGAGAAGAAGGTGCTGCCGGACTTGCACATGAAAAAGTTCTGGGAGAGCCCGCGCTCGCTGCGCATCTGGAGCGCCGGGTGCGCAACCGGAGAAGAAGCCTACAGTATCGCCATGACCGTGGCGGACGCAATTGAGTTTGCCGATGCCTGGAACATTCACATTCTCGCCACGGACGTGAGCCGCGATGCCCTGGAACATGCCGACCACGGAGTGTATGAGCCGCGCGACCTGGAAACCGTGTCACCGCGGCAGCGCGAACAGCATTTTTCCCACGCCGGCGATCATTATCTGGTCCGTCCGCGCATTCGCAACCTGGTTACATTCGCGCCCATGAATCTTGCACAGGTTGTCTATATGGGCAAGTTTGACTGCATCTTCTGCATGAACGTGCTGATTTATTTTTCTGAAGAGCGGCAGGCCCAGTTGATCCAGCGGTTTTATGAATATCTGGAGCCGGGCGGCTATCTGTTTCTGGGCCATGCAGAATCCATCAATCGGGCAGACGTAAAGTTTGAAACGCACATCCACCGCGATGCGCGGATCTATCAGAAGCCGGCCAATCTGGCGCGCGCCGCCACAACGCAGGAGAAAGCTTGAACGGACAAGGGGCAGAATTCGTGGAGATCTTCCTACAGGAAGCGTCAGAGCGCCTGCAGTTTTTGCGGGAATACTCTGGCATTCTGCAGGATGGCTATCCTCGCCAGGAAGACGTGGAGCGTCTGCACATTGCGGCGCACACGCTGGCCGGCACCTCTGCCTCGTATGGTTTTCCGCTTTTTGCCGAAATTTCCGGGAAGCTGGCCCACATCTTCCAGTATGCACTGAACGCTACGATTGCGGCGGATGCCGCCGGTCCGCTGGTGGAGTTTATCTCTGAGGCCGTGGCGCTGCTTGAATCCGACCTCATCATGATCAGCACGAACGCGGTGGAATCTGAAGAGGACATTGGAGTCTTCAAGCAACGTTACCCATTTGCCTTCCAGACCTCGCCAGCGCCGCACCATCACGAACAGCCTCAGCCGGGGGCTGCGGGAAGTGGCGCGGGGCATGCGGAAAAATCTGATTCAGTGTTAGAAGAATCGTCGCCTGTCGCAGAAATTCCTTACCAGCCGCTGCCGGCAGACGGTGAAGTTCCCGCAGAAGTGCTGGAGTTCTTTGTTCCAGAAGCGGAAGAGCATTTGCAGATTGTGACGCACTGCCTGCTTTCGCTGGAAACCAATCCCAGTTCCGAGCAAATTCACCGATTGTTACGTGCCATGCACACGGTGAAGGGGTCGGCGGCGCAGGTTGGTTTGCACCGGATAGCGCACGT
>DASYKK010000190.1:0-2973 GCA_035995565.1 Candidatus Angelobacter sp.
CCAGCAGCGCCTGCACGGCAATCTCTGTTGGAATGTTGCCGATCATTTCATCCTGAGCAAACGGACATCCGCCCAGCCCGCCGATGGCGGAATCAAATCGCCGGCAGCCGGCTTCATATGCGGCAATGACTTTTTCCGCCGCGCCTGCTTTCGTGCTGTGCAGGTGAGCGCCGATCTCCAGGTAGTCGTAAGCCCCGGTTACGGCCGCAATCAGTTCTTTAACCTGAGCCGGCGTCGAAAGGCCTACGGTATCGGCCAGAGAAATCTGTGTAATGTTCATATCGGCCAGGATGCCCACGGCCTCAATCACTTCTTCGGCGTTCCACAGATCGCCATACGGATTGCCAAAAGCCATGGAAATATACGCGACAACGTTCAGGCCCGCTGCGTCGGCTTGCAACTTGATCTGTTCCAGTTCGTCGGCGGCGGCTTCGAGCGTCTGGTGCTGATTGCGCTCCAGGAACGTTGGCGAAATCGAGTACGGGAACCCCAGCGTTTGGACGGCCTCGGTCGCAATCGCCCGCTCCGCGCCTTTCTGGTTTACCACGATGCCAATGATCTCAACGTCATCCGGCGGATCAAGCTCTTTGAGGACTTCTTCTGAATCGGCCATCTGCGGAATTGCCTTGGGCGAAACGAACGATACGGAGTCAATGTGCTTGAACCCTGCCCCTATCAGCGCGCGCAGGTACTGGACCTTAACGGCCGTAGGGATCTGGCCCTTAAGGCCTTGCCAGGCATCGCGGGGACACTCGATGATTTTTATCTCATTCGCCATAAATCAAAAACCTACCCACGCGGCGCTGTCAACCTATTCACCACGGAGGCACGGAGACACGGAGAACAACAGGTCATAGAACTTTTCGAACGATACCGGACCTCAAAACCGGAACGTTGAAATTTATGATGAAACCTACCGGCTTTTTCAGCAACTTCATGTAAGTAAGAAGTTGAGCTTCATGAATCGATGCAATGCGCTCCACACACTTGAGTTCCAGAATGACGTGTTCTCTACCAGGAGATCGAGCTTATATCCGCAATCCAGGTTGATCCCTTTATATGACACTGGGACTGTGATTTGCCGCACAAAACGAAGCCCGCGCAGGTTTAATTCAAGACATAAACATTCTTCGTAGGCCGATTCCAGCAATCCCGGCCCGAGTGTCTTGTGAACTTCAATTGCCGCACCAAGGATCTTCTCAGTTAGTTCCTCATAACGGAGCTTCGGTGCAGCAGCTGTTTCAGACATCACGATCTCCTATTTTTCGCTCTTCTCCGTGTTTCCGTGTCTCCGTAGTAGTGAAAAAATCCGCGTCGATCTTAACAAGGAGCTAAGTCTGCAAAACTCCAACCTTAAACTCTTTCACCTCCGGATTTAGACTCGCCGCCTCCAGTGCAGTGATCAGCGCCTGGCGCGTCTCCATCGGGTCAATAATCTTGTCGATCCATAGCCGGGCCGCGCCGTAGCGGGGGTCGGTCTGGTGGTCATACGTGGCTTTAGTCGCGTCGAACAGTTCCTTGCGGTCCTGATCGCTTAGCTTCTTGCCGCCGCGCTCCAGTTGCTTGATCTTGATTTCCACCAGTGTTCCCGCGGCTGCCGCACCGCTCATGACCGCATAGCGTGCTGAAGGCCAGGCAAAGACAAAGCGCGGATCGTATGCTTTGCCGCACATGGCGTAGTGTCCCGCGCCAAAAGACCCGCCGATAATGACCGTAATTTTCGGCACCACGGAATTGGCCACGGCGTTGACCATTTTTGCTCCGGCCTTGATGATGCCGCTCCACTCCGCGTCCCGTCCCACCATAAAGCCATTCACGTCATGCAGGAACACCAGCGGCACCAGGTTCTGATTGCAATCCATAATGAAGCGCGCGGCTTTCTCGGCGCTTTCGGTATAGATCACGCGGCCAAATTCCACGCGCTTGGCGCCGGTCGATGGATCAGTCTGTTGCGCCGGCGATGCCTGGTTGGCCACAATGCCCACAGCAAAGCCGCCGATGCGCGCCAGCCCGCAGACCACGGTCTTGCCGTACTCGGCTTTGTACTCATCGAATTTCGCGCCGTCCACAATCCGCGCGATTATTTCCTTCATGTCATAAGGACGCATGCCGTCAGCTTCAAAAATCCCGTAAATTTCTTCTGCTGCGTAAGCAGCGGGCTCAGCCTTAACGCGGTTAAATGGCGCACCCGGCTTGTGGCCAAGCTTGCTCACGACGGAGCGTATGCGCTCGAGGCAGATGTGGTCGTTGGGCTCGCGATAGTCGATTGTGCCCGCAATCTGCGCATGCATTTGGGCGCCGCCCAGTTCTTCCGCCGTATACTTGGCCCCGATTGCGGCTTGCACCAGCGCCGGGCCGGCCAGAAAGAGGCCGCTGCCTTCGGTCATTAATATGGTGTCGCACATCACCGGCAGGTACGCGCCGCCGGCCACGCACATGCCCATGATCGCCGTGATCTGCGGAATTCCCATGGCGGACATCACCGCATTATTGCGAAAGACGCGACCAAAATCGTCGGTGTCAGGGAATACGTCTTCCTGCAACGGCAGAAACACGCCTGCCGAATCGACGAGATAAATCGTGGGAATGTGATTCTCAATGGCGATGTTCTGCGCGCGGATCACCTTCTTTGCCGTCATGGGAAAGAACGCTCCGGCTTTGACCGTGGCGTCATTCACGATCAGCATAAACAGCCGGCCATGCACGCGTCCCAGCCCGGTAACCACGCCCGCCGAAGGCGCGCCACCCCACTCTTCATACATTTCATAGGCGGCATAAAGCGCGAGTTCGAAGAATTCGGTGTCGCGATCGATGAGCAGGTTGATGCGCTCACGCGCGGTCAGACGCTTCTTGGCATGCTGGGATTCAATGGCCTTTTCGCCGCCGCCCAGGCGAATCTTTTCCTCCTCATTGCGGACTGCGGCCACCAACTCGGCCATGGCGCGCATGTTCTTCTCAAAGCGGGTGGAGGTC
>DASYKK010000191.1:0-6839 GCA_035995565.1 Candidatus Angelobacter sp.
GGTCACCGCCATAGCCGACGCGGGTGAGCACGCCGTTGAGCGATTCAACCCGGGCCCGCATGCCCTGCGGGCCGGAGAAGAGTTTGTCCTGCACAAAGTAAGTTGCGATAGCAAAAATGACGATCGCGGCTGCCGCAGCTATCCAGCGAAAACCGGTGTTTGCTATCTGCGGAAGCTCCTGCTTCCATGGCGCCAGAGCGCCGCGCTCGCGTTTGCCAGTCTCAGCTTCGCGACGGCACGCAACGCACTCATGCAAATGGGACTCAACCAGCAACGCGCGCGCTGGAGCTAACTGGCCGCTGCGATATTGCGGAAGCAAAGAGCGTACGTCGTCACAGCCGCGGATAGACTCAACCTGAGCGTTAGACGCAAAGGATGCTACCTGACTAACTCGCTGCCAGACCCGTTCCCCGGCGGCATTCATTGTCTCTTGGTCCGGCTGCTGGGCACGCATGGCATTGAGCGCCTGGTCCAGATGTTCGCCCGGATTATTTGCGCGATTTGTTTTCTGATGCTTCATCGGGTTTCCCTCTTCGATCCTCTAAAATCCTTCTTCAGTTGAGTACGCGTACGATGCAGCACCACAGCAACCACCGCAGCCGATGTATTCATAAGTCCGGCGATTTCACGATTGCTGTAATCCTCAATAAATCGCAGCACAAACATTTCCGCCCAGCGTGGATTCAGTTTCGCCAGTGCGTGGCGCAACCAGTCCCGGAGTTCGGCTGAGTGAGGGCCATGATCTGTGGACACCACTTCAGTCTGGTTCGGGTCTTCATCCAGGGAAAAAGTTTCCTTTTTCCCACGCAGCAAGTCCAGAGACGCGTTCACCGCGGAACGGTGCAGATAACCCGGCAGATTGGAAATTTCCGGAAATTGCTCCAATCGCACCAGGCGCAAGAAGACGGTTTGCAAGACGTCCTCCGCGTCGCTCGCATTGCCGGTGACGCGATACGCGGCCCGGTAAACCAGGTCTTTGTGTTCCAGAAATATCTGCTCCAGCCCGGGGGAGAAACTGTCTCCGGCCATGACCGCCATGTTTGCTTGCGCTATTTGCATTGTGGCCTGCAATTTAGTACGGTGCTCCTCTCAAGATGTCAGACGAGAGAAGAACCCTGTTATTAACCGGAAGGGCAAAATTATCACGCTTTGCACTTCCCGGCTGGCTGTAGTTACGGCTGGGAAGGGGTGTAAGTTCCGGTTATATTATTGATGTCTGGGATCATTAATCAGCAATCCAAGTATTTGATTCCGCAATGTTTATGCTTGCCAGGGACCTGACAATCCGCCGATGGGGCAAATGAAATCGATCCAGCTGCCGACGATTTTTAACGTGGCCACACACTTTGTCGATCGCCACATTCAGGAAGGTCGCGGCGACAGAATCGCCTATGAATGCGGCGACGAGCGCGTGAGCTACCGGCAGCTCTTCGAACGGGTGAACCGCGCCGGTAATGCGCTCAAGAAACACGGTGTGCGGCAGGAAGAGCGCGTTGGACTGCTGCTGCTGGATACGCCGGAATTCCCCTACTGCTTCTTTGGCGCGATCAAGATTGGTGCTGTGCCCGTTCCAATCAATACACTACTCAAGCCGCCAGAGTACGAATACGTGTTCAACGATTCGCGTGCACGGGTGCTGATTGTAAGCGAAGCTCTGCTACCGCAGATATTGGCAATTCCCAAAGAAAAGCTGCGCTACCTGAAGACCGTAGTCGTGTTCGGCAAGGCACCGGAGGGAACGGAATCCCTCCAGCAGCTTCTGGATGAAAGTTCGCCTGAGCTCGAGCCTGAGCCGACCACAAAGGATGATGCGGCGTTCTGGCTGTACTCTTCCGGCAGTACCGGCTTCCCCAAAGGCTGCGTTCATCTGCACCATGACATGGTGGTTTGTGCCGAGCTTTACGCCAAGAACATTCTGGAGATCACGGAAGAGGACCGCTTTTTCAGCGTGGCCAAAATGTTCTTTGCCTATGGCCTGGGCAATGGCCTTTACTTCTCCCTCTCAGTGGGAGCAACCAGCATACTTTGGCCGGGATCGCCTTCTCCGCCGAACATATTCTCCGCTATCGAAAAGCATAAACCGACGCTGTTTTTTTCCGTGCCTTCAAACTATGCCAGTCTGCTCTCTTACAATCGTGAGGACGGACCGGATTTTGATCTTTCCACCGTGCGTTACGCGGTTTCCGCCGGTGAGGCGCTTCCGACGACACTTTTCCATCGCTTCAAGGAACGCTTTAACGTGGAGGTCCTGGATGCCATTGGATCGACCGAGGCGCTGCACATGTTCATTGCCAACCGACCGGGAGCGGTACGGCCGGGCTCGAGCGGGCAGATCATGCCGGGGTACGAAGCGCGCATCGTGAACGAAAATGGCCAGGATGTTCCCGACGGCGAGATTGGTAGTCTCCTGATTAAAGGTGACTCTGTTTGCTCGTGTTATTGGAACCAGCACGACAAGACGAAAGAAACAATCCAGGGCCACTGGATCCGCACGGGCGACAAATATTACCGCGATCCCGATGGTTACTACTGGTACGTGGGCCGCAATGACGACATGATGAAGGTCAAGGGCATGTGGGTGAGTCCGATAGAAATTGAAAATGTTCTCATGGAGCATCCCATGGTGCAGGAGGCGGCAGCCATCGGGAACGTGGACGGCAATCAACTGATAAAACCGGCGGCCTATGTGGTCCTGAAGAGCAGCGCGAGCAATACAGCGCAGATGATTGAAGAGATTCGGAAGCATGTACTGGAGAGATTGGCCTCGTATAAGTGCCCGCAAATATTTGAAGTAGTGGCCGAACTTCCCAAGACGGCGACGGGAAAGATTCAACGGTACAAGCTGCGGCAGTCGGCGTCCGCCACAACAAGCCTTCCACCAAAATAAATAGCGCTTTGCGGATTCACGATTTCAAAGCAACACGGAGAGAAGTTGCTGCGTGCCCTGGCTGAAATCCTGCTCCGGCGTGATCAGGCTCACTACAAGATATCCGTCACCGGGAAAATCGTAGAAGTGGCCCGGGTGCAAATACACGTCATGCTTGTCCAGCAATCCGATGGCAAGTTCTTCATCAGGGCGCGTCGCCGGAATACGAAGGACCACGTACCATCCGCCTTCCACAGCCAGACGGCTCACGTGCGGGTTGCGCGCAAGCTGCAAATCAAGCTCGGCGAGGTTGTTGCGCACGCGGTCCATTATCTGTTGCTGAAAGGGAGCGCGCGTGCGCAGTAGCACCGGCGCAGCCAGTTGGATGGGAGCGTTCAGGGAAAGATAGGTGTCGGCGATCATCTCCAGCCGGGCCAGCGCTTCCCTCTTGATGTCTTGTGGGCCGCTCACAGCGAGCCAGGCGAATTTCATTTGCGGCAGGCCGGAGATTTTAGAGATGCCGCTCATGGTAAACGTCAGAGCACCGGCATTCGCGGCAAAGCTCTTTTGCCTCGCGTCCAGAGAAAAATCAAGAAACACTTCATCGGCAATAATGGCGATCCGGTGTTCAGCGCATATCTGGTTAAGCTGCGCCGTTTCTCCCAACTTTGTGAAATGTCCGGTCGGGTTATTGGGATGGACAACGATGATGCCGCGTGTGCGCGGCGTGATGGCCTGCTTGAGGGCATGCACATCGATGTGCCAGCCGTGGTCGTAAAAGAGTGAATAACGGATGAGCTTTACGTCATTCACGTCCGCCAGGAAATCAAACAGCGGATAACCAGGTGTGGGAATAAGGAGTTCGTCGCCAGCATTGCACAGCAGGCGGAAGATGAAAGAATAGGCTTCGCTGGTGCTGGCTGTGAGGATCAAATCGTCAACGGAAACCCATTCGCCGTGTTCGGCGTAGTAATCACTCACTGACTGGCGTGCTGAGTTCAGTCCTTTGGAATCAGGATGATATTGCAGCGATGCCGGGGCGCAGAGCGCGCGCATAATCGCCGGCGCGTCATACTTGAAGCCGCATTCCGTGGGATTGGAAGCGCTGAGATCGAGCAGACGCCGGCCGCTGGACTTGTGACGCTCCAGAGCTTCCGCCAAGCGGTTGGGTTTCAGGTTCCAGTTCGTGCGCGCGGCGAACATCAGATGATTTATATCAGGGTTCACGTCCTATCCCATTACTCCGCTCAACTTCTCGATTGCCGGACCCAACCCCTGAGGCTTGCTCAGCACACCGGCAAACAAGTCGCCGACGCGCTCAAAGCGTCGCAGCACATTGGCGATATGAAACTGGACCGGCTTCAGACCGGGTACAACTTCTTCCCACTTGAGCGGCGTGGCCACGGGCGCTCCGGGATGTGCGCGCAAGACGTATGGCGCGGAGATGGTCTTGCCGCTTGCGTTTTGCAGATAATCGAAATAGACCTTGCCCTTCTCGCGGGCGGAAACCATCCGCGGCGTGGTGAACAGGTCAGGCCGCTCGGCTGAGACCCATCGCGCCAGGATCTCCGCGAATTGCCTGGTTTGCGCCGAGCTGTAAATTGGTTCCACCGGCACATAGACGTGCATGCCATTTCCGCCGGTGGTCTTGGGATAGCCCGTTAGTCCGATCAGCCGCAATTTTTCCCGCACCAGTTGCGCCGCTTCCACAATGCGGTCATAGCCGCAATGATAAGGGTCAAGGTCGATCAACATGAAGTCAGGATGTTCCAGCGTTCCCAGGCGACTCATGTATGGGTTTTGATCGATGCAGCCGAGGTTTGCCAGGTAGAGCAATGAAGCTTTGTCATCGCAAATTACACGCGTCTTGGACTCTTCGTCATCGGCCAGTTCTTCCCGATGCAGCCAGTCAGGAAATCCTGAAGCATCTTTCTGGAAGAAAAAGTCCTGGTCGATGCCGTTGGGATACCGTTTGAGCGAGAGCGGCCGGCCTTGCAGATGCGGTACCAGCAGATCGGCAACTGCGGCATAGAAGTTGATCACGTCTCGCTTAGTGTAATTCTCTACCGGGTAGAACACTTTGTTGAGGTTTGTAAATTTCAAATGATGGCCATCAACCTCAAGTGCTATCTCAGCTTTGTCGGCGGGCAGAAGAGCTTCATGCTGCGACTCCTGGTGTGTCTCCTCGGCCAATAAACCCGTTTCGCGCACCACTTCTTCCGGCGGAACTTCGGTTCGCATTCCGAGAAACACTGGAGCGCGCAGGCGGTCGTCTTTCGTCCACGAGGTAAACTTCACCAGGCACACCAGATCCGGTTTTACCCATGTAACCTCGCCGATTTCCTTCGGTACGTCGGTAAGTACCGGCTTTCTGATGATCAGCGGCTTGATCTTCTCACCCACAGCTTTGAGTGATTGCTGCGTAAACCCCGAACCCACATTGCCTACATAGACGAGCTTTTTATTCTTGTAGTAGCCCAGCACCAGCGCGCCAAACGGCTCCCGCTCGCCTAGAATGTATCCGCAAACCACAAAATCCTGCTGGCAGGTGACTTTGATCTTGATCCAGTTTCCGCTGCGCCTGGATTCATATCTGCTTTGCGCCTGCTTGGCCACGATCCCTTCCAACCCTTTGGCGCGAACGGCCTGCAGCAGTTCGCCGCCTTTGCCGACAAAATGTTCCGAATACCGCACCACGTCGCTCGGAAGCAGGATCGACATCAAGAGCTGGCGCCGGTCAATGAGCGCGGCCTTCCGCAGATCGTAGCCATTCAAATACAGTAGATCGAAGGCAAAGAAATTCAAAAATGGCGGCGCGCCTTTCACCGCCGGCTTGGTCCCGAAGCCGGTCATGTTTTGTAGCCGCTGGAAGCTGGGATTGCCGTTCTCGTCCAGCGCAACAACTTCGCCGTCGATGATCGCTGTATCGGCCTTCACGCTTTGCGCCAATGCAGCAGCTACGGTCGCGAACTGTTTGTCCAGCTTTATGCCGCGGCGCGAAAGCATACGCACTTTGCCGCGTTCGATGAAGCAGAGCGCGCGGTATCCGTCCCATTTAACTTCATACAGCCAGTCAGTTCCACTCGGCACCGAGGTTCCAAGAGTCGCAAGCATTGGCTCCAGCGCTGCAGGCATTTCCGCCTTGACCGCACCTTCAGTGGAAGAAATATCTCCGGGACCTTGCAGCACGCTGCGGGTATCAGCTTCGGGATCCCAGCCTTCGCGGACCGCAAAATCTTTCTTCTTGATCAGCAGCCAATCTTTTCCCTTGGCGCGATTGGTGCGAACCAGCGCAAATTCGCCTACGATCTTGTGTCCATGAAAGCGAAGCTTCAGATCGCCCGATTCCCACATCTCCGCCGGAGTCTTGGGGCCGAGCCATTCGTAGATACCACGGTCCCACAGCGTGACACTGCCCGCGCCGTAGTTACCGCTGGGAATGGTGCCTTCAAAGCTTCCGTAGTCGAGCGGATGGTCTTCCACATGGACGGCCAGCCGCTTGATTGCCGGATCGAGCGTGGGACCGTGAGGCAGGGCCCATGACTTGAGCACGCCATCCATTTCGAGCCTCAAGTCATAGTGGAGGCGTCGCGCGCTATGTCGTTGGATAAAAAAGCGGCTGCCTTCGTCGCGTGAAGGTTTGGCAGGAGGCTCGGGGGTCCTGGAGAAGACTCGTTTTCGCCGGTATTCTTCTAGTGACATAGCCTTTTCGGAAGATTGTATTGCACCGATTTTTGTGCTTTCATTAACCCCTAACGCCCTAATATCTGGAGATCATGAAATGGCCAGCACCGTTTGGAAGGGACATCTCACTTTTGGTCTGCTGTCTCTCCCCGTCAAATTGTACAGCGCAGCCCGTAGCGAATCCGTAGGCTTTAACCAGCTTCATAAAGGGGACAACTCCCGCGTAAAGCAAGTGCTTTACTGCCAGCTTGAGGATAAGCCAATTCCGCGCAGTGAAATCGTCAAAGGT